>CANFMY010000029.1 GCA_947448375.1 Comamonadaceae bacterium | reverse complement strand
TGGCAGGATCAAGGCACTGGGTGGAGATGTCAATGGAATGTCCTATGACGTCAACGCCTGGCCCGATGACTGGTTGTTTCAGGGCATGATTTACCAGCTCGGGGGCAAACTGGTGGAGCCTGGCACCAAAAAGGTGGGCTTCAATAACGCAGTAGGTTTGCAAGCCTTGAAAACCATGCGCCGCTTTGTGACCGATGGGGGCATGCAACTGGTGGACTGGGATCAATCGCGTCAGCAGTTTGGAGCAGGCAAGACCGGCATTTTGTTTTCCACTCCGGCGCATCTGAAAATTGTGACCGACATGGTGGGCACGAAGTTCGATTGGTCGACGGCCCGCTTCCCTCTCGACAACAAGGCCGCTGGTGGCGTGCCGACGGGGGGCAACGCGGTGGTGATGATGGCCAAGGACCCTGCCAAACAAAAGGCTGCGTGGGAGTTCATCAAGTTCGTCACCAGCCCTGAGGCTCAAAAAGTGGTCGTTGAAATGACCGGTTATCTGCCCACCAACCAGCTGGCCCTGGGCGCCGATTACCTGGGCCCCTTCTATGACAAAAACCCCAACTTCCGCACTGCTACCACGCAAATCGACAAATCACTGCCCTGGGGCGGTTATCCCGGTGGTCAATCCGTTCGCATCTGGCGCGCCCAGCGTGACGTGGTGGCCAGTGTGATGCGTGGCGACAAGACCCCTGAAGCTGCTTTGCCGGAACTCGTGAAGGCCACCGAAGCCCTCATGGAGTAACGCGGTATAAACTCTGACCAGGAACCTCGCCATGTTGATTGCCCAATTCAGCGACACCCACATCAAGCCCGAAGGCCAACTGGCCTACTCGGTGGTCGACACGCACCAGATGCTCTCGCATGCGATTGATCACCTGCTGCAATTGCCACAGCAACCGGATGTAGTTGTTATCAGTGGCGATCTGGTGGACGCAGGTTCCGTGGTCGAGTATGAGCGGCTGGAAAATCTGCTGGATCGTTTGACCATGCCGGTGCTCATGGTGCCTGGCAACCACGATGATCGCGAGCACATGCGCCAGGTATTTCGCGCTCATCCGGGCATTTCGACAACAGGTTTCTGGCAATTCGCTCTGCAGTCCGACGATTGGCCGGTTCGTATTGTCGGCCTGGACACCGTGATGCCCGGCGACAGTTCGGGTGTCCTCTGCAGTGAACGGCTTTCTTGGTTGGACGCCGTATTGGCGCAAGCACCTGACACCCCCACACTGGTGGTGATGCACCATCCGCCCTTCATCACCGGCATTGGCCACATGGATGACATCGGACTGGAGCAACGACACGCCTTCACAAAACTGATTGGTCAACACCCGCAAGTTGAACGCATCGTGTGTGGTCATTTGCACCGTCATATCCATGCCCTGGTGGCTGGACGGTCAACACTCACGTGTCCCAGCACAGCGCACACCGTGCAACTCGATCTGGCGCCCGACGCTGCTGCGGAGTTCCGCATGGAACCGGCGGGCTATCTGCTGCATTGGTGGAATGGTGAACAACTGGTGACGCATCAAGTCCATGCGGTGGACAGCCCTGGACCGTATCCGTTCTTTGATGAATCCGGCCAACTAATTTTGTGACGTCATGAAGCGTTTTGGTGTCGTGTTGTTGATGCTGACTGGCCACGAATTCAGCTTGGCGGCTCGCCCCTTTGTGACCGACGATGCACGCCTGACCAATGAAGGTCAGTGTCAACTCGAGAGCTGGAGCCGTCGTTATCGCAACAGCTCGGAGTCCTGGGCGCTGCCGGCTTGCAATCCCTTTGGAAATTTCGAAGTGAGTCTGGGCACTGGCGTGGCCCACGACGCAGAAGGGGTTCGCACACAGGATTACATCATTCAGGGTAAAACCTTGATGCGCAAGCTCAGCACGAACGACTGGGGCTGGGGCATTGCCGTGGGGCACGTCATGCATCCGGCTGTCAACCCGGGTCCCAACCTGCTGGGCAACACCTACGCCTACATTCCCATTTCACGTTCGTTCCAGCAAGATGCCGTCATCATGCACGTCAACGTGGGCTTGCTGAAGGACAAGGCGACGGGCAACCACAAAACGACCTGGGGGGTGGGCAGTGAGCTGAAACTGGGTTCCAGACTGCTGGGCATTGCCGAGGCCTTTGGAGACAGCTCGGCTTCACCTTACGTTCAAACCGGTTTCCGTTACTCCATTCGCCCCGATCTGTTCCAGGTGGACATGACCGTGGGCCGCCAACAGCACAGTACCAGCGATTCGCGCTGGGTGTCGTTCGGCATTCGATACACCCCGTGAGTCAGCAAGGCTGAGCGGACATCAAGTTGCCCAGACCTGACGCTTGCTCAAGCCCCCTTCAGAAAATGGCGACGATAGCGTGACGGCAAGTCCTGCAGACGCATCATCATGGGCAAATCTGCCGTATTGAAGTCCGGGTCCCAGGCCGGGGCGCCCAACACCTTTGCACCCAGACGCAAATAGCCCTTGATCAGGGCAGGTGGCTCCACCACGGCATCATCGAGCGGCATGTCCACCGGCAACGGCAGACGCGCACGCACTTGCCACTCGATCCCGGCCAGGTGCGATTGACGCAACTGGTGCCAGATGCTGGCGGCCGTTTGTGGACTGGCCACTCCATGCACCATCATGGGCACACTGGCGCAGCCGATCATGATGTCCAGGGAGTTCTGATGCATGAATTCGGCCAAGGCTCCCCACAACGCCAGAATCACGCTGCCTTGGCGATGCTCGGGGTGCACGCAGCTACGGCCAAGCTCCACCATGCGTTCGCGGATGCTGCGCAGGCGGGTCAGGTCGAACTCGGTGTCCGTGTAGGTGGAGCCCAGCCGGCGGGCCTGGGTGGGGGTCAGCAAACGGTAGGTGCCAATGACCCCTCCACTGGATTCGTCCTTGACGAGCAGATGTTCACAATAGTCGTCAAACAGGTCAATGTCATGACCCTCGACGATCACGGGCAGCTTGGCGCCCATTTCATGGACAAATACGTCGTGTCTCAGTCTCTGTGCGGCGCGGACTTCGTCGAGATGTCGAGCCCACTGGACCGTGATGCCCCCACGGGGAGTAACGCCTTGATTCGGCGGCTCAGGTGCAGTGCTTGGTTGATGAAGTGACCCCCGAGGCAGAGAAATCAGGGAGAGATCCAGGGTGGGGGTCGGAATTTCTTTCATCAGTGCTCCAGAGTGTTTGTACCTCTGAAGTCTGAAAGGATTGCATGAAAACGTGATGACGGATAGAAGTCAAAACAGTGACGGTGCTGAATCCCACTACTCGTCACACCCGCGAGTTGCGGCCCAAGCAGGGTTTACTTGCCGTCACTGGCCTTGGCCGCATCAGCCACCAGTTGGTGGTAGTGCACTGACACATCAAACAGCTTGGCCTTGCCCTCGTAGTAGCGATCCAGTCGCCATTCTTCCAGCAGGCGGATAGCCAGCTCAAACTCTTTGAGGTCAAGTCGGTACAAATCGGAAATCGAGAACTCCGTCTCATTTTCCAGCGACAGGATCAATCGAGACAGCGTTTCGGCCGCCTGGCTTTGCGGCTGATTGAGAATGAGTCGACGGACTTTTTTGATGGTGCGCATAACAACAATCCAATCACTGGTTTGACGGCAAACACGAAGTAAGAGGGTGATTATGGTTGAAAAAGACCGCGAATCGTGACAGTTTTATTTCAAAAAAGGGCGCTCAATATTTTTCAGGGATGATCATGTCCGAGGGAACCGGGTTGCGAATGTACTCGGGATGACGAACCCGAGCGGGAAGCAAGACGTCCGGATGCTCGATCTCGTGATAAGGCACCAGGGAGAGCAGGTGGTCGATGCAGTTGAGCCGAGCCCGCTTTTTATCAACCGCCTGCACAATCCACCACGGTGCCTCGGGGATGTGTGTGCGCTCGATCATCGACTCTTTGGCCCGCGTGTAATCTTCCCAGCGACGACGACTTTCCAGGTCCATGGGGCTGAGCTTCCACTGCTTGAGCGGGTCGTGGATTCGCGCCAGGAAACGGGCATGCTGCTCGTCGTCGGTGATGGAGAACCAGTACTTCACCAACTGAATGCCGCTGCGCACCAGCATTTTTTCAAATTCGGGCACCGAGCGGAAAAATTCCTCGTACTCGTCGTCCGAGCAAAACCCCATGACACGCTCGACGCCGGCTCGGTTGTACCAGCTGCGATCGAACAGCACCATTTCACCGGCGGCGGGCAGATGCGCCACGTAACGCTGGAAATACCACTGTGTCTTTTCCCGATCGTTGGGGGCGGGCAATGCGGCGACACGGCAGATGCGGGGATTCAGGCGCTGGGTGATGCGCTTGATGACGCCTCCCTTGCCCGCTGCGTCACGTCCCTCAAACAGCACCACCACCCGGTGCTTGTTGGCCACCACCCAATCTTGCAACTTCACCAATTCACTTTGCAAGCGCAGCAGTTCGCGGAAATAGGTGAGACGTTCCGAGCGGTGGTGCTGTCGCATCAACAGGGCCGCCACGTCGTCGCGGTCCTCCAGCTCGGTTTCAATCTCCTCGTCCAGGCTGTCGAGCAAATCCATGCGCAGTTTTTCCATCTGCACATCATCGATTTCAATTTTGGCGGTCATGGCGTGGTTTCCTCGCTCGGATGCGTGATTTACAGCATGTCGGGATTTTGGACAGACATCAGCACCGTCCGCGGTTCACTGTCTCGCACACGCGTGCGAAACCACCAGACGGCGCCCTTTCGCATGGACACTTCTTCATCCACGAGATGGAGCAGCTTGGCCGCCGTGCGACCCAGGTAGGGCTGATGACCCACTACCAGAACGGCGTGCTTGCCGTGTGGCCACTGCACCAGTTCCAGCACATGGTCGTGGTTGCACTGAGGGGAGAGTTCATCACGCAACTTGTATTTGCGACCCAACGCCGTCAGGGTTTGTTGCGCCCGTACCGCCGGGCTGCACACAATGCGCGTGCCTTCAGGCAATTGTTTGTCGAGCCAGCGCGCCATGCGCTGGGCCTGACGCTCGCCTCGCGACGTGAGCGGTCGCTCCATGTCGGCTTCACCTTCATGCAGTTCGTTGGCTTCGGCGTGCCGCCAAAGAATCAAATCCATGACCGTGAGTCCCCGATTGAAAACCGGTCATTTTGGTGAGTGAATGTGACAATTTTGTGTAAAAGTTGATGCGTCATCATTCGGACATATAGTTTCACAATAATGACAATTTCATGAATACACACGTGGTGTGAGCCTCGAAACCACAGCCACAGCCACTTCCTGTCACTGTCGAAAAAGCCCATGATGACGACTTCCCAACCCTTGAACGTCTTGTTCTTGTGCACCCACAACTCGGCGCGCAGCATCCTGGCTGAGGCCCTCCTGAACCATCTGGGTCAGGGACGCTTCAAGGCCTATTCGGCCGGCAGCAGCCCGCGCGAGCATCAACGCCCCAATCCCTTGGCCCTCGAGACACTGACCCAGGCGGGCATTCCGACCGAAGGGCTTCGCAGCAAAAGCTGGGACGAGTTTGGCCAGGCGGATGCGCCCCACATGGACCTGGTGATCACCGTTTGTGACAACGCGGCGGGAGAAGTGTGCCCCTTCTGGCCAGGACAACCTGCCACCGCCCACTGGGGTTACGCCGATCCGTCTGAAGGCGATGGCGACGACGACCACAAGCGCAGAGCTTTTCTTCAGACACTGCACCTGATTCGAAAGCGTCTGGAAATCTTTGTGAACTTGCCCGCCGACGCCTTGAGCAAGCTCACGATCGAGCGAACCGCGCGTGACCTGGGCAGGAGCGGATCATGAGCGTTCAAGGTGAAGTGACGCCCAGCAACGCAGCCCCAGCCCCCATGACCGTCTTTGAGCGGTACCTGACGCTTTGGGTGTTGTTGTGCATCGTGCTGGGGATTGCGCTCGGACAATTTTTCCCCGGTGTGTTTCAGGCCATTGGCTCGCTGGAGGTGGCACAGGTCAACTTGCCGGTGGGCTTGTTGATCTGGGTGATGGTCATCCCCATGCTGGTCAAGGTGGATTTTGGCGCTCTGCATGAGGTCCGTCAGCACGTTCGCGGCATTGGTGTGACGCTGTTTGTCAACTGGTTGGTCAAGCCGTTCTCGATGGCATTTCTGGGCTGGCTGTTCATTCGCCACTGGTTTGCGCCGCTGTTGCCCGCAGACCAGCTCGACAGCTACATCGCCGGGCTCATTCTCCTGGCGGCCGCCCCGTGCACGGCCATGGTGTTTGTCTGGAGTCGCCTCACCCAGGGCGATCCGCTGTTCACCCTGTCACAGGTGGCCCTGAACGACACCATCATGGTGTTTGCGTTTGCGCCCCTGGTGGGGTTTTTGCTGGGCATTTCCGCCATCACCGTGCCGTGGGACACCTTGATGACGTCGGTGGTGCTCTACATCGTGATTCCGGTGGTGCTGGCGCAGCTGTGGCGGAAAACCTTGATGTCCAAAGGCCAGGACGCCTTTGATGCCGCGATGGCCCAGATAGGCCCTTGGTCCATCACCGCGCTGCTCGCCACGCTGGTGTTGCTGTTTGCTTTCCAGGGTGAAGCCATCATTCAGCAACCGCTGGTGATTGCCCTGCTGGCCGTGCCCATCCTGATTCAAGTGTTTTTCAACTCGGCACTGGCTTACTGGCTCAACCGTCAATTGGGGGAAAAGCACTCGGTGGCCTGTCCCTCTGCGTTGATCGGGGCGTCCAACTTTTTCGAGCTTGCAGTCGCGGCTGCCATCGGCTTGTTTGGCTTTCAGTCAGGCGCCGCCCTGGCCACCGTGGTGGGCGTGTTGATTGAGGTGCCGGTGATGTTGCTGGTGGTGCGTATCGTGAACGGCACGAAGACTTGGTATACGGCAAAATCATGATGCGTTGAATCCAGCCTTGGGCATCACCTGTGCCGATCCTCGCTTCATGACCATGCCATTGGGTCCACTCGATCAGCAGTATTTGCAAGGCCTGTTGCAGGGGGCCCGTGAACCCATGCCGCCTGGATGGTGCCACTGGACTCTGCAGGGACTTTCGCAACCCGTGGGGTTCATGTCCCCTGAGCACATTCAATTGTTCAGGCAACTCTTGCCAGGGGACGCTCCGCTGATTGAGGCGGGTTCCAGGTGGGTATGGATGGCAGAACAATTCAGTCCCGGCAGGCGAGAGGAAATCTTGCAAGCGGTTGCTCTGCAGTTGTATCGGCAGGGGGACGTGGTGGGGTGGCGCGATGAGGCCTACTCCTGCTGGAGCATGCAGGAGGCGGCTTGGCCTTATCCGCAAGCGGAGTTGTTTCGCCTGGAGCGCGCTGCTTTCCGTTTTTTCGGCTTGCGCAGCCACGCGTCGCATGTGCACGGGCTGACAACTGACGGGCGCATGTGGTGCGGTCGTCGTGCATTCAACAAGTCCATAGATCCCGGGTTGCTCGACAACCTGGCTGCGGGTGGCCTTCCCGCTGGTGAGCAACCCCATGGGTGTGCGGTGCGCGAAATTCTGGAGGAGGCGGGGCTTGGCCGTCGTTTGTCGACCGTGCTGGCCTTGCCATCCGTTGTCACCACCGAACGGCTTGAGCCACAAGGCTGGCACAGTGAAACCCTGTTTTTGTACACCACCCTCGTGTCAGACACAGAAACGCCGACGAACCAGGATGGCGAAGTCAGTGAGTTTCTTTGCCTGGCACTGCCCGAGGTGTTGTCGCGCATGCGAGCCGGAGAATTCACCCGCGATGCGGCTTGTGCGGTGGCGGAGTATCTGCTTGGCCTGCAGTCACGGTAATGGCACCGGACAGAGGGAGGGAATGCTATTGCCGGCGCGACCATCGCAACGCCAGTGGACCCAGCGCCACTCCAGCCGCCAACACCGTGAACGCCGCGGTCCAGGCCCCTGGTTCGTTGGCTCCACCAAATGTGTCCAAGGCCACCCCCACCAACCATCCGGCCAGGGCAGACAGCCCAAAGCCCACGGTGGAATGCAGGGCCAGCGTGACCCCTCTGAAACCGGGCTCGGCGGTGGAACTCATCCCCGCCGTCAGAGAACCTGAATCGGCCGGCACGGTGATGGCATAGACCAGCACACACGCCAGGAGCCAGCCCAATGAGGCCTCGGTGCTCAGGCCAATCAGCAAGGCGACACACGCAGACGACCCTTGCACGACGGTGATGGCGCGGTGGCGTCCAAAGCGCAACGACAATTCGTTGCCCCAGATGCTGGCCGGCATGGCGAGCACGGTCACGATGACGCTCACTGTCATCGGGTCAAACCAGGTGGTGCCCGCGTGACGTTGCACAACGAAAGTCCAAAAGCCCACCAGCCAGGTGCGTAGCCCATACAACTCGAAACAATGGGCGCCATAACCCAGGATGTAACCCATCGTCGGTCGGTTGCGCAAGACCGGACGCACATCCAGCAGATGGCCATGGGGGGGCGGTGGTTGAACGGTTTGCAGGGACCACGCCACCCCCACCATCACCAGCGGGCCCAGGCTGGTCAGATAAAACGCCCAGTGCCAGTCGATGTGCTCGGCCACCCACTGCGACACCAAAAACGACAGGCCCACGCCAAGGGAATAACTCGAGGTGTAGAGCGTCACACTGCGCGACACGTCGGCGGCATCGAGTCGATCGGTCAAGGCCCGCAAGCCTGGCATGTAAGCGCCGGCAAATCCAATGCCTGCCAGGGCCCACAGAACGAGCGCTGACCACAGGCCTTGCGCGAAGGCCCCAAAGCAGAACGTGGCCACTGCGCTGAAGAGCGAGCCCAAGAGCAGAATCACGCGCGCATCGCGTCGATCGGTCAACGAACTCAGGATGGGCACGGCCAGCATGTAACCCGCGGCGTATGCGGCTGCCATCAGGCCCGCTTCTGAATTGCTCAAGCCCCACAAGGGCATGAGGTGAGCGGTCATCACAGCGGGTACCACCACATGCGGGAGCAAATTGCCGATTTGCCCCGCGCACATGGCGATGACGAGCGGAGAGCGCATCAGGCGAGGGACGTGAAGGCGTGAAGCGGTGGGATGTGGCGCTCTGCGCCCAGCGCCTGAAACCGAACCTCGAGGGCGGGAGTGCCGGCCTGGATCACCAGGGAGGGGTTTTCCGGCAGCCCCGCGGCACGCAAGCAGGCGCTCAGGGCCTGCGGCTGCGGGTGTTTCAAGATGAGTCGATCGAGCATGACGCCGCTGGATGGCATGTGGTCGGTGGGGTGTACCGCTCCCCATTCAATGAGGGTGGGCAAGGTGCCGTCGAACAAGCGTTGCCCATCATCGCGAACCGTGATCTTCCACTGCAACAGGCCCGCTGGGGTCTCGCGCGAGGCCTGTAGCACCTCACCGGGTTCGGCACCCAAGCGGCGCCAGTGGTCGACGGCCTGATGAACATCGGGCGTTCGAGCCACCCAGTGCGCAAGCATCGGCCCCTGCGACTGCACCCGCGCCAGCAGTCGCTCGTCATCCATGTCGAACCAGCGGCGCAGACCGTGTGCACGGGTGGGCGTGGCCGAGGGGTCGAGCGCGATGATTTCGAGGTAGGCGTTGGGAAAGGCCGGCGAGGCGATGTTCAGCAGCCGATTGTGGGTGCCCATCAATGGGTGGGTGCCACCCGGCCCGGGTTGAACGCCCAGGTGCTGCTCACACCAGCGCACGCCTTCTTCCAGCGTGGGCGACACGACCACCAGATGGTCCAGGTTTGAAGCCGTCATGGCCGCATGCTAGCAGAGGGACAAACGGGGCAAATGGACTGATTGGTTTGCAATTGGCTGGTAGTTGGCTGGTGGTTGGCTGGGGCGTAATACGAAAAACTCACCTTTAATAAATAAGTTGGCTTATCAATTGATGGGTGTGCGGAATGGAGGTGGTCAGCGGCGCAAAATGCCGTCAAAGTTAACCGACGGGTCTGTCTTGTCGGGAGAGGGGGTGGGGATGAGGCGGATAAATGGCTCTGATAGATGGCCCTGATAGATGGCCTGGATGTGCCAGGGGTCAGGGCGTTTGCGCAGGCTTCTCTTCCCAGACCACCCGGCGCGTCAGGTGCATGAAGAACGATTGCTCGGATTCGTTCAGGGGCAGCAGGATGTCGTGTTGCAGGGCTTTCACCAGGGGGGTCAGGGCCTGCAGGATCCGGCTGCCTTCTGCGGTGAGCGAGAGCTCTCGTGAACGGCGGTCCTTCTCGCTGGTGACGCGGTTGATCCAGCCTTTTTTGAGCAGTCGGTCGATCACGCCGCCGATGGTGGCCCGGTCGTACCCGATCATTTCGGCCACGCGTGACTGGTCGCTGCCGGGGTGCGACTGAATGGCGTCCAGGGCAGCAAACTGGACCGGCGTCAGGTCAAAGCCCGCTGCCTGGGTTCTCTGCGCAAAGAGGGAGGTGGATTGCTGGTGCAGGCGCCGGATCAGGTGGCCCGCCATGTCCAGCACAGCCATGGTGTTGTTCATGGTGATGAGTCGTCGAGAATGGATTGGAGGGTGAGATTACCCCTGTTTTTTGCATTTGTACATACCATCTTGACATCTATTGGTAAGTATAGTTATTATTTCGCATTGGTCGATATTTCGTGGCTTTTTTCAGAGGCGGGAGACGAGACATGCAGTTCTACAAAGACGGATTCCGGGGCGGTAACCCCGACATCAAGCCGGCAGCCGCCAACCGCCGCAACCGTGGCCCGAACGAGCCGCTGCCCGAGCAAGTGGACGTGCTGATTGCCGGCACCGGACCGGCCGGTTTGTGTCTGGCAGCGCAGTTGTCGCAGTTCCCCGAGATCACGACGATGATCACCGAGCGCATGTCCTCCAACATCATCAAGGGCAAGGCCGACGGCATCAACACGCGCACGATGGAAATGTTCCAGGCGTTTGGCTTTGCCGACAAGGTCAAGCGCGAAACCTACTGGGTCAACCAAACCGCCTTCTGGATGCCCGACCCGCAAAACCCCGACCACATCACACGCGTGGGCCGTGTGCAGGACGTGGCCGATGACAGCTCGGAGATGCCGCACATCCTGATCAACCAGGCGCGCCTGCACGAGTTGTTCCTCGAGGTGATGAAAAATTCAGCCTCGCGGCTCGAACCCGACTACGGCTGGGAAGTGGTGGGCCTCACGATCGATCCCACCACCGACGATCACCCGGTCACGGTCACGTTGAAGGACTCCACCGGTGTGAACTGGGGCGGCACCCGCACGGTGCGGGCCAACTACGTGGTGGGGTGTGATGGCGCGCACTCGGCCGTGCGCAACGCGATTGGCGGCAAGCTGCACGGCGACGCGGCCCACCAGGCCTGGGGCGTGATGGACATCCTGGCCAACACCGACTTCCCCGATGTGCGCCAGAAGTGCCTGATTTCCTCGGCCAAGGAAGGCAACGTGCTGGTCCTGCCACGCGAAGGCGGTTACATCTTCCGCATGTATGTCGAGCTGGACAAGCTGCGCCCGGATGAGAAGGCGGCACACCGCAAGTTCACCCAGGACGACATGATTGCCGCGGCCAACCGCATCATCCGGCCGTATTCGCTCGATGTGAAGGAGGTGGTCTGGTGGTCCATCTACGACATCGGTCACAGCATCACCGACAAGTTCGATGACGTGCCCGAGGGCGTGGACCGCAACCCCCGCGTGTTCACCGCGGGCGACGCCTGTCACACGCATTCGCCCAAGGCCGGGCAGGGCATGAACGTGTCCATGCAAGACACCTTCAACCTGGGCTGGAAGCTGGTGCACGTGCTGCAGGGGCGCGCCGATGCCAGCCTGCTGCGCAGCTACTCCAGGGAGCGGCTGACCGAAGCCAAGCGTTTGGTGGAAACCGACCACCAGTGGTCACGCATCATGTCGGCGCCCACCACGCAGGCCGAGCGCGATGGCACGCAAGAGCCGCGCATCATCCGTCAATTCAAGGACAACCTCGAGTTCACCGGGGGCACCGCGGTGAAGTACGACGCGTCCACCCTGTTTGCCACCTCGCCCCACCAGGCGCTGGCCAGCGGGCTGGAGATCGGGCGGCGCTTTCACTCGGCCCCGGTGGTGCGCCTGTCCGACGCCAAGCAGATGCAGTTGGGTCATGTGGCCGAGGCGGATGCGCGCTGGCGCCTCTATGTCTTTGCCGGCAAGGCCGACGGTTCCCAGGCGGGCTCTGCCATCCACCGGCTGGCCGACTGGCTGGAAACCCACCCCCACTCGCCGGTGGTCCAACACACCCGACCGGGGGAAGACGTTGATGCGGTGATCGATGTTCGCGCCGTGTTCCAGCAAACCTTCGACCAGCTGGCCTACGAGACGATGCCCTCGCTGTTCAAACCCAAGACCGGCAAGCTGGGCCTGCAAGACCACGAAAAAGTGTTCTGCGTGGACCACAAGGGGATGGGCGATATCTTTGCCATGCGTGGCATCAACCGCGACACGGGTTGTCTGGTGGTGGTGCGCCCCGACCAGTACGTGGCCCATGTGCTGCCGCTGGACGGCGTTGACGAACTGGCGGCGTACTTTGCCGGCGTTTTCCGGCCAGCGTCGGGGGTGGCGTTGGGGTGAGCGTCAGAGCCGAGGTCCGGGTGAAGGTCGAGTGAAGGTCGAGTGAAGGTCCGATGTGAGCGTCAGGCGCGTGCATGACTGACGCAAGCTGACGAAGGCGGGCGACGGCGATTCAGCTTGAATATCTGTATGGATATACAGTATATTCGGGTGCATGCATTCCGTCACCAGTTCACCGCCGCCACCCGTTTTCATCCCCGACAGCAAGGTGTGGTTGCCGGTGTGCGGCTGGAAGGTGCCCGCCGGTTTTCCGTCTCCCGCGGCCGACCACACACGCAAGCGCGTGGACCTCAACGACCACCTGATTCGCAATGAGTGTGCAACGCACCTCTTCCGGGTCAAGGGCGATTCCATGATCGATGCCGGCATCTACGAGGGCGACGCGTTGCTGGTCGATCGCTCGATCGAACCCAAGCACGGCAACATCGTGCTGGCCGTGTTGAACAACGAGTTCACGGTGAAACGCCTGCACCGGCGTGGCGGCGTGATCAAGCTGGTCGCAGAAAACAAACTCTATCCCCCCATCGTGGTCAAGGAAGGCGAGGAATTTTCTGTCTGGGGTGTGGTCACCTACAACCTGCACAAGCTCTACTGAGGGCGTGCCATGGGACACACCGTGCAGCAGTTGGCCCTGGTGGACTGCAACAATTTTTATGTGAGTTGCGAGCGGGTCTTCCGCCCGGATCTGGCGCAGGTTCCCCTGGTGGTGTTGTCCAACAACGATGGTTGCGTGGTGTCGCGCTCCAACGAAGCCAAGGCCCTGGGCGTGAAGATGGGACAGCCCTGGTTCGAGTGCAAGGCGCTGGCCGACCAGCACGGCATGTTGGCCATGAGCAGCAACTACGCCTTGTATGCCGACATGTCCAACCGCGTCATGCAGATACTGAGCGAATTTGCTCCCCGGCACGAGGTTTATTCCATCGACGAGTGCTTTGCCGATCTCACCGGCCTGCCCAGGCTGCGCGAGCTGAGCTATGCCATGCGCCAGCGGGTGGGGCAGTGGACGGGCATCCCCGTGTGCGTGGGCATCGGCCCCACCAAGACCCTGGCCAAACTGGCCAACCATGTGGCCAAGCGGCACCCACGCTCGCGCGGGGTGTTCAACTACAACGACTTGAGCGACGCCCAAAAAGCACAACTGCTGCAGCGCATTCCCGTCGACGAGGTATGGGGCGTGGGGCGTCGGCTCACCCGGCGACTGTCGCAACATGGCATCACCACCGTGCTCGATTTGCGGGACGCACACGTGGCCACCTTGAGAGCCGAATTTGGTGTGGTGATGGAAAAAACGCAGCGCGAGTTGCAGGAAATTCCCTGCATGGAGTTGCAAGAGGTGCAACCCGCCAGGCAGCAGATCATTGCCAGCCGATCGTTTGGGCAGATGGTCACCGATCTGCCCGTGCTCCAGGACGCGCTCTCGACGTTTGTGGCCAACGCCTGCGCCAAATTGCGCGCCCAGAACAGCCACGCAGCCGTGATCCAAGTGTTTCTGCAGACCAACCGGTTTCGCCAGGACTTGCCGCAATACACGCCCAGCCTGGCCGTGCCACTGCCCGTGCCCACCGACGACACGATGGAGGTCAACCGCTGGGCCCACCACCTGTGCCACCGCATGTTCCAGCCAGGGTACCAGTACAAAAAGGCGGGCATTGTGCTGAGCGAAATCAGCCCCGTGTCGCACCGGCAGGGCGATCTGCTGGAGCCCGTGCGGGCCTCCAACACACGGCTGATGGTCGCGCTCGACACGCTCAACCAGCGCTTTGGACGCGGTACCGTCAAGGTGTCCACGCAAGGGGCGTACACGCAGTGGCAGATGCGCCAGGAGCGCAAGTCGCCCAACTACACCACCGACTGGCAGGACCTGCCCGCGGTGTGACACCGCCCACGTGTCTGCCCGTTGGCTCGTTGGCTCGTTGGCCCGTTGGCCCGGTGCGCTGTCATGCAGGGGCAGGGGGCAACAGTTCCTGCCGGCGTCCCCCTCCTAGAATGAACACATCGAGTCCTCCCCGACCGTGGGGTGTGGTGGCATCCGCTTTGCGATCATCACCCTGGACCGTGACACTCCGTTTGGATTTTTTCAGGACACCGCATGCACGCCACCCTCATCGACAACCGTTTTCTGGGCAGCCTGTTTTCCACCGACGCGATGCGTCAGGTCTGGGCCGACACCGCCACACTGGCTCGCTATGTGGATGCCGAGGTGGCCTTGGCCGTCGCGCAGGGGCGGCTGGGTCTGATTCCCGGCGAGGCGGCACAGGCCATCGCAGCCGGTGCGCATGGCGTCCAGCTGGACATGGAGCGACTGCAGCGAGAAACGCACAACGTGGGCTACCCGATCCTGCCGTTGGTGCATCAGGTGGCCGAAGGGCTGGGCGAACCCGGTAAATATCTGCACTGGGGCGCCACCACGCAAGACATCATGGACACCGCACTGGTGTTGCAGATTCGTCAGGGCCTCGAATTGCTGGAGCAAGACCTGCGTGCCGTCTCGGTGCAACTCCGACGGTTGAGCCACGAGTACCGCGACACACCGATGGCGGGCCGTACCCACCTGCAACACGCCTTGCCCACCACGCTGGGCTTGAAGTGCGCCATCTGGCTGGGCATGGTGGAGCGCAATCTGGAGCGCCTGCACGAGCTGCGCCCGCGCGTGCTGGTGGGACAGTTCGCCGGCGCGGGCGGAACCCTGGCGTCGCTGGGCGATCGTGGGCTGGACGTGCAAGCCGCCATGATGCAGGAGCTGCAACTCGGCGTGCCCGTCACCACCTGGCACACCGCTCGCGACAGCCTGGCCGAAACCGTGCAATGGCTGGGACTGGTCACCATGTCGCTGGGCAAGATGGCGTTTGATGTGTCGCTGATGATGGCCAACGAATTCAGTGAAGTGTTCGAGCCCTTTGTGCAAGGCCGCGGGGCATCGAGCACCATGCCGCAAAAGCGCAACCCCATCAGCTGCGAGGTGATGATTGGCGCCGCCAAAACCGTGCGCCACCTGGCGGGACTGGCCCTGGATGGTGCGGTGCATGATTTTGAACGCGCCACCGGGCCGTGGCAGGCCGAGTGGGTGGCGATTCCCGAGGCGTTCCTGCACACCGCAGGCGCCGTCTCGCAAGCGGTGTTCATGCTGAGCGGTCTGGAAGTGGACACGGTGCGCATGAAACACAACCTGGACTCCACCGGTGGCCTGATCGTCGCGGAAGCCGTGATGATGGGCCTGGCACCCATCCTCGGCCGCAACGAAGCACACGACGTGGTCTATGCCGCCTGCCGCAAAGCGCTGACCGACAAGCGCACACTGGCCGACGTGCTCAAGGCCATGCCGGAGGTGTCTCGCCTGGTCAGTGCGGCACAGATCGATCACTTCTGTGATCCCATCCACTACCTCGGCACGGCGCCGCAAATGGTGGACAAAGCACTCGCCATGCCGGCGCGTTGAACAGGTGATGCATGACGTTTCTTGACCTCTCGCCTATGTCGTTCCAGTCCCGATGCTTCATGGTTCTGGGCGCTGTGTCGGCAGCCCTGTCGGTGGCGTTGTCGGCGGCGGCGGCCCATGTACCCGCCCTGCAGGAGGGGGGCGCGTCGTTCGCTGCGTCGCTGGATCAGCAGCAGCTGCACTCGCTGGGTTTGGTGCTGGTCGGGGTGGTGCTGGAGCGGCGTCACACCCTCTGGCTGGCGGCGGCCGGTTGGCTCATGGTGGCTGGCTTGCTGCTGTTTTGTCTGAACATCGACGCCAGAGTACTCTGGGGCTTTGAGGGCACACGCGCGCTGGTGCCTTGGGGCGGCAGTGCGTTCATCGTGTCCTGGCTGGCGCTTGCCGTGGGCGTGCTCAAACCACAGAGGGTCTGAAGCGGTTGGCTTCAGACCCTCTGTGATGGACGCCGGGCGCTCAGGCCGGGCGTTCAGAACAAGCGTTCAGATCAGGCGTTGAGGATGGCCACCGAACGGGTGTTCATGTAAGCGTCCAGGGCCTCGGGGCCACCTTCCGAGCCATACCCCGATTCCTTGATGCCACCGAAGGGCATCTCGGCGCTGGGCATGGCCGGCATGTTGATCCACAGCATGCCCACTTCCACCTTGCGGGTCAGCAAGTCGGCGTTCTTGAGTGAGCGGGTGAAGGCATAGCCGGCCAGTCCGAAGGACAAGCGGTTGGCCTCGGCAATGGCTTCATCGAGTTCGTTGAATTTGCGGATGGCCGCCACCGGGCCAAACGGCTCGTCATTGAAGATGCGCGCGTCCAGCGGGACATCGGCCAGCACGGTAGGAGCCCAGAAGTTGCCGGTGTCGCCCTTGCGTTGACCGCCGGCCACGACTTGCGCGCCGCGACGCACGGCGTCTTCCAGAAACTCGGACATGGCGGTGATGCGGCGCGGGTTGGCCAGCGGACCCATCTGGGTGCCTTCGGTCATGCCATCGCCCACTTTCAGGCCATCGGCGAGTTGGCCCATGGCCTTGACGAATTCGGCGTGAACGCTCTCGTGCACCAAAAAGCGGGTGGGGGAGATGCACACCTGACCGGCGTTGCGGAATTTCGCGCCGCCAATGGACTTGACCGCTTGCGCCACATCGGCGTCTTCACAGATGATCACCGGGGCGTGTCCCCCCAGCTCCATGGTGACGCGCTTCATGTGCTGGCCCGCCATGGCGGCCAGTTGCTTGCCCACCGGGGTGGAGCCGGTGAAGGTGATTTTGCGAATGATGGGGTGGGGGATCAGGTAGCTGGAGATTTCAGCCGGGGTGCCATACACCAGACCCAGCACGCCTTCCGGCAGGCCGGCATCGGCAAAGGCTTGCACCAAAGCGGCGGGGCTGGCGGGTGTTTCTTCCGGGCCTTTGACCAGCATGGAGCAGCCGGCGGCCAGTGCGGCGCCCACTTTGCGCACCACCTGGTTGATGGGGAAGTTCCAGGGCGTGAAGGCCGCCACCGGGCCCACCGGGTCTTTCAGCACCATCTGGCGGATGGCGAGGTTGCCGCGCGAGGGCACCAGACGGCCATAGGTGCGCGAGCCTTCTTCAGCAAACCAGTCGATGATGTCGGCACCGGCCATCACCTCGATCTTGGCTTCGCCCAGCGGCTTGCCTTGTTCTTGCGTCATCAGCGCCGCAATCTGGGGGGCGCGCTCGCGCAGCAGCACGGCGGCCTTGCGCATGATCTTGCCGCGCTCTTGCGCGGTCATGTTGCGCCAGGTGTCAAAGCCTTTTTGTGCGGCCGCCAGCGCGGCGTCCAGATCGGCACGGCTGGCGTGGGCCACGCGTCCGATCTCTTTGCCAGTGGCCGGGTTGACCACGGACAAGGTCTTGCCTTCGGCGGCGTCTTGCCAGTGGCCGTTGATGAACAGTTGGGTGTTGGGATAGGTCATGGGAATTTCCTGAAAAACATGGACTCAAGCGTAGCGCTTGATCCATTCTAGAGCCCTGGACCAACCATCTGCCGCCGGCTTTTCGCGGTAAGACGGCCGGTAATCGGCGTGGAAGGCGTGGGGTGCGTCAGGGTAAAGCACAAATTGGGATGACCGGGCCGCCGCATTGCCTTGCGTTGACGCTTGTGCCAGCGCAACTTTCATGCGGTCCACTGACGCCACGGGGATGCCGGTGTCCGCCTCGCCATACAGGCCCAGCACCGGGGCCTTGAGTTGCGAGACGAGTTCGACCGGATGACGCGGTGTGCTGGCCGTGCTTTGGCCTTCCAGGCGACCGTACCAGGCCACACCCGCTTTGATCCGGGGGTTGTGCATGCAGTACAGCCAGGTGATGCGTCCACCCCAGCAAAAGCCGGTGATGGCCGCGCGGTCCACGTGGCCGCCGTGTTGTCCGGCCCATTGCAGCGTGGCGTCCAGGTCGCCCATGACCTGGGCATCGGGCACTTTGGAGATGACTTCGGCCTGCAGTTTGGCGATTTCGCCGTAAGCACTCGGGTCGCCTTGCCGCACAAACAACTCAGGGGCAATGGCCAGATAGCCTTGCTGGGCAAAACGACGGGTCACATCGGCGATGTATTCGTGCACGCCAAAAATTTCCGAGATGACCAGCACAACAGGCAACTGGGTTTTGCCGGCAGGGGCCGATCGATAGGCCGGCATTTTGAAGCCTTGCACATCGATCATCACTTCACCTTCCACCAACCCGGCGCGCGAGGTGTTGATGGCGGTTTGCGCCATCAAGGGCAGTGCGGCGGCCGCATAGCCCACGCCCAGGGCCGATTGCAAGGCCAGGCGGCGTGTGGTGCGGCCATGGGGGGCGTTGCTGTCGAGCAGGGCCTGGGTATCCTGAATCCAATGGGGTGTCATGATGAAGTCCTGGTGTGTGATGAAACCTGCGCCTCAACGCTCCATGCCCGCTGCCCGGTAAACCTGGATCGCGTCCGCACTGGTTAAAAATTCGGCCAACGCCTTGGCTGGCGCGACCTGTGCACTCCCGGCAAACAAGCCGGCCGAGAACACCGTGAACAACTGGATCTCGGGCGGCAACGGCCCCAGGTACACCGTGCCCGGCACGCCCTGGAGTTCGCTGATCATTTGAATGCCCAACTCGGCCTCGCCCTTGGCCACCAGTTCGGCCACGATGCCACCGGCGGGTGTGATGGCCTTGGCCTTGATCTGCGGGCCAATGCCCAGCTTCTCGGTCACGCTGGCAAAGTACAGGCCGCTGGCACCCGTGGCGGTGTAGGTGACGGACTTGGCCTGAAGCAACAATTGCTTGAACGCCTCGACACTGCCGATGTCGGAGCGCGGGGCGCCCGCACGAATGGCCACCCCGATACCCGAGCGGGCCAGATCCACCCGGCTACCCGGCACGACGCGGCCTTGCTGCGCGAGTTGTTCGATCAGGGGCGCGGTGAGCACCACCAGGTCGGCGGTGTCACCGGCATTGATTTTTCGCAGAATGATGTTGGAGGTGTCATAGCTGATCACCACCTTGTGGCCCGTGTTGCGCTCGAACACCGGCAACAGTTGCTGAAACATCGAACTCACCCCGGTCGAGGCCATGACCTTGATGTCGGCGGCCCAGCTGCACACCGCAAAGGTGGCCAGCACACACGCACAGAACGAACGAATATGACGCATGAAGGACTCCTGGGTCAGGCCGCGCAGGCGTGCGCAGCAAATGGGGGCATGACCTGTTCGCAAAACAGATCGAGTGAGCGGCGAGACTCCTCGTAGCTCAGGTCGCCGAAGGCAAAGCGGGTGAGCACGTAGGTGGCGCCAGCTTTTTCCACTTCGGCGTGCAGCTGTTCGGTGACTTGCTCGGGGGTGCCCACAATCACCATGCCGCCGGCGGTGGCTTGCGCGAAGTCTTCCGGTATGGGGTAGGACTTCATCGGGTTGCCGTGTGCGCGCCACAGATGCTGCAAGCTGTTGTACCAGTGTGCAAAGCCACGTTCGCCGATGGCATAGGCCTCTGCATGGGTTTCCGCCACCACGATATGACGGCCCAGCCCCAGGAATGGCATGCGCAAATTCGACCCGCCGTGGTGCTGTGACCAGACCTCCCGGTAGCGGTCGGTGATGTCGTGAACCGGGCGAGCTGGGCCATTGCACACAATGTTCACGCCGTGTTCGGCGGCCCAGGGGGCAGCCGCTGGCGCGGACAATCCGTACCAGATCGGCGGGTGCGGCTTTTGCACACAGGTCAGTTCCATGGGGACGTTGTCAAACGTGTAATGCTCGCCCTGGAAGTTCAAAACCGACGACGTGAGGCCTTGCAGGATGACCTCATACGCCTCCTTGTACAGCCCTCCCGACTCTTGCGCCTGAACGCCAAAATACGACATCTCGTAGGGCGAGCTGCCACGTCCCACGCCCAGCTCCAGACGACCCTGGCTCATCTGATCGAGCATGCAGATTTCCTCGATCAACCGCAGGGGGTGCGTGAGACTCAGGGTATAGACCAGCGGTCCGAAGCGCAAGCGTCGGGTGCGCTGTGCCACCGCCGCCAGAAAAATGCCGGGGGCACTGGCCATGCCCAGCGGTGTCGAGTGATGCTCGGCGATGTGATACGCATGAAAACCCTCACGGTCATACACCTCGGCCAGCTTGAGTCGGTTTTCGTAGTGCTCGGGCAGCGGCACCGAACCACGGTCGAGGTGGTCAAACACGCCAAAGGTGAGGGCCTCAGATGCCGGCGCAACGCTCATGCCTGTGACTCCAGCGGATCAATGCCGTCGATCAGCACAAACGCGATGCGGCACACCGAGTCGGAACGGTTCACCCATGCGTGGTTGGTGCCTTGCTGAATCAGCACGTCACCTTCCTTGAGGTGCACTTCCGAGTCGTCCAGCAGCATGTCGATCTCGCCCTTGAGCACCAGCGCGTAGTCCACGCTCTTGGTGCGGTGCATGTACGCGTGACGCGCCGCCTGGCCATCGGCAGAGTGGTGGTCAACGCCCATCGACTTCAGCAGATCGGCCTGGTTCATGGCTTCGGCTTGCTCGGTCACTGGCGGGAAGTCGACGATACGCAACACCGAACCGTTGGGTGGGGGCGGAACGCCCATGGTGCGATCGGCGCGATCGGCGCGCAAATCCAGTCGGGCCGGGGTTTCGTCCGTCACCCACAACAGGGTGCTGACAAAGCCGGCACCCGGGCGAATTTTTTTGTTGGGTGCGATGCCATCCATTTCGATGATGGCTTTGCCGGCATCATCGTGACCGGTGACGATGCGGCGAATGGCGTGTTCCATGCGAAGTCTTTCTGGATGTGAGGGGTTAATCGACGGTGGCGCCTGACGCCTTGATGGCGGGCGTCCAGCGGCGGTATTCGTTGCGGACAAACTCCACCATCTCGGCTGGTGACAAGGGTTGAGTGGGTTCCATGGCCGCTTTGTCGAGCAAGACGGCATAGCCCGGGGTGGCTTGCAGGGTTTTGATTTCGTCGGCAATGATGTCCACGATGGCCGCGGGCATGCCAGGAGGGCCCGCAAATCCAATCCAGCCGGACCAGTCATAGCCCGGCACGGTCTCCGCAATCGGGGGCACGGAGGCCATCAGCACCGTGCGCTTGGCCATCGATGTGCCCATGGCAAACAGCTTGCCGCTCTTGATATTGGGGATGGCCAGCGTGCCATCGAGAAAAGCCATGTCCACCTGGCCAGACAGCAGGTCGGGCATGGAACTGTTGCTGCCTTTGTACGGCACATGGGTGATGTCCAGGTTCAATTGCTTTTTCAGCAACTCCATGAAGATGTGGTGGGGCGAACCGGTGCCCGAGGAGGCGTAGCTGTATTTGCCCGGCGATTTGCGCAGCACCTCGATCCACTCCTTCATGTTGCGAGCGGGAAATGAAGGGTGCACACTCAAAAAGAAATTGGTGGCACCCAGGCGTGCGATGGGGGTCAGGTCTTTCAAGGGGTCGATGCCGGGCTTGGACATCAATTGCGGCCCGAGACTCATGGTGGTCACCGTGGGTACCAGGAGGGTGTAACCATCAGGTGCGGAGGCCGCCACCAGTTTGGCGCCCAGGAGGGTGCTGGCGCCGGCCTTGTTGTCGATCACCACCGGTTGTTTGAAAGAGGCTTGCAGGCTGTCGCCAATGGAGCGGCCCAGCAAATCGACCAGCGAGCCCGGCGGAAAAGGCACCACCAGCTTGATGGGGCGGTTGGGGTATTGGCGTGGAGTCTCTTGTGCCTGTGCAGACCCAGAGGCCAGCAGGGGCAACACACAGGCCAGCACACAGGTCAGCCGAGTCCAGATCCGAAGTCTGGCGGCGCGAGGAAGAATCATGTCCGGAGGAAATGTTGTCATGCTGCAGGAGGGTGATGAGCGCGGTGGCGACAATCTAGCGATGCCCCTGTCCACTGTCAACATGAACCAGCTTGTTTCATAATCTCCTCGTTACCTAAGAGACAGGGAGAGCGTGTGGCCAATCAGCAGAAACCCCGAGTGGGCATCATTGGACTGGGCATCATGGGGGGCATCATGGGTGAAACCCTGCTGCTGCAGGGGTATGACGTCGTGGGCTTTGACATCGTGCCGGCCTGTCGTGCCCGGTTGCGACGAGCCGGTGGCCAGGTCGCGACCTCGGGAGTGCAAGTGGCGCAGCAGTGCGATGTCCTGATCATTTCGCTGGCGAGTTCCCCAGCGCTCGCCTCGGTGGTGGCCGAGTTGGCCACCGTCCCGCATGCGGGCACACCGCAAATCGTGATTGAAACCAGCACCTTGCCTGTGGCGGACAAAGAACGGGCAGCTCAGGCCTTCAAGCAGCAGCGCCGCAGCATGCTCGACTGCCCCATCAGTGGCACGGCAGCGCGCATGAAAGATCGGGCCTGGACCATTTATGTGAGCGGCCCCCAGCGTGCGTGTCAGCAAGTGACGCCCATCTTCCAGGCCTTCACCGACATGGCTCCCTACATTGGCCCACTGGGGGCGGGCACCAAACTCA
>CANFMY010000028.1 GCA_947448375.1 Comamonadaceae bacterium | reverse complement strand
CGTGCGAACGACCCACAGCAGTTTGCTGCTCACGGGGGACATCGAGGCCCGTGAAGAGGCCGATCTGGTGCAACGCCTGGGGACATCGCTGAAGACCGACATCATGCTGGTGCCTCACCACGGCAGTCGAACCTCGTCAACGGCGGGGTGGCTGGATGCGGTGCAGCCGCAGGTGGCGTGGGTGCAGGCGGGCTATCGCAATCGCTTTGGTCATCCGGCGGCTGACGTGATGGCGCGGTACGAGGTGCGCCACATCCGTGTGCTGCAGACGGCGCGCTGTGGCGCGATCCAATGGTCCAGTGTTGAACCAGCCCGGATGGTCTGTGAGCGAGACAAGCGACGCCGCTACTGGCATCACGTGCCAGCGTGAGGTCTCGAATGGCAATGACCGCCGAAAACTCAGCCGGCCTGCTTCACGCGTTGCGTGATGTGCGCCAATGCCTCTTCCACCTGGTCAATCAGGATGAGGCACAAGTCACCCTCCTGCAGCCGATCCATGGCGGTGTCGATGGCCTTGAACTCGCCATAGATTTCGTCGATGTGCTGCGTTCGGGAGGCGTTGGCCAAACCTTCGCGCAAGAGTTTGAGCACTTCGCCATCCACTCGGCCGCGTTGGCAGGCGTCTTGAAACAGCACCACCTGGTCAAAGGCTTCACCGATGATGCGGGTTTGCTCGCGGATGTCATCGTCGCGGCGGTCCCCCGCGCCGCTGATCACCACGCTGCGACGCTTGCCAGGCATGGCCAGCACGGCCTGCACCAGGGCCTTGATGGCGTCCGGGTTGTGGCCGTAGTCGGCGATCACGGTGGCGCCACGGAAGTTGAACTCGTTGAAACGGCCGGGCACGGCGTTGCTGTCGCTCACAAACGTGGCCAGCCCCTTGCAGATGCTGTCCCATCCGATGTTGAGTGCCCAGGCGGCGGCGATCGAGGCCATGGCGTTTTCAATCTGGAAATTGATGGCGCCCTTGCGGGTGAGCGGGATTTCGCTCAAGGGAATGCGTGTCTGGCGTGAGCCTTCCATCGCAACGAGTTGACCATCCTCGACGAACAACACCCGCTTGCCTTGCGCGCGGTGGGTGGCCATGACGGGGTGATGGGCATCGAGTGCAAAGAAAGTGACTTGCCCCGGGCAATTGCCCGCCATGGCGGCCACGATCGGATCGGCGGCGTTGAGCACGGCCATGCCGGTGGGGGCCACGTTTTGCACGATGACGCGCTTGAGCACCGCCAGATCTTCCACCGTGGTGATGTAGTTCAGGCCCAGGTGATCCCCCATGCCGATGTTGGTCACCACCGCCACCTGGCAGCGGTCAAAGGCCAGGCCTTCGCGCAACATGCCACCCCGCGCCGTCTCGAGCACGGCGGCATCCACATCGGGGTGCAACAGCACGTTGCGCGCACTGCGCGGGCCGCTGCAGTCGCCCGAATCCATCTGACGGCCGTTGACGTAAACGCCATCGGTGTTGGTCATGCCCACACGCAAACCACTGGTGTTGAGCAGGTGCGAGGTGAGACGAACCGTGGTGGTCTTGCCGTTGGTGCCGGTCACCGCCACCACCGGAATCCGCCCGTCATCGCCGGGGGGGAACAGCGTTTTCATGACGGCCTCGCCCACATCGCGACCCTTGCCGAACGAGGGGCTCAGATGCATGCGCAAACCCGGTGCAGCGTTGACCTCGACGATGCCGCCATTTTGCGATTCGAGCGGTCGCAGCACCGACTCACACACCACGTCAACGCCACAGATATCCAGACCGACCATTTGAGCGGCGGCCACCGCGCTGGCGGCCACTTCCGGGTGCACGTCATCGGTCACATCGGTGGCGGTACCGCCGGTGGACAAGTTGGCGTTGTTTCGTAGGATGACGCGGGTGCCCTTGGTGGGCACGCTGTCGGCGTCATAGCCTTGCTCTTTGAGGCGGGCCAGTGCCACCTCGTCAAAGCGGATTTTGGTGAGAGACGTCGCGTGGCCTTCGCCCCGGCGCGGATCTGCGTTGACGATGTCGACCAACTCCTTGACGGTGTGCTTGCCGTCGCCAGTGACCAGCGGAGGCTCGCGGCGTGCAGCGGCCACCAGCTTGTCGCCCACCACCAGCAGTCGGTAGTCGCTACCGGGCAGGTAGCGCTCCACCATCACCTCGGGACGGTGGAGGTGCGCGTTGTCATAGGCGGCGCGCACGTCGGTTTCGGTGGTGATGTTCACCGTGACGCCGCGTCCCTGGTTGCCGTCGCGCGGCTTGACCACCACCGGCCCACCGATTTCCTGTGCGGCCTGCCAGGCATCCTCGGCGCTGTGCACCGGGCGACCCAGAGGCACAGGAACGCCGGCGGCATGCAGGAGCTTCTTGGCCAGGTCTTTGTCCTGAGCAATGAATTCAGCGATGGCGCTGGTGCTGTCGATCTCGGCGGCCTGGATGCGGCGTTGCTTGCTGCCCCAGCCCAGCTGTACCAGGCTGCCTTCTGTCAGGCGACGAAACGGAATACCGCGTACCACGGCCGCGTCGACGATGGAGCCGGTGGACGGGCCCAGGCGAATGACTTCGTCGAGCTCGCGCAGCAGAGCGACCGATTGATCCAGCTCGAAGGGCTGGTCACGAAGTGCGGCCTGGCACAGTTGCTCGGCCAGTTCGAGGGCGCGAACCCCCACCTGTTCTTCGGTGTACTCGACCACCACCTGGAACAGTCCGTCGTCGGGGGTGGACGTGGTGCGGCTGAAGGTGACCGGGCAACCCGCCTGGATTTGCAGGTGCAGGGTGGCCGCCTCCAGCGCATGGGCCAACGTGAGCGGTGTGTTGCGCTCGCTCGGACGCAGCGCGCCGATTCCTGGAAACAGGTGCCGCAAACGGCTTTCAAAACCCGGATGCGCCGACAACTGGTCCTCGGGTGGACAGCGCACGAGCGCTTCGATGGCGGTGTGACGGGTCCAGAGATTGGGCCCCCGCAGGGGGCGGATGCGAGAGACGTCCATCAGGCGTTGATCTTGAGGGTGGATGAAGCGGGCGACGGCGTCTGACCGAAGTTCTTGAGGCCGGCACGAATGAGTTGCGGCGTGATGTCCAGAGCCCAGGCCGCTGCCACGCTGGCCAGGAGCGTGCTGAGTTCCAGGCCTTCGTTGAGCAGACGCGAGAACAGTGCCACGTCCAGGTGAAAGAGGGCCGTCTCCTGCTCGCCGCGCGCCAGGATGACCTGACCATCTCGGCAGGACACCACCCGATGACCCTGCTGACGATGCTCCTTCAGCAAGGGTTGGTTGAAGTCCCGCGCGTAATACACCACCTCGCCGTCACACAACTCGGCCAGGGAGACCACGGCGGGTTCGTCTGCATTGAGCACGGCAGCCCCGGTGGACAGCACCACATCCACCTGCGTGCGCACCACGTTGCGCATTTTTTCTTCGTTGATGATGTCGTGATCGTCACGCAGCGCGTCATCGGTGACCGGCATGTCGGTCACGATGGCGATGGCGCAGCGGTCATAGGGCAGGCCGTCTTGCAGGATGTGTCGCGGTGAGGTTTCAAAGACCGCCGCATCGAGTGCGCGGTTGATCAATAACCGCTCGGCAAAGTCAAAGCCCCGTGCATCACGCGACTCGACTTGGCGTTGAGCCATGAACAGGCCTTGCTGGCTGGCCAGACCGGTGCGTCGCCCGGACAGGTGCAGCAACCAGGCCGTGAGTTGGGCGATTTGCGGTGTTTGCTGGCTGCCGATCACACCGACGATGGGAATGCGCGCGTGCTCTTGCGAACCGAACAGATGCTGCATGATGGCCTCGCCGACCGGTCGGGGTTTGCCCACGGCCGGCTTGCGGTGCATCAACAGGCCAGGGCCGGCATTGACTTCGATGACCGCGCCGCCTTGTTCGTATAGGGGGCGGGTGATGTCCTGCGCCACGATGTCAATGCCCGCGATATCGAGGCCAACCACGCGGGTGGCCAGGGTGGCGATGGCGGCGACATCCGGGTGGATGTCGTCGGTGACGTCGATGTTGAGGTTGCCATTGCGCTGCACGATCACGCGCTGCCCCAGCGTGGGCACGCTGGTGGGCTCCAGGCCCTGGCGCTGGATTTCCAGCAAGTGGATGAGGTGGTCCGGTCCGTGAAAACGGATGGCCGTCAGGGGGTAGATTTCAATGTCGCCCCGGCGCGGGTCGTTGTTGACCTGGGTGTTGACCAGTTGCTCGATGGTGGAGACGCCATCACCGGTGATCGACACGGTTTCGCCCCGGGTGGCGGCCACCACGCGGTTGCCCACCACCAGCAGGCGATGCTCCTCGCCACGCACATAGCGCTCGACCAGCACATACTTGCTCTCGAGCCGCGCAGCGTGCCAGGCCGCCTCGACCGACGCCTGGGTTTGCAAATCGAGCGACACGCCGCGCCCGCGGTTGCCGTCATAGGGCTTGACCACCACGGGCAGGCCGATATCCTGCGCCGCGACCCAGGCGGCTTCAGGGCTGTCGACCAGCTGCCCTTCGGGCACCGGCACACCACACTGGGTGAGGAGTTGCTTGGTCAGGTCCTTGTCGCTGGAAATGCTTTCGGCGATGGCGCTGGTGCGGTCGGTCTCGGCCGTCCAGATGCGGCGCTGGCGCGAGCCATAGCCCAGTTGCACCAGGTTGCCTTCGGTGAGGCGGATGAACGGAATTTTGCGTTCCGTCGCAGCGTCGACGATGCAGGCGGTGCTGGGACCCAGGCAATATTTGTCCACGACTTTTTTCAACGCCTCGACGGCCGCCGTGACATCAAAGGGGCGGTCGTTGATGGCGGCCATGACCAGCGCATGGGCGGTCATGAAACTGCGTCGGCCCAACTCTTCGTGCTCGGTGCGCACCACCACCTTGTAAACGCCGCGGCGGCTGATCTCGCGCGCCTTGCCAAATTCGGCCCGGGCACCTGCCAGGATTTGCAGCTCGATGCTGACGTGCTCCATGATGTGGCCCATCCAGGTGCCACCGACCAGACGGGTCAGAAAGCCGCCCCGGTGACCCACACCGCAGTGGTGTTCCACCAGGCCCGGCAGCCAGGCGTTGATGCGGTCGTTGAAGCCGGGGAGGGTGTTGGAGGGGTGATCCTCCAGTTCACCCAGATCGATCAGGGCTTCGATGATGGGACGGTACGTCCAGATGGAGGGGCCGCGCAGGTAGTTGATGCGCAGGATCTTGATGTCGGGAAAGGTGGTGTCAGCCATGGCGGGCACCGCACACAGGCTGGACAGCGAAGGGGGTGGCCCGACAGGCATTGCGTGTCACGACAGCTACAATCTGGCGCGTCAGGGAACCGAGCGTCATGCCAGGTTCCTCTCTTTTTTCTGACCGGTGCGTGTGTTGAATGGGCACGGGTTGATTCCAACGATGAGTTCTACCAATCTGCCGGATACCGCCTGGGCTGATGTGCCCGCTGGTTGGCAATCCGATGTGCAGCAACAGCTGTTGTCCGATGAGAACGTTCGGGCCTGCCTCGAGGTTGACCTCGATGAACGCCTGTACTTCGCGCGCGGACTCCTGATTGTGACAGACCGGCGACTGCTCGCCAGTCCGGCCGACGTTCCGGCGGACGGGGAAGCGGCCGCCCGTGCCTGGCCGGCCTGGAACCTGGTGGCAGGCCTGCAGCTGCAACACCACGACCATGCCGGCGTGGGCACCCTCAGCCTGACCTTGCCCGGTCAGCGGTTGGCCCACTGGCGCTTCACCCTCAGCCGCAACGTGGCGGCCATGCGTTTGCAGGAGGTGTTCAACCAGCGCTGTGAGCAACTCGAGCAGGGGGATGGCCGTCCGCCGCAGCTGGCCTTGCGCTGCTCGCATTGCAAACGGCCCCTGGACCACCCTGGCGCTGTCTGTTCGGCCTGCGAGGGCGACGTGCACACGCCGTCCTCCACTTGGGGGCTGTTTCGGCTGTGGCGCTTTGCCAAGCCCTACCAGCATCGGCTTTTGCTGGGCTTTGTGCTGACCCTGGCCTCTACGGCGGCCACCCTGGTGCCTCCGTACCTCACCATGCCGCTGATGGACGAGGTGCTGATCCCCTTCCAGAACGGTCAGGCCATCGACGTCACCCTGGTCAGCTGGTACCTGGGTGGGCTGCTGGCAGCCTCGCTGGTGGCCTGGGGGCTGGGCTGGATGAAAACCTACATCCTGGCCCTGGTGTCCGAGCGCATTGGCGCGGATTTGCGCAGCACAGCGTTTGACCACCTGATGCGCCTGTCGCTGGAGTACTTCGGGGGGCGTCGCACCGGCGACTTGATGACGCGCATCGGTGCCGAAACCGATCGCCTGTGCCTGTTCCTCTCGCTGCACCTGATGGAATTTGCCACCGACGTCATCATGATCGTGATGACCGCGCTCATTTTGTTCACCATCGATCCGGGGCTGGCCCTGGCCACGTTGTTGCCCTTGCCCTTCATTGCCTGGCTGATTCACACGGTGCGCGACCGTCTGCGCCTGGGTTTCGAGAAGATCGACCGAGTCTGGTCCGAGCTCACCAACGTGCTGGCGGACACCATTCCGGGTATTCGCGTGGTCAAGGCCTTTGCCCAGGAAAGTCGCGAATCGGCCCGCTTCCAGGAGGCCAACCGGCACAACCTGGCGGTGAATGACCGCATCAACTTCCTGTGGGGCTTGTTCTCGCCCACCGTGACGCTCATGACCGAAATTGGTCTGCTGGTGGTGTGGGCCTTTGGCATCTGGCAGGTGGCCAACCACCGGGTGACGGTGGGTGTGCTGACGGCCTTCCTGGCGTATATCGGGCGCTTTTACATCCGGCTGGATTCGATGAGTCGCATCGTCTCGCACACCCAGAAGGCGGCAGCAGGTGCCAAGCGCATTTTTGAAATTCTGGACCATGTCTCCAGCGTGCCGGAGCCCACCAACCCGGTGCATCTGGCGCGCGTGGAAGGTCGTATCGTGCTACAGGACGCGGGTTTCCGGTATGGCAACCGTGCCGTCATCCGCGGACTCAACCTCGACATTCGCCCGGGCGAGATGATTGGCCTGGTGGGCCAAAGTGGATCGGGCAAGAGCACGCTGGTGAACCTGATCTGCCGCTTCTACGACCTGACCGAAGGATCGATCCAGGTGGACGGCGTGGACATTCGGCATCTGCCGCTGGGCGAGTACCGTCGACACATCGGTCTGGTGCTGCAAGAGCCCTATCTCTTTTTTGGCACCATCGCCGACAACATTGCCTACGGCAAGCCCGACGCCACGCGTGAGGAAATAGTGGCGGCAGCGCGTGCAGCGCACGCCCATGACTTCATCCTGCGCCTGCCGCAGGGCTACGACTCGCTGGTGGGCGAGCGCGGGCAGGGCCTGTCCGGTGGCGAGCGCCAGCGTATCTCGATTGCACGCGCGCTGTTGATCAATCCGCGCATTCTCATTCTGGACGAGGCCACCTCGTCGGTCGACACCGAAACCGAACAGGAAATTCAGCGCGCGCTGGACAACCTGGTGCAGGGACGCACCACAATCGCCATTGCCCACCGTCTGTCCACCCTGCACCGCGCCGACCGGCTGGTGGTGCTTGAGCAGGGACGTCTGGTGGAAGAGGGCAAACACGATGACCTGATGGCGCGGCAAGGCGCCTACTGGCGTTTGTACGAAGCCCAGGCCCGTCAGGCACAGGCCGACCAGGAAGCCCTGTTGGGCTCTGGCCGGACCAGCGAGGAGGTCGTATGAGTCAGGTCACCCACCCCGCCGCGATCGCCCCGCAGGGCGTGCGACTGGCCGACGACGAGCGTCCGCGCCAAGAGCCTTTCGATTTGGAGCAAGACGCCATGGGCCAGTGGTGGTTGCGCTTGCGTGATGGCACGGTGCATGAGCGCGTCGTGACCGTGCGCGCGTTTCCCATTGCGTCACCCCGCGATGGCATTGCCATTCTGAGCCGCGAGGGACGAGAAATTCTGTGGATTGACCGACTCGATGCCGTGCCTGAACCGCAGCGTTCGCGCGTCGAACTGGCCCTGCAGGGGCGCGAGTTTCTGCCCGAAATTCTCGCCCTGGTTGGCGTGAGCAGTTTTGCCACGCCCAGCGTTTGGCGCGTCAAGACCAGTCGGGGCGACACCGAATTGGTGCTCAAGGGCGAAGAGGACATCCGTCGCCTGACGGCCAATACCTTGATCGTGTCAGACGCGCATGGCGTCCAATACCTGATACGCCACCTGGCGGGCATGGACCGACACAGCCGCAAATTGCTCGACCGCTTCCTGTGAGCACACGCGGCGGTCACGCCCTCGAGGCGAGCGCGGCCAGCGGATGGGCAAGCGCTGTCTGAGAGGGCTGTAGAGCGTTAGAGCGTTTAGACCGGTGTGGCACCCTGATGCCATCTATTTCGACCTCTTGCGACCTAATGCGACCTAATGCAACTGATTGCGCGCGTCAGCGTGACGCATAGGGGTCGCAGCGCCGAAACAGATCGAGTTCTGCTTGGTAGCTCTGGGTTTGCACACGCAGGAGGCCCAGCACCGAGTGGTACAGGTTGTCGTGAGACAAGGGCCGCTCCAGGTCCTGTTTCAGACACTCGTGACGAATGCCACGGACTTGCTGGAACTGATCGGACCACCAGGTGATCAGGGGCACGTGCGTCTGCACTTTGGGGGCAATGGCGTAGGGCATGCCGTGCAGATACAAATTGTTTTCGCCCAGCGATTCGCCGTGGTCCGAGATGTAGATCATGCCTGTAGGCCGCTGCACCGCTTGCTGGCGCAACCACTGGATGAGTTCGGACAGGACATGGTCGGTGTACACCAATGAGTTGTCGTAGGCGTTGACGATTTCCTGTTGGGAGCAGTCGGACAGCACGATGCTGGTGCATTCGGGCTGGAAGGGTTTGTGCGGTGCGCGGCTGCGCTTGAAATACGCGGGTCCATGGCTGCCCATCAGGTGCAGCACCACCACCGTTCCGGCGCGTTCGCGAGGGGCAGAGGGCGTGCTGGTGCGCAATGGGCCCAATTGATCCAGTTGATCCTTCATCACAGGCAGCAACACCGCATCCATGCATTCACCCTTGCTGCACTCGGGTGTTTTGAGCGACAGCTGGCTCGTGCGCACGGAGGTAATGCGGTCGCACAAGCCCTTGCAGCCCGACTGGTTGTCAATCCACATCACGTGGTAACCCGCACGGGTGAGCACATCCAGCAGGTTTTCGTATTCGGCGGTGCGTGCCTCATGGCCCACACGGCCCAGGTGCGAAAACATGCAGGGCAAGGACGCCGCGGTGCTGGTGCCGCAGGAGCTGACTTGCCGATAGCTCAACACGCCCAGTTGCTGCAATGCGGGGTTGGTGTTGCGCGCATAGCCGTTGAGCGAAAAATTGCTGCTGCGCGCGGTTTCACCCAGGGCGATGACCAGCAGAGGGGGCTGTGCGCCCCAGGCCTGAGAGCTGGAGGCGTTGCCTTTGTCGTTGCGGTTGGGCAACGGCACGATCTTCGCGTCTTCACCCAAGGGGCGAATCTGCTGATCCACCTGGGTGGGGATCAGCACCACCTCGGCCAGCGCATACACGGTGTTGAGCGGATTGATCAAATAACGCATCTGCGTCTGGTTGCGCATCAAGGTGGAGAAGTCCTGAAAGCTCAGGTAGGTCAGCAGAAAAGTTCCGACCACCCCCCCGAGCAGCAATCCCAGGTTGTGCACCCCTTGCACCGGCCAGCGAGGCCAGACCAGCGGACGACGCCACATCCACCACGCCAGGGGCAAGACGATCAGGAGCACGCTCAGCAACACCGAGGGACTGAGCTGGTCGCGCGCCTCGCCCACGTCGGTTTGCAGCACATTGATCACCATGGTGGTGTCAATCACGATGCCATAGCTCATCATGTAGTGGGTGCTCAGCGCCGTGATCAAGGCCAGTAGCAGCAGGGTGGGGCGCAACAACCCGCGCCAGCTCAACAGGGACAACAAGGACACGCACAGGCAAAACACCATGCCCGCCATCACCAGGCCCATGACCACGCCACGCCCGTCATGGAGATCGGGCAATTGCCACAGGGCTTGCCACAGGGCCAGGTTGCCCAACACGGCCAGCCAGGCACTGCCGGCCAGCACGATCGACAGCGGGGATCGGTGTGGAGACGTCATGTCTGTGCATTGTCCATCATCAGGATGACCGATTTGAGCGCATACTGTTTCCATGAGTGTGAACATCACTTTTCTGGGCGGGGTCGGTACGGTCACCGGCTCCAAGTACCTGGTGGAGCATCAGCACCAGCGTCTGCTGGTGGATTGCGGCTTGTTTCAGGGCTACAAACAATTGCGCTTGCGCAACTGGTCCGCCATGCCTGTGGCCCCCGATCACATCGATGCCGTAGTGCTCACCCACGCCCACCTGGACCACAGCGGCTATTTGCCCTTGCTGGCGCGGCAGGGTTTTCGCGGACGCGTCCACGCCACCTCGGCCACCCGGGATCTGTGCGCCATTCTGTTGCCCGACAGCGGTCATTTGCAGGAAGAAGACGCGGCATTTGTGAACCGTCATGGCTACACCCGACACCACCCGGCACAACCGCTGTACACCCGGCAGGATGCGGTGGACTGTCTGTCCCTGATTCATGCCGAGCCCTGGCATCAGGTGTTCTCGCCCATCCCGGGTTGGCGGGTGAGTTTTCACCGGGCCGGGCATATCCTGGGTGCGGCGAGTGTGCTGGTTGAAGTGGCCGGGCGTCGCTTGCTGTTCTCGGGCGATCTGGGGCGCGACGACGATCTGCTGATGCTGCCCCCTGATCCGCCACCCGCAGCCGATACCGTGTTGATCGAGTCCACCTACGGAGATCGCGATCATCCCGACGAGGCGGTCGAGCAAGAGCTCGCCGCGGCGTTGCAGCGCGTGGCGGCCAGGGGGGGCGTGGCGGTGGTGCCGGTGTTTGCCGTGGGTCGTGCCCAAGCCGTGTTGTACGCCATTGCCCGACTCAAGGCCCAGGGTGACATCCCGCACGGCTTGCCGGTATTTTTGGACAGCCCCATGGCCGTGCACACCACGGCGCTCTATCCTCGCCATCCGCATGACCACAAGCTCGATGCTGGCGCGCTGGCCTCCTTGGCGCATGTGGCGCGCATGATTGAGACCACCGAGCAGTCCAAGGCGCTGGCACGGCACCACGGCCCGATGGTCATTCTGGCCGCCAGTGGCATGGCCACCGGGGGGCGCGTGTTGCACCACCTGGCCTTGAATCTGCCCAGCCACCGCAACATGGTGATCCTCACCGGCTACCAGGCTGGGGGCACCCGCGGCGCCACCCTGGCGGCGGGCAGCGACACGCTCAGAATTCACGGGCAGGATGTGCCGGTGCGTGCCGAGGTGGTGCAACTGGGATCGGCCTCAGCGCACGCGGACCGACGTCAATTGCTGGCCTGGCTGAAAAAAATGCCGTCACCACCCGATCAGGTGTACGTGGTGCACGGTGAGTTGCAGGCCAGCGACGCGCTGCGCCAGCGCATCGAGCGGGAACTGGGGTGGCGGGCTCTGGTGCCTGAGCACGCCAGTCGCTGGCCGTGTTGATCAGCTGAAAAAGTTTTTCAGCTTCTCGGCCCAGCCGCCTTCGGTGGGCGAATGCTTGTGCCCACCCTTGCGCAGTGACTCGTCTAGTTCGCGCAGCAGCTTGCGCTGGTGCTCGGTCAGCTTGACCGGCGTTTCCACCGTCACGTGGCAGTACAGGTCACCCGGATAGCTCGAACGCACGCCCTTGATGCCTTTGCCGCGCAAGCGGAATTGCTTGCCGGTTTGCGTGCCCTCGGGCAAATCGATGGCAGCCTCGCCCTGCAGGGTGGGCACCTGGATTTCGCCACCCAGGGCGGCGGTGGTGAAGCTCACGGGTACTGCGCAGTGCAGGTCGTCGCCATCGCGCTCGAAGATGTCGTGCTGCTTGATGCGGATCTCGATGTAGAGATCGCCCGGTGGGCCACCGTTCGTGCCGGGCTCGCCATTGCCCGTGCTGCGAATGCGCATGCCGCTGTCGATACCGGCCGGGATTTTGACTTCCAGCGTTTTCTGGTGCTTGACCTTGCCCTGGCCGTGACAGGTGCCGCACGGGTCGGGGATGATTTTGCCCGTGCCGCGACAATGCGGACAGGTTTGCTGCACGCTGAAGAAGCCCTGTCGCATTTGCACCGTGCCGCTGCCCTGGCAAGTGCCGCAGGTCTTGGCCGAGGTGCCGGGTTTGGCGCCCGTGCCGTGGCAGGTGTCGCACTCGTCCCAGGTGGGGATGCGAATCTGGGCGTCCTTGCCCAGCGCCGCTTCCTCCAGCGTGATGTCCATGGCGTAACTGAGGTCGTTGCCTCGGTACACCTGACGACCGCCGCCACCCCCACCCGGGCGTCGGCCCTGGCCGAAGATGTCACCGAAGATGTCACCAAATGCGTCGGCAAATCCACCAAAGCCTGGTTGGCCTCCGGGGCCTCCCCGCATGTTGGGGTCCACGCCCGCATGACCGTACTGGTCATAGGCGGCGCGCTTCTCGGCGTCCGAGAGCATCTCGTAAGCCTCTTTGACCTCCTTGAACTTGGCCTCGGCTTCCTTGCCTGCCTCACCCTGGTTGCGGTCAGGGTGGTACTTCATGGCGAGCTTGCGGTACGCCTTCTTGATTTCGTCCTCGCTGGCGTTTTTGGGAACGCCCAGGACTTCGTAAAAGTCACGTTTGGCCATGGTGATGGATCCTGTTGAAACGACGTCGCCGCGCCGGCTTGCGAACAAGCCCGGACGCGGCGAACGCGTGGGTCAAGGGGCTCAGCCTTTCTTCTTCACTTCCTTGACTTCGGCGTCAACGACATTGTCGTCTGCCGGCTTGGCCGCACCGCCTGCATCGGTTGCACCAGCGCTGGCGCCGGCCGCCGCTTGCTGAGCCTGCATGTCGGCGTAGACTTTCTCGCCGAGTTTCTGGCTGGCTGTCATGAGCGCATCGGTTTTGGCGTCGATGGCCGCCTGGTCTTCGCCCTTGAGCGCTTCTTCGAGCTCTTTGGCGGCAGCCTCGATGTTCTCTTTTTCGCCGGCCTCGAGCTTGTCGCCGTGCTCGCTCAGGCTTTTGCGCACGCTGTGCACAGCGGCTTCACCCTGGTTGCGGGCTTGCACAAGGGCGACCTTTTTCTTGTCTTCCTCGGCGTTGAGTTCGGCGTCTTTGACCATCTTCTGGATTTCGTCCTCGGACAGACCCGAGTTGGCCTTGATGGTGATCTTGTTTTCCTTGCCGGTGCCTTTGTCTTTGGCGCCCACGTGCAGGATGCCGTTGGCGTCGATGTCAAATGACACTTCGATTTGCGGCGTGCCGCGCGCGGCGGGGGCAATGCCCTCGAGGTTGAACTCGCCCAGCAGCTTGTTGCCGCTGGCCAACTCGCGCTCGCCCTGGAAGACCTTGATGGTCACGGCCGGCTGGTTGTCGTCAGCAGTGGAGAAGGTCTGCGCAAACTTGGTCGGGATGGTGGTGTTCTTGGTGATCATCTTGGTCATCACGCCGCCCAGGGTTTCAATGCCCAGGGACAGTGGGGTGACGTCAAGCAACAGCACGTCCGTGCGGTCACCCGACAGCACCTGGCCCTGAATGGCAGCGCCCACCGCAACGGCTTCGTCGGGGTTCACGTCCTTGCGCGGCTCCTTGCCGAAGAACTCCTTGACCTTCTCCTGCACCTTGGGCATGCGGGACATGCCCCCCACCAGGATGACGTCATGGATATCGCCCACGCTCACGCCGGCGTCCTTGATGGCGGTGCGGCACGGCGCGATGGTGCGCTCGACCAGTTCTTCCACCAGCGACTCCAGCTTGGCGCGGGACAGCTTGATGTTCAGGTGCTTGGGACCCGACGCGTCGGCCGTGATGTAGGGCAGGTTGATGTCGGTGGCGGCCGAGGAGGACAACTCGATCTTGGCCTTTTCGGCGGCTTCCTTCAGACGCTGCAGCGCCAGCACGTCCTTGGACAGATCCACGCCTTGTTCTTTCTTGAATTCGCCAATGATGTAGTCAATGATGCGTTGATCAAAGTCTTCACCACCCAGGAAGGTGTCGCCGTTGGTGGACAGCACTTCAAACTGCTTTTCACCGTCAACGTCGGCGATCTCGATGATGGACACGTCAAAGGTGCCGCCACCCAGGTCATACACCGCAATCTTGCGGTCGCCGCGTTCCTGCTTGTCCAGGCCGAAGGCCAGGGCCGCTGCAGTGGGCTCGTTGATGATGCGCTTGACTTCCAGGCCGGCGATGCGGCCAGCATCTTTGGTGGCTTGACGCTGGGCGTCGTTGAAGTAGGCTGGCACCGTGATCACGGCCTCGGTCACTTCTTCGCCGAGGTAGTCTTCAGCAGTCTTCTTCATCTTGCGCAACACTTCGGCGCTGACCTGAGGCGGCGCGAGTTTCTTGCCGCGCACTTCCACCCAGGCGTCACCGTTGTCGGCCTTGGCGATGGTGTAGGGCATGAGGTCGATGTCCTTTTGGACTTCCTTCTCCTCGAAGCGACGACCGATCAGGCGCTTGACGGCGTAGAGCGTGTTCTTGGGGTTGGTGACGGCCTGGCGCTTGGCGGAAGCCCCGACCAGAATTTCGCCATCTTCCTGGTACGCAATGATGGACGGCGTGGTGCGGGCGCCCTCGGCGTTTTCAATCACGCGTGTGGTGTTGCCCTCCATGATGGCCACGCACGAGTTGGTGGTGCCGAGGTCGATGCCAATGATTTTTCCCATGGTGTTCTCCGGTGTGGCAAGGCGTTGAGCGACTCGCCGGTTTCAATCAAACTGTGATGAATCTGTGGATGGGTGGGTGGAGTTCAAGTGTCGCGGCCTGATGCCGTGTGGCTATTCGCTTGAACACACGCCGGCTTATTTGGGCGCGGCCACGGTGACCAGCGCCGGTCGCAGGACGCGGTCGGCAATCAGGTAACCTTTTTGCAGCACACTGACGATGGTGTTGGCTTCCTGCTCGGCCGGCACCACGCTGATGGCCTGGTGCTGGTGGGGGTCGAACTTGGTGCCCGCAGCGGGGTCGATGGCCAGCACCTTGTTGCGCTCGAGCGCGCTCTTGAGCTGACGCAAGGTGGCTTCGGCACCTTCGCGAATTTGCTGGGGCGTGGCATCTTGTATGGCCAGACCCGCTTCGAGGCTGTCCACCACGGGCAGCATGCTGTCGGCAAAGGATTCGACCGCGAACTTGCGTGCCTTGGAGACTTCTTCATCCGCGCGACGACGAGCGTTTTGAACTTCAGCCTGGCCGCGGATGTACTGGTCTTGAAGTTCGGAAACCTTGGCCTGGAGGATGGCCACGTCGGCTTGAGCCTGGGTGAGGGGGTCGGCTGAGGCAGAGGCCTCGCCTGAGACCTCTGCGGCTTGGGGCGTGGGGGTGGGGGTGGGGGTGCCGTGTTGGCCGGAACCGGCGGCATGCCCGGGAGTCGAGCCGGGTTCGGAGGAGGATGGATCGGACATGGTGGTCAGAAGAATGAACGCATTGCAGTCCACCTTGGGGTCAACAACCCTGATTCAAGCCCGGATGATCAAAAAAAATGGGCGATCTGGTCTCTCCATTCACGGGCAATGAGCATGAAAGAATTCTTTAGTGCTCATATTGAGGTGACGGGTCTACGCCTGTGCGCAGGGCAGTGCACCCGTCGACTCCGTTGCCATTCAAGCCCTGCGCTGGAGGTCCTGCATGAGGGCGCGCACCCCGTAGCTCCAGGGCGGAATGCGGTCGCTGGTGTTCACTCGGTTGACCAGGGTACCCAGGAGCGGTGTGGCAATGCGCACGACATCGCCCACCACATGGGTAAATCCTTGACCGGCCGGACGACCCGGGATCGGGCGGTCTTGCGTGGGGGCGAACATGGTGCCCAAAAACAGCATCAGCCCGTCCGGGTATTGGTGCGTGCTGCCAATGGCTTGTGCTGCCAGATCCAGCGGATCACGACTGATCATGGACAGCGAACTCGAGCCTTGCATCACAAAGCCGTCGGACCCCCGGACTTCCATGGCCAGTGTGCACTGGCGAACCTGGTCCATGCTGAAGTGTTCGTCAAACAGCCGGATGAAGGGGCCGACAGCGCACGAACCGTTGTTGTCTTTGGCCTTGCCCAGCAGCAAGGCGCTGCGCCCTTCAAAGTCACGCAGGTTGACATCGTTGCCCAGGGTGGCGCCCACCACCTCGCCGCGGCTGTTGATGGCCAACACAATCTCGGGCTCGGGGTTGTTCCACTCGCTGCGCGGGTGAATTCCCACCTCTGCACCCGTGCCCACAGCGCTCATGGGTTGCGACTTGGTGAACACCTCGGCGTCCGGGCCGATACCCACTTCCAGGTACTGCGACCAGGCGCCCTGCGCCAGCAAGGCTTGTTTGAGTTGGGCCGCCTGCTCTGAGCCTGGCTTCACGGCCGACAGGTTATCGCCCATGATGGCCTCCACGGCGGCGCGCACGGCAGCGGCCTTGCTGGCGTCTCCGCGGGCCTGCTCTTCGATGACGCGCTCGAGCATGCTGGCGACAAAGGTCACGCCGGCCGCTTTCAGCGCCTGCAAGTCGCACGGTGCCAGGAGCCAGGGTTGACTCTCCTGGCGTGTATCGGGTTGGCTATTGGTCAACAGAGCGGCCACATCGCCGAGACGTGCACCCCGGTGGGCACGCACGGCCGCCACGCGATCAGCGCGATCCAGCAATTCACTGCAGGTGCTGGCCACGGCCGAGAGGTCATAGACGCCATCAGGACGGACTTGCACCAGCACCGGACCCACGCCGGGTCGCCACAGGCGGCCAATCAGCAGGGCCTGGTCGGCGTCTTGGGGAAGGGCTTGCGAGGGAGTGAGTTCGGGTGTCATGGATGCGAATTGTGCCCCGATTGCAGCGCTCGTGATACCCTCGTTGTCCAGTACTTGACCCTCTCAAGGTTTGCTGCCATGGACTTTCAGAATTTGCGCGCCATCGATATCCACACCCACGCCGAAGTGAGTTGCTGGAACCCCTTCGACAACTATGGTGAGGAATACGACCGGGCCGCTGACAAATTCTTCGGCAGCAACCGTCGTCCCACCATTGCCGAGACCATTGCCTATTACCGCGAGCAACGCATCGGCCTGGTGATGTTCACGGTGGACAGTGAATCGCAGCTGGGTCGTCGGCGTATCCCCAACGAGGAAATCGCCCAGGCCGCGCGGGACAACAGCGACATGATGATTGCCTTTGCCAGCATCGATCCGCACAAGGGCAAGATGGGCGCGCGCGAGGCCGAGCGTCTCATTCGCGAGGAAGGCATTCGTGGTTTCAAGTTTCACCCCACGGTGCAGGGCTACCACCCCTACGACAAGATGGCCTGGCCCATTTACGAGGTGATCAACGCGCACAAGCTCCCGGCGATTTTTCACACCGGTCACAGCGGCATCGGCAGCGGCATGCGTTGCGGGGGAGGGCTGCGACTGGCCTACAGCAACCCCATGCACCTCGACGATGTGGCCATCGATTTCCCCGACATGCAAATCGTCATGGCCCACCCCAGCTTTCCCTGGCAGGACGAGGCCTTGTCTGTGGCCACGCACAAGCCCAACGTGTGGATCGATCTCTCAGGCTGGAGCCCCAAATATTTTCCCAAACAATTGGTGCAATACGCCAACACCCTGCTCAAGGACCGCGTCCTCTTTGGCAGCGACTACCCGCTCATCACGCCCGAGCGCTGGATGAAGGACTTTGAAGTGGCCGGCTTCAAGCCCGAGGTGATGCCCGGCATCTTGAAGGACAATGCGGTGCGATTGCTGGGCCTGGCGCCTTGACTGGCGATGCAGGCCGGCCACTGCAATTGAGCCTGATCGGTGCTGTGCGAATGAAGGCCAGCCCCTGCGTGGGGCAGCGAAGGGGGTGACCGCTGCTGCGGTGTGACCCGCCAGCCCGAGTCACATCGGATAAGGACCCGCCACGACGTACATGCCACCCATGAAGCGGCTCTGCGGGGCGTCCGAGGGCCATTTTTCCGTGGCCTCGATGCTGGCGCGGTAGGGCTCCGTGTTGTCCTGCGGTGTGAAGCCGAGATGCGCGGCGCCGCTGTTGTCCCACCAGCGCTGATCACGGTTGTTCGAGGCGCCAAACACCACGGTATGGTCGATTTTGGGCGCATAGAGGCAGCAGCGCACCAATTCGGCAAGGTCACGGTAACTCAGCCAGGTGATCAGCATCCGGTGGTCTTTGGGCTCGGGGAACGATGAGCCGATACGCAGGCACGCAGATTCCACGCCATAGCGGTCGAAGTAAAAGCGTCCCATCAGTTCACCATAGGCCTTGGACAGGCCGTAGTAACCGTCGGGTCGCAAAGCACAATCGGTTTGCAAGGTGTCCTGGGTGGAGTGAAAGCCGATGGCATGGTTGGAGCTGGCAAACACCACCCGCTTGACGCCATGGCGGCGAGCAGCCTCATACACATGGAACACGCCGCAGAGGTTGGGACCCAGCACTTCTTCAAAGGACTTCTCGACCGACACGCCGCCCAGATGCAGGATGGCATCACAACCCGCCACCAGTTCGTCCACTGCGCGCTTGTCGGCCAGGTCGCACACCACGACTTCCTCGCGGGCTTGTGCGGGGGGCATGGGCGCAATATCGGACAGGCGCATGCTGTCGACATGGGGCTTGAGCAAGGCGCGCATCTGCGTGCCCAGGGCGCCGGCGGCGCCGGTGATCAGCAAACGTTGGATGCGAGGTGCAGGGGTTGGTGTCATGGTGTGATCAGTGGTTTCCCCAGACTTCCTGGGCGGTTTCGATGACCAGGCGCAACTTGTTGCGTTGGACTTCCACGGCAATGTTGTTGCCGTGCACGGTGCTGGAGAAGCCGCACTGGGGCGACAGCGCCAGTTGCTCCAGCGGTGCGTAGCGGGCAGCTTCCTCGATGCGACGCTTGAGGGCATCCTTGGATTCCATCTCGCCAAACTTGGTGGTGACCAGACCCAGCACCACGATCTTGCCCTTGGGCAGGAAGCGCAGGGGGCGGAAGTCGCCGCTGCGGTCGTCGTCGTACTCCAGGAAGTAGGCGTCGAGGTCCATTTTGGACAGCAGGGCTTCAGCAACTGGTTCGTAGTTGCCCGCGGCGGCATGCGTGCTCTTGAAGTTGCCGCGGCACAGGTGCATGGCCAGGGTCATGCCGGCGGGCTTGTGGGCCACCACCTTGTTGATGAAGTCGGCGTAGCGGTGCGGCAGTTCGTTGGGGTCGTCGCCACGTTGACGGGCGGCCTCACGCATTTTTTCATCGCACAGGTAGGCCAGGTTGGTATCGTCCATTTGCACGTAGGTGCAACCGGCCGCAGCAAGCGAATGCAGTTCGTCACCGTAGGCCTGGGCAACGTCGTCATAAAAGGCTGGGTCGAGCTCGGGGTAGGCCTGCTTGCTGATGCCGGCGCGGCCACCGCGAAAGTGCAGCATGGTGGGCGAGGGGATGGTGACCTTGGGCGTGCGGCCCGCAGACACGTGTTGCTTCAGAAATTCAAAATCGGCCAGCTGGATGTTCTTGGCGTGACGGACTTTGTCGATCACCCGGATGACGGGCGGAGCCAGCTCTTCGGTGCCATCGGGTTTCTTGATGGTGACCGGGATGTCGGTTTTCACGCCGCCGAGTTGCTCCAGAAAATCGATGTGGAAATACGTGCGACGGAACTCGCCGTCCGTGATGCTCTTCAAGCCCACGTCTTCCTGAAACTTCACGATCTCGCGAATGGCCTGGTCTTCGACCGTGCGCAACTGCTCGGCCGTGATCTGGCCTTTGGCTTTTTGGGCGCGAGCCTCGAGCAAGTACTGGGGGCGAAGAAAACTCCCCACATGGTCATAGCGGGCGGGCAGGGCGGTCAAGGACATGGGGCGTACTCCGGCAAAAGTCGCCCAATGTTAGACCATCCGGCAACGCCCAGCCCGGGGGGCTGCAGCATCTGCCTTAACATGCTGACCGGAGAGATGTTGGGTGAGGCCAACCGCGTGCTGGCCTGCTCGGACATGGCGGTGGTGATCGATCGTGGGCAGATCATCGACCCTGAACGTGCCAGCACCCGGCGCACCCCACCTGAAGGGTTACAAAGGCTGATTGGAGTTGAATGATGGGGTCACCTGTTTCATCATTGCCGCGTGTCGAGTTGATTCGCCGTCGCTTCGTGCTGGGTCTGGCTGGCTGCGCCTGCGCATCCGGTGTCTGGGCGCAAGGTGCGTCAGGATCATTGGCTTTTCCCTCCAAGGCCTTGCGCATCGTGGTGCCCTTTGGGGCCGGGGGTGTGGCTGACCTGACGGTGCGCACGGTGTCCAAACGCCTGGCCGAAACCCTGGGCCAAGCCGTGGTGGTGGACAACCGACCCGGGGCCGGCGGTGTGGTGGCGGCTGATCTGGTGGCCAAAGCCGATCCCGATGGCCACACGCTCTTGCTCATGTCCAACGGCACGGCTGTCAGCGCGGGCTTGATGAAACAATTGCCCTACGACCCCCTGCGTGATTTCAAATCGGTCGGCTTGCTGGCCACCTTCGACATCGCCCTGGTGGTGCCGGTGGACAGCCGCTTTGCCACCCTGGGCCAGTTGCTGCAATGGGCCCGCGAGAACCCGGGTCGACTCAACATCGGCAGCATCAACATTGGCAGCACCCAGCACCTGACCGCCGAGTGGTTCAAGTTGGTTGCGGGCATTCAAGCGCAGGTGGTGCCCTTCAACGGCACCCCGGCCGTGCTGACGGCGTTGCGCGGCGGTCAAATCGATGTGGGGGTGGAAATTCTCGGACCCGTGTTGCCTCAATTGCGCGGCAAGGCGCTGCGCGCCTTGGCCGTGACCAGTGAACGCCGAGCCCCGGCATTGCCGGATGTGCCCACGGCGCAAGAGCAGGGGCTCAAAGGCTTGCTGGCCTCATCATGGAACGGCCTGGCCGTGCCTGCGCGCACGCCAGTTGCCGTGATTGAGCGGTTGAACCGCGAGGTGGTCAGCGCCTTGCAAACCCCCGCCGTGCGACAACAGTTGCTGGACATGAACCTCGAACCCCAACCCGGCACGCCGGCTCAGGCCCACGAGTGGCTGCAGCAGGAAATTCGCGCCTGGGGGCAGGTGATCGAGCGCGCGGGCATTCCCAAACAGTGAAACGACGGTCATCCCGCACGAGCGGCCATCGGTGTCAGGGTGCGAGGCATGGCGTGCCGGCGCTGTGCAGACACTCAGGGCGTCTTGCCGCCAGGTTCAGCCGCTTGCGTGTTGACGGTTCTGGCCACCAGTTCGCGGGCCAGCTCCAGTGAGGCCTTGTGGGTGCTCGTCATGGGGCGCCGCGCAGACCAGACCAGCATCAACTGACTCATGATCTGCGGGTCTTGAATGGTGTGGGTGGTGAAAGCTTGCGTATCCGGAAAATTGCTCAGCGTGTAGGCCGGCAGCACGGCGTACCCCAGGCCTTCGCGCACCAACTCCAGAATGGCGTTGAGGCCATCGATCTCCAGCACGATGCGAGGCTTGCGCTGGATGCGCAACATCTCGGATTCGATCAGCAAGCGGAACGCGTTGGGGCGGCTGGGGGCAATCAAGGGCAGGTCGGCCAGGGTGGTGAGGGTCACCCTGGGCGGCAGTGCACCCGTCTTGCTCTTGTCCTGGGCCTGCCGACCCGCGATCAGGATCAAGGCCTCTTCGTGCAACAGACTCATCTCCAGGTCGGGCGAGGGAGCCGGGTTGTACAGCACCGCCAGGTCCAGGCGACCCGCTCGCAGGCTCTCCACCATCAGCAGCGAAAAGCCTTCGGTCAGGCTGAGTTGTGCCTTGGGCATGCGCTGGCGAAACTCGAAGGTCAGGGGCACGGTGATCAGCTTGGACAGGCTGGGGGGCAATCCGATCGAGACGCGGCCCGAGAGCGCGCCCCGCACGGCTTCGAGTTCCTCTCGCGCCACCGCCACCTGGTGCAAAATGCCGCGTGCGTGTTCCAGCAAGACCCGCCCCGCCTCGGTCAGGGTCACGCCGCGACCATTGCGGGCCAGCAGCGATTGATGCAACTCCACCTCGAGTTGACGGACATGGCGGCTGAGCAAAGGCTGAGGCACTTGCAGCACAGCGGCCGCGCGGGTGAAGCTGCCGAGTTCGGCCACACGGACAAACGATTCCAGCTGCTTCAGATCCATGAAAAGTCTCGATCGATTGAATATCTATTGGCATGATATTCGATTTTTGAATATCAGCTAGAGCCCAAATTCAGCCCCGAACCCAGGGTGTCCTTCCTAAAATTTGCCCATGCAACAAATCGCCATTCCCTGTCTGTTCATGCGAGGCGGCACCTCCAAGGGACCGTTTTTCAATGCGGCCGATTTGCCCGCGGACACCGATGCGCGTGATCGTGTGCTGCTGGCTGCCATGGGCTCGCCGGACCGCCGTCAGATCGACGGTGTGGGCGGCGCTCACCCCCTGACCAGCAAAGTGGCCATCGTGCGCCGCAGTGTCCAACCCGGCGTGGACCTCGACTTCCTGTTTGCCCAGCTACAACCCGACCAGGACACCGTGGACACCACGCCCAACTGCGGCAACATGCTGGCCGGTGTCGTGCCCTTTGCGCTGGAGACGGGGCTGCTAGAGGCGCAGGGCGAGACCAGCACCTTCCGCGTGCTGACCCTCAACACCGACATGCAGTGCGACATCACCGTTCGCACGCCGATGGGCCCCCAGGGTCGCTATGTCGAATACGAGGGCGACGCCCGCATTGATGGCGCGCCGGGCTCGTCGTCGCCCATCACCATCAATTTTCTGGACACCGCCGGCTCGGTCTGTCCCAGCCTGCTGCCCACCGGCAACGTACTCGATCGCGTGCGGGTGGAGCCCACGGCGGAGCTGGCCAGTTTCGAGCCGTTCGAGATCGACGTGACCTGCATCGACAACGGCATGCCGCTGGTGATGTTCCGCGCCAGTGATCTGGGGCGCACCGGCTACGAGAGCGTGGCCGAACTCAACGCCGACACCGACCTCAAGACCCGCATCGAGGCCTTGCGTCGCCAGATCTCGCCGCGCATGGGTCTGGGCGATGTGACGAACAAGAACTACCCCAAGATGACCCTGGTGGCCGCGCCCCGTGAGGGCGGCAGTCTCACCACGCGCAGCTTTATTCCGCACGTGTGCCACGACGCCATTGGCGTGCTGGCGGCGGTGACGGTGGCCACCGCCTGTGTGCTCGACGGCTCGGTGACGCATGGCCTGGCGTTCATGCCAGGTGGGTTGACGCAGACCGTGTCGGTGGAACATCCCACCGGCGAGTTCAGCGTCGAACTGGGGCTCGACCCCACCCACCCGCAGAACGTCACCCGCGCCGCGCTGTTGCGCACGGCGCGCTTGCTGATGCGCGGTGAGGTGATGGTGCCGGCCGCCACGCTGACCCGCTGACCATTCCATCCATTCACTCTCCAATTCTCAAATCAGAGAAGGACCTCCATGAGCCAACAAACCCCTCTCGTGATCGACGTGCACGGTCACTACACCACGGCCCCCCCAGCGCTCGAAGCCTGGCGCAACCGTCAGATCGCCGGCATCACCGATCCGTCTGCCAGGCCCTCACCCGGCGAACTCAAGATCAGCGACGACGAGCTGCGCGAAACCATCGAGACCAACCAGCTCAAGCTCATGAAAGAGCGGGGCAGCGACATCACCATCTTCAGTCCGCGTGCCAGCTTCATGGCGCACCACATCGGCAACTTCGAGGTGTCGTCCACCTGGGCCGCCATTTGCAACGAGTTGTGCTATCGCGTTTCGAAACTGTTTCCCCACCACTTCATTGGCGCGGCCATGCTGCCGCAGTCGCCGGGCGTCGATCCGCGCACCTGCATTCCGGAGCTGGAGCGTTGCGTCAAGGAGTACGGGTGTGTGGG
>CANFMY010000027.1 GCA_947448375.1 Comamonadaceae bacterium | reverse complement strand
CGTGACCTGGCCAAAGCACGCTACGACGTGCTGGTGGGCAGCCTCAAGCTGCGTCAGGCCAGTGGCTTGCTGAAGGAAGACGATTTGCAAGGCGTCAACGCCATGCTCGAGCGCTGAGCGCGCTCCCGGCCAGGCGTCGTGCCCCAAAGCACGCCTTGCACCTTGGCCTTGCACCTTAGCCTTGCACCTGAACCTCGCACCCCGGACTCGCCACGTGATGGAGAGGCCCGGCTGAGCCGTCAGGTATTGGGCATCCAGGGTGTGAGTCGCTCCAGACTTCGTGCCACCGCTCCGGCATGGTGTTGCACGAAGTCACGGCAACGCTGCGAACACGCAGCGTCCCGAGCCTGTTGCTGCGTCCAGTTCACAGCCGCCTGCACGCCTTCGGCCACGTCGCCCACCCGCACCGCCACCCCGGCCCGCAAAGCCTCCAGTGTGGCCTGCTCGAAATTGAAGGTGTGCGGCCCCACCACCACCGGACTGCCATAGGCCAGAGGCTCGATCAGGTTTTGTCCCCCCAGCGGCTCGAAGCTGCCGCCCATCAGGGTGGCTTGGGCCATCGAGGCATAGGCGCCCATCTCGCCGAGCGAGTCGCCCAGCAGCACCGTGCGCTCGCCACTGGAGGCCCATGAGGCTGCCGCCTGCGCCAGGCTCTCGAACTGGCTGCGCCGCAGCACCGAAAAATCCGCTTGTTGCACCAACCCCGCCACCTCGTCAAACCGCTGCGGATGACGCGGCACGATGAGCCAATGCGCCAGGCTGAGGGCCTGCGGGTGGCGGCGCAACGCATCCAGAAAGTTTTGCTCCTCGCCTTCGCGAGAACTCGCCAGCATCACCACGGGGCGCGGCAACCGGCCTCGTGCCAGCACGCCTGCCGCTTGCAGTCGCTCGTCAATGTGCACATCAAATTTGACATTGCCCAGCACAGCGGTCACCGGCGCGCCCAGCCCGCGCAAGCGCTGTGCATCGTCCTCGGTCTGGGCCCACACCTCGCTCAATCCGGCGTAGGCCGCCTGCGACAACACACGCAGCCGCTGCGCCTTGCGGTACGAGTGTTCGCTCATGCGTGCATTGAGCAGCAACAGCGGCACCCCTTGTGCTCGACAGGCCTGAACCCAGTTGGGCCAGACTTCGGTTTCGACCAGCAGTCCCACCCGGGGCTGAAAATGTTGCAGAAAGCCTTGCACCGCTGTCGGCGTGTCCCAGGGCTGCCACACCTGGACATCGCCGGGTTGCAGCAAACTGCGGCCGGCTTCGCGGCCGGTGGCCGTGCCGTGGGTCAGCAACAGCCGCAGACCGGGCCACCGGGCGCGCAGGTGCGGCAACAGCAACGCGGCAACCCGGGTCTCGCCCAGAGACACCGCGTGCACCCACACAAAGCCCTGCCCTCCAGGCATGGCGTACTGGCCCCAGCGTTCGGGAATGTCTTGACCGTACTGCGGTTCATCGCGACTGCGACGCCGCAGCTTGCGCAGCACCCATGGCTGCAAGGCCCGCATCATGACGCTGTAGATCATCAGCCAGACACTGCGGGTCATGCCCTACGCCTCCCGCACACGCTGGGCAAGCCAGACACATCCCCGGCTCTCATGGCGCGACACCTTCGCACGCCTGCCAGGCCGACCACACCGTCTCCACCGAGGGGCAAGGCTGACCGAACACGGCCCGCTGGTGCGGTGCATCGAGTGGGCCGGTTCGCCAGGCAGTGTCGAAGTTGTAGAGCTGCACATGCGGCAGATTCAAGGCCACGGCCAGATGGCTGGGCCCGCTGTCCACGCCCACCACACCGGCGCAACGCGACAGCGGTGACAACATCTGGTCCAGACTGAGCCGGGGCCACACCACCGCACCCGGCAGCGACTGCGCGAGCACTTCGCTGCGCTGCCACTCGGCATCGTTGCCATGCAAGAACGCCAAGGATCGACCCTGTGCCTGCAAGCGTTGGCCCAGTGCCACCCAATGCTCATCGGGCCAGCGCTTGTCGTCGCGCGAGGTGCCGTGCACCAGGGCCACCGTGCCGGGTGGCACGATCACCTCAGGCGAGTCTGACACCCGAGATGCTGCACCCTGAACACGCAAACCAAAATCCACACGAGCGGGCACAGCGTAGCCCATCGCCTGCGAGACCAGCAAACGGCCGCGCTGGCACGCGTGGCTGTGCCAAGGTTGCTCGTGTGTGACATCGGCCACCCAACGCGTTGGCGCCTCGTACCCCGACCCTTCGGTTCGCTGCGCCATGGCATGGCGTCGACCCGTGGCGGTCAGGCGTGCCATGAAAGACACCAGGGCCGATTTGCTCAAGCCCTGCAGATCGATGACGGCATCATAGGCCTGCGCCTGCAAATCGCGTTTGAAGACCGCCCACTCGCGACGGGTCTGTGTCGAGAACGGCGCGTGACGCCAGCGTCGAAGATCACAGGGAATGACACGCTGCACCGCCTCACAGGTCTGCACCAGGGGGGCGAAGCCACGCTCCACCACCCAGTCGATCTGAACGGCAGGCACGCTGCGCCACAGGTCCATCGCGGCCGGCAGGGTGTGCACCACATCCCCCAGCGACGACAGCTTGACGAAGAGCACTCTCAATGAGCGGACTCCTGCAGCGAGGCACCGGGTTTGACTTGTTGCAACAAGGCCAGCATGTCGTGGCGAATGCGCTCGAGCGCCGAGGCGGTCTGCCCTTCAAAGCGCAGCACCAGCACGGGCGTGGTGTTGGACGCGCGAATGAGACCAAAGCCATCGTCCCAGTCAATGCGCACGCCATCGATGTCGGACAGGGCCGGGTGGTGCTCGGGAGCCGGCAACCCGGCGCTGCGCACCCGCGCCAGCAGATCGGCGGTCAGCCGATGCGGCTCGCCTTCTTCGCACGAGACGTTCAGCTCGGGAGTGGAGTGGCTGGTGGGCAAGGCTTTGAGCACCGCGTTGGCATCCGGGCTGCGGCTGACGATTTCGAGCAGTCGCGCACCCGCATAGGTGCCATCGTCAAAGCCAAACCAGCGCTCCTTGAAAAAGATGTGGCCGCTCATCTCGCCTCCCAGCGGCGAATCGAGTTCTTTCATGCGCGCCTTGATGAGCGAGTGGCCGGTCTTGAACATCACGGCACGTCCACCAGCCGCCGCGATGGCAGGCGCCAGGCGCTGCGAGCACTTCACGTCGAACACGATGGCCCCACCCGGCACACGCGACAAGACATCGAGTGCAAAGAGTTGCATCTGCCGGTCCGGGTAGATGGTTTCACCGTCGCGGGTGACGATGCCCAAGCGATCGCCGTCGCCATCAAACGCCAGTCCGAGTTCGGCCTGGTGCTGTTGCAAGGCGGCGATCAGATCGCGCAGGTTCTCGGGTTTGCTGGGGTCCGGGTGGTGGTTGGGAAACTGGCCATCGACCTCGCTGAACAGTTCAATCACCTCGCAGCCCAGCGCACGAAACAGGGCCGGGGCCGAGGCGCCAGCCACGCCGTTGCCGCAATCCACCACGATGCGCAAGGGCCGCGACAGACGCACATCGCTCACGATGCGTTCGCGGTAGGTCTCATCGACACGCGCTGCGGTGACACGACCACCGGCACGCAAGGTCCACTCCTCGCGCTCGATGCGTTGGCGCAGCCCCTGGATCTCGTCCCCGTGAATGGCTCGCCCCCCCAGCACCATCTTGAACCCGTTGTAATCGCGCGGGTTGTGGCTGCCCGTGATCTGGATGCCGCTCTTGCACAGGGTGTGGGCGGCAAAGTACAGCATGGGGGTGGTGACCATTCCCACATCGATCACCTCGATGCCAACCGACACCAGCCCACGGATCAGGGCCGCGCTGAGTTCGGGGCCGCTCAAGCGCCCATCACGCCCCACTGCCACCACCGTCTCGCCGCAGGTGAGCGCATGCGCCCCAAAGGCGCGCCCCAGCGCTTCGGCCAACTCCCCATTGAGCGTGCTGGGCACAATGCCCCGGATGTCATAGGCCTTGAAGATGGACGGGTGTACTTGCATAGCGTCGATTGTAGATTCGCGGCATCGGGCTATGATGGAACGATCCGATGTCCGTCTCGCTTCTTGATCCATCGCACACGCCATGACTGATCACCTGCACACCCTCCCGACCCCCCTTGGCCCGATACTGCTGTGTGCCAGCCCCGTGGGTCTGCGTGGCGCGTGGTTTGTGGGTCAGCGCCATTTCCCCGACTTGCATCCCCCCCCCGTGCGTGTTGAGGCCCCCACGCACCCGTTACTGGCGCGCGCTGGCGCGCAACTCGATGACTACTTTGCAGGCCGACGGCAGCACTTCGACGTGCCCCTCGATCTGAGCCACGGCACGCCGTTTCAACAGCAGGTCTGGACAGCGCTGCTGAATATCGGCTGGGGCCACACTGCTCGCTACGGACAACTGGCGCAGCAACTCGGCCGACCACAGGCGTCGAGGGCGGTGGGCATGGCCGTGGGGCGCAACCCGCTCAGCATCATCGTGCCCTGTCACCGCGTGCTGGGGGCTCAGGGCGCGCTCACCGGGTACGCCGGTGGCCTGGATCGCAAGCGGGCCCTGCTGGCGTGTGAGGGCGTGCTGTAAGCGCGACGACCTGCGCGCAAGGCCATGGGGCTCAAAGCCCAGCACCCCACGTCAGGCCAGGATCTGCGCTGCCAACGTGTGCAATCGATGCCCTGGTTGCGTCAACGCCTCGACGATGCTGAAGTGGTTGAGGCCGGGCAGGTCTTCGCACACGGGCACGCGGGCCTGTCCCCAGGCTTGCTGAATCAGATGGTTGTGGCGAATGAACTCCGGGCTCTCGTCGGCACCGGCCACCGTGAACAAGCGCCCGCTGGCGGGCGCTGGCAAGTACGCCGGACTGGCACGACGTGCGTCCGCCGGGGTGAGCCCCAGGGACGATTGCAAGAACGGCGTGGTGAGCAGCGAGTCCAGTTCATACAAGGCCGAGATGGACAACACGTGTTGCACCAGATCGGCCGGCAGGTCGCGCCCGACTTGCTTCCAGTCACACGCCAGCATCATGCTGGCCAGGTGTCCCCCCGCCGAATGACCCAACACCCGGATACGTGACGGGTCGCCCCCGAACTCACGGGCATGGCGCCAGGTCCAGGCCACCGCCTGCACCATCTGCATCACGATGTGGGGAATCGTGACGGCCGGGCACAACGCGTAATTGGGCACCACCACGGCTGCCCCGAGTTCGTGCAAGGCAGGTGCCACGAAGGAGTGATCCGCCTTGTCCAGCGAACGCCAGTAGCCGCCATGGATGAACACCACCACCGGCGCGTTAGAGGCGCGGGCCGGAAAAATGTCCAGGGTCTCCATCGACCCGCTGCCGTACGCCACATCGAGTTCGCAGCGCAGGCTCGCGCGAGCGGCCCGCGAGCGACTGTCCCAGCGAGCAAAGTAGTCGGCGTGATCGGGCACCAGCGCGCGGTTGTTGTACATGCGGTCGTACCACTCGGGTGAATGGGTGGGTGCAAATGGGGTCATGGATAGCTCCTTCAGGGCGGGGGACAGGTCATCGCGAATCTTGCCGCATCCCGGGTCACTCAGGCGTCTCGGTGGCAATGGTTGAGGGAAATCTTCTGGTTTTCCCTGATTCGGAATGCCTAGACGTCAATGTATTCTGTATACAGTAATAATTGCCACGCCATGACCGCTGCCCCCGTTCAACTGGTGCGCCTCGAAGCCGCCCCCGACCTGGTCGATCAGGTCTACCGGGCGCTGCGCGACGCCATCAGCGATGGCTCCATCGCGCCCGGTGCGCGGCTCACCCAAGAGGACATTGCCCAGCAACTGGCGGTGTCGCGACAACCGGTGTTGCAGGCCTTGCGTCTGCTCAAGAAGGATGGGTTTGTGCAGGACGCCCCCGGCCGGGGCGTGCAAGTCACCCCACTCGACCCGGAGCAGATCGCGGGCCTGTACCAGGTCAGGGGTGCGCTCGACGCACTGGCCGCCCGTCTGGCCGCCCAGCACCGCTACCAGCTGGACCCGCAACTGATTGCCCAAGGTCGCCGAGCCGAGCAGCAAGGGCAGTTCCAGGCCATGATCGATGCCGACATCGCCTTTCACCGCGCCATCTACCAGGGCTCGCAAAACCCGCTGATCGAACCCAGCGCCCACCAGCACTGGCACCACCTGCGGCGTGTCATGGGCGCGGTGCTGCAGTCGTCGCGTCAGCGCGAAAGCCTGTGGGATGAGCACGAAGCCATTGCCCAGGCCATTGCAGCGGGCGACGCTTCGCGCGCAGCAGAGCTGATCGAGGCCCATGCCCTGGAAGCCAGCCGTCAGCTCACCACCCGCTTGCGCGATCAGCTGGCGCAGACCGGCTAAGGGCCGCGCAGGGCGGCCACCCCCATCAGTTCAACTGTCGTTCTCGTTGTATTCACCCACTTTCTGTTTGTTTTATCCCCACTCCAGGAGCCCCTCATGAGACTCACCCCCGCACAAATCGAGCAGTTCGACCGCGACGGCTATCTGTTCTTCCCCAGCCACTTCAAGCCGGACGAAACCAAGACCCTGATCGACGCCGTCCCCGAGCTGTACAGCCGCCGCGAGGCCTACAACATCCGCGAAAAAGGCAGCGATGCCGTGCGCACCAACTTCGCAGCCCACCTGTACAGCGAGCCCTTTGCCAAGCTCGGCCGTCATCCGCGCATGATCGGACCCGTGGAGGACTTGTTCGGCGAGAAGCTGTACATGCACCAGTTCAAGATCAACGGCAAGATGGCTTTTGAAGGCGACGTGTGGCAGTGGCACCAGGACTTCGGCACCTGGTTGAACGACGACATGATGCCCGAGCCGCGTTGCATGAACGTGGCCATCTTCCTGGACGATGTGAACGAATTCAATGGCCCGCTGATGTTCATCCCCGGCAGCCACAAGAAAGGCGTGGTCGAGGCCAAGCACGACCTCAGCACCACCAGCTACCCGCTGTGGACTGTGGACAACAAGCTCATCAGCGAACTGGTCGAGCGAGGCGGCGGCAAGGACGGCGGCATCGTCTGCCCCCGTGGCCCTGCCGGCTCGATGATTCTGTTCCACAGCTGCCTGCTGCACGCGTCCAGCAGCAACCTCTCCCCCTGGAACCGCGTGAGCGTGTACCTGAGCCTGTGCGCCGTGTCCAATCACGTGCGCCGTTTCAAGCGCCCCGAGTACATCACCCACCGCGAATTCACACCCATCGAGATGCTGCCCGATGACTGTCTGCTCAACGACTACCCGGTGGACCTGCCCTGGGAACAGGGCATGCCCGCCAGCGCCCTGCAAACCTCGATGGAAGTTCTGAAGCAAGCCGCATGAGCCTCTACGCCAAACTCCAACAACGTGCGGCCGAAGGCCGCCCCATCCGCGTTGGCCTCATCGGTGCCGGCAAGTTCGGATCGATGTACCTGGCGCAAATTCCCCGCACCCCAGGCGTTCAGCTGGTGGGCATCGCCGACCTCAACCCGGCCAATGCACGCACCAACCTCACCCGTGTGGGCTGGGAGCCCGAGCGCCTCACCGCCACGTCGCTGGACGATGCGGTGAAGCAGGGCACCACGCACGTGGGCGACGACTGGCAGGCGCTGGTCAAGCACCCGGCCATCGACGTGGTCGTCGAGTGCACGGGTTCGCCCCCGCATGCGGTGGACCACATCCTGGAAGCCTTCGCCCACGGCAAGCACGTGGTGAACGTGACCGTGGAAGCCGATGCGTTCTGCGGCCCGCTGCTGGCCACCCGCGCACAAGCCGCCGGCGTGGTGTATTCGCTCGCCTTTGGGGACCAGCCCGCACTCATTTGTGACCTGGTGGACTGGGCGCGCACCTGTGGCTTTCCCGTGGTGGCGGCCGGGCGTGGCCACAAGTGGCTGCCGCACTTTTGTGAATCCACCCCGGAAACCGTGTGGGGCTACTACGGGCTCACGCCCGAGCAGGCCGAGCGTGGCGGCTTGAACCCGAAGATGTTCAACAGCTTCCTCGATGGCTCCAAGCCGTCGATTGAAAGCACGGCGGTCTCCAACGCCACCGGCCTGGGTGTGCCCAGCAACGGTCTGCTGTACCCGCCGGCCAGCGTGGAGGACATTCCCTTTGTGACGCGTCCGCGTTCAGAAGGTGGCGTGCTGGAACACAAAGGCATGGTCGAGGTGATCTCGTGTCTGGAGACCGATGGCCGCACCATTCCCTACGACATCCGCATGGGGGTGTGGGTGACGGTGGAGGCCGAGACGGAGTACATCAAGAACTGCTTCGAAGAGTACAACGCGCACACGGACCCGTCGGGTCGCTACTTCACGCTGTACAAGCGCTGGCACCTGATTGGCCTGGAAGTGGGCATGAGCGTGGCGAGCGTGGCCTTGCGTGGCGAGCCCACGGGGGTGGCGACCAGCTGGAACGCCGACGTGGTGGCCACGGCCAAACGCGATCTGCGCCCGGGTGACATGCTCGACGGCGAAGGCGGCTACACGGTGTGGGGCAAGTTACTGCCGGCCGCCACGTCCAAGCGCATTGGCGGTGTGCCGCTGGGACTGGCGCATGGCATCAAGGTGGTGCGTGCGGTGGCCAAGGGACAGCCGGTGACCTGGCAGGATGTGGCGATGGACACATCGCTGCGTGCCTACCAGCTGCGTCAGGAGATGGAAGCCGCATACAACTTCTGACCCGGTTGATCTCTTCATAGGGGAGCGGCCCGCGATCAGGGGCAGGTCCGCCCTCCTCAGAGCTTGCGCCATTCGTCGGTCGGGCCTGCCCCTGATCACGAGCCTTTAGGTCAACCGAAGATGTCGCGCTTGACGCTTCGGGCGCTGATCGCGTTCATTGAATACGATCACCCCAGTGCGCAATACAGCACCGCAGGGTAGGTGGCCAGCCAGGCCCAGAAGAATCGGTTCAGGCCAAAGTACCAGTACACCAGATAGTGGAACACCGGCGCAGTGGCGCACATGAACCAGGCGATGCGCACGTCCAGCAGCGCCAGCGGAAAGCATCCCTCCCACACGGTGAAGGTCCAGGACACCAGCGCGGCCAACTGGGGACGTCGGTACAGGCTGTTGGCGGACAAGGGGCCATACACGCCGCCATCGAGGAAGACGGTCATGGCGTGGCCGTTGCGCCACTCGAGCCGCAGCAGCTTGACCCAGCCGGAGACAAAGTAAGAGCTGACCACGTACACCGTGACGTACCACAGGCCGGCACGCCAACCCAGCGCCGGGTTCTGGGAGAAGTGACCCACCAGTTGAGCCATCAACAGACCGGTCACGCTCACCAGGGTCATGAAATCGCTGCCGCCATTGAAGGCGCCGCGCCAGCGAAACAAGAGCAGCACGCTGCTGACAAACAGCAGCACCGCCAACACCGGGCTGACCCAACCGCACAGCAAGCAGAGCGCGATACCCAGACGCAGGCACAACAGCACGACATAACCGGGGCCCTGAACGACGTGGTCCAGCACGCTGCGCACCCATGCCGGGCGAGCGGGCACTTCCTCACGTTGAATGGACCAGGAGCCCACCCGGTCCATGTTGAGCAAACGTAAAAATTCCAGGGTCTGCAACAACAAGCTCCAGCCCAGCAGGGCCAGGAAGAGGCGGGCGGCGGTGTGCAAGTCCATGGTTCAGTCCCACACCGCCAACGCGGGCGATTGCAGCATCAACTCGCTGCTCTCGGACGCGGGCAATTCCATGCGCAGTTCGAACTGGAATCGCTCGACCCTGGGCACAGGCGCAGTGATCATGGGCATGTGACCCCAGCGATCCCCTCGAATGGCCTGGTGCGCCAGTCGGGTCACCAGGCGGTAGGTGGCCAGCTGACGGGCATCCGCCCCTTCGGGCAAGGCATTGAGGTCGCTGGCGAAATGGTCCACCAGGTTCTGGTGCGAGAGCGCCAGGTTCACCGCCGGGTTGTGAAACACATGGTGCCAGCGCCGGGGCAGCCGTGGATACACCAGATGCCAGTCGGTCCACACGCCCGCGGCTTCGCCGCGCACATACAAGTGGGGCACATGGCCCACCGCGTGAAAAAATTTCCAGTTGGGAAAGAACGCGCGCAGAAAAAACAGCCACGGCCCCTGGATCACCTTCGAACTCCGGAGCAAGGTGACAAACAGCAGCGCGAAATACGCCAGGATCAAAACAGCGGTGAGGTCCACAGGGTGAAGTCTAGCCCCATCGGGGACTGACCCGAATGGCAGCGCCCGCCACATCCCGATACACTGGCTTGATCCCTCGCTATCTGGCCTCGTCCCTTCTCGCCATGGGTTTGTTCTCACCGCTTCCGCCCGCCCCTGCGTCAGCCATCGATTCGCGTCAGGCCGCGTGGCGCCTGTTCATCACCTTGCTGCTGATGACGTTTGGCTCGAGTGGCATGTACGTCTCCTCGGTCGTGATGCCGCAAGTGCAAGCCGACTTCGGCATCAGCCGGGCCGCAGCGTCCATGCCCTACACGCTCATGATGCTGGGCTTTGGTGTGGGGGGCATGCTGATGGGACACCTGAGTGATCGTCGGGGCATTGCGTTTTCTTTGGCCTTGGGGGCCCTCGGCGTGGGCAGTGGCTTCATCCTGGCGGGCCTCACACACGACGTCTGGCTGTTCATGGCCATCAACGGGGTCTTGCTCGGGTTTCTGGGCATCTCGGCCACCTTTGCTCCGCTGGTGGCCGACACCTCGCTGTGGTGGAACCGCCGCCGTGGCATTGCGGTGGCCATCTGTGCCAGTGGCAACTACCTGGCCGGAGCCCTGTGGCCGCCCTTGACGCAGCTGGGGGTGGACGCGCTGGGTTGGCGCACCACCTACGTGTTGCTGGGCGTGTGCTCGGTCGTGGGCATGGGTCTGCTGGCGCTGCAAATGCGGCAGCGCCCCCCCGAGCAAGCCGCCCCCACGCCCCCCAAGGGCAGTTCGGTGGTGCACGATACCCAGCGCCCCTTTGGCTTGAGCACCCGCACGGCCCATGGCCTGTTGTGGGTGGCGGGTCTGGCTTGCTGCGTGGCCATGTCCATGCCGCAGGTGCACATCGTGTCGTACTGCACCGACCTGGGGTATGGTGCGGTGCGTGGTGCCGAAATGCTCTCGCTCATGCTGGCCAGTGGGATCGTGAGCCGTCTGGTCTCGGGCATGATTTGTGACCGCATCGGCGGCCTCAAGACCCTGATGCTGGGCTCGGTGCTGCAAGGCGTGGCCTTGCTGCTGTTTTTGCCGTTTGAAGGCATGGCGGCGCTGTACATCGCCTCGGCCCTGTTTGGCCTGTTCCAGGGCGGTATCGTGCCGTCTTACGCCATCATCATCCGCGAACACTTCAGCCCCAGCGAGGCCGGGTCTCGCGTGGGTTCGGTCATCATGGCGACCCTGGTGGGCATGGCGTTGGGCGGATGGATGTCGGGCAAGATTTTCGACCTCACCGGCTCCTACCATGCCGCCTTCATCAACGGCATTGCCTGGAACCTGTTGAATCTGTCGATTGCCGTGTTTTTGTACTGGCGCTACCGGCGCAGTCAACAGGCACTTCTGCCGGTGGTTTGAGTCTGCGATGTGATTCAGCGATCCGCCGGTGCAGGCGCCTCCGACGTCACCCGTGCCCGCCCCTTCGCCATGTCCAGGGGCCACAGCCACCACAGGCCCAGCACAAACAATCCCCCCGTGGCCCCGATGGCCAGCCGCTGATTGCCCGCCGTCACCCAGGTGATGAGTCCATACAGCAACGGACCTGCAATGCTCGCGGCGCGCACCGCCACACTCCACAACCCAAAAAACTCCGCCGTCTGCGCCGGGGGGATGAGCAGCCCTGCCATGGCACGTCCCGCCGATTGGCTCGATCCCAGACACAGTCCCGCCAGCACGGCTGCGCCCCAGAACACCGGCTTGGTGTGCGCCATCGCCACGATGGCGCAGGTGATGACCCAGCCCACCAGCGTGACGGCCAGGGTGCGCTGATGCCCCCACCGGTCCTGCGCATGACCCAGGCTGAAGGCCCCCGCGGTGGCAGCGATGTTCAGGGCAAAGATGAGCGCCATGGTTTCCTGCGGTTGAAAGCCCATGACCTGCTCGGCGTAAATGGCGGCCAGCGTGATGGCCACCGCCACCCCGGCCTGGTACGACACAATGCACGCCAGCAGCCGGGCCAGTTCCGGATAGCGCTGCAGGCTGCGCAGGCTCAGGCGCAAACGCTGCCATTGGCTGAGTCGAGTCGATGCCAACGGGCTCGCACCCTCCGCCGCGGGCCGGGCCCGGTCACGCAACCAGGCAAAGGTGAACAAGGAGGCCGCGCCGTAAAAGAGCGCGGTCATCACCATGGTGATGGGCACAAAGGAGGCGGCGGGCTCACCTTTGGCCTGCGCTTGCAACACATAGGCCAGGCACAGGCCCAGACACAGCATGCCCCCCACATAGCCCAAGGCCCACCCCCACCCGCTCACGCGTCCCATGCCTGGCCCCGTGGCCAACTCAGGCAAAAAGGCGGCGATCAGCGACTCGCCCATGGTGTAAAACGTGTTGGAGATGATGATCAAGAGCATGCCCAAGGCCACATCGCCCGGTCCGACCCAGCCCAGGGCCAGGGTGCTCAGCACACAACCCAGGGTGGTCAGCGCCAGCAGGCGTTTTTTGGTGCCTTGCCGGTCGCACCACGCCCCCAGCACCGGCATGGTCAGCATCACCAGCGCGTAGGACACACTCAAGGCGATCGTCCAGGCCAGCGTGGCCCAACTCGCCCCCTGCGCCACCCCCCCCACAAAATAGGCTGAAAACACCGCGGTGATGACCACCGTGGTGTAGCCCGAGTTGGCAAAGTCGTACATCGCCCAGCCCAGCACCTCTCGCCGCCTCACCCCGGGGTTCAGGGTCGGGGGGGGATGTTGATCGGCGTGCACACGGTGATCAGGGGATGACATGAAGGGGAATGCTCCTGGGTGCGGGTGCCCTTGGCAACCGATGGGCACTTTGATACATGACTTACATCAATTTGACATGAAAAAGACGCGGCCCCTGAGTCCGAATTCGATACAGTGGTTTGCAACGCCTTGTGCCCCACAGGAGAACTCGATGAATCAACCCGGCAAGCCTTCAGATCCCGCGTCCGACAGCGCAGTGGGACAATTCTCCCATGCCCACGAGGGCATTGTGACGCAGCTCGACCGCTTGTCCACCCTGCCCGCCTTGCTGGCCCCCGCACGCATGGCGCAGAACATGGCCCAGCGCGCTGTCGATTTTTTCCGTGTGGCGATGCTGGAACACCACCAAGAGGAAGAAGAGGAATTGTTTTCCGCCGTGCTCGAGAGTGCCGAGGTCGGCGAGGAGCGTCTGCGGGTCAGCACCCTGGTGGAGTCGCTGACGGTGGAGCACCGGCTGATGGAGGGCATCTGGCGGCAGCTCGAGCCCGAACTGAAACTGATTGCCAAGGGTCGCGGCTTTCATATCAATGCCCCGTTGCTGGCAGATCTGGTGGCGCGCTACCAGGCTCACGCCCAATCCGAGGAGGTCCAGTTTCTGCCGCTGGCCGAAAGAATTTTGGGGCGCAACGGCAACCACATGGCCGCCCTCGGTCTGTCCTTGCACATGCGCCACCACCCCCCGCCCATCGGGCATATTTGACGGGGACAGGTCAGCGGCTCAAGACTCCCGCATTTCCCGCAATTCGATATTGGTCTGGCGCAACCGGTCGGCCAACGCCAAGGCAATCGACTTCATCAAGGTCGCCATGACCAAGGGGTTGCTGCCTAAGGCGTGCTCCAGTTCGCGCCGCGAGATCACCCACACCTCGCAGGCCGTCAACGCACGCACGTCGGCCGAGTAAGGCTGGCCATCCAGAAAAGACATCTCGGCAAAATGGGCCCCTCGGCCCAGCGTGGCCACCTGCAGGGAGCGCCCGTCATTCAAGGGCAGCGAGACGCTCACCTCTCCCAGGCCCAGCAACATCAGCGCATCCCCCTGCCCACCACAACGCACGATGGTGTCACCGACAGCAAAGGCGCTGCGCTGCGCCACCCGTGCGAGCTGTTCACGGTCTTGCACCGTCATGGGCGACAACAGTTCGAACGCCTGCAAAGGCATGCAGCCGGGCTCCGGGCCCAGCACACGGGCTTCGGCCAGAATTTTTTCTTCGGCCCATTCGAGTGCATCACTCAGATCTTCCATGATCAGCAAGCTCTCGTGATCGGCGATGCCGGTTTCCTGGATGAAGGCCTTGAGATTGCGACCACTGGGCAGACTTTGCGGCAAACGGGTCAGCACCAGCACGCCGCCCATGTCGTGCAAGCGGTCCCGCACCCGGTGCAACATGTGCTCGGCCGTCACGTCCAGAGACTGCACCCGAAGAAAATCCAGAATCAACCGGCGCGACGGACCCAGCTCGGGCTCCAGGGCGGTGTAGAGCTGATCCGTGGTGCCAAAAAACAAACTGCCCTGCAATTCGACTATGGCCGTCTGCGTGCCGTGTTGCTCCAGGAGGGCACGCTCGGCCGCTGTGCGCACGCGTTTGGAAAACCGTTGTGAGCCCAGGCTTTTGCGTCGCACGGTCGAGCTGTAAATCTGCTCGCGGATGAACATCAGAATTGCCAGTCCCACGCCCAGGCCAGAAGCCGCAATCAGACTCCAGGTATTGGCCACCAGCACCACCACGGCGATCACCCCGAAGTCCATGCGGGTGCTGCGCGCCTTGAGCCAGTGCAGCGAATGCCAATCGATCATGCGCACCCCGATCACCGTGAGCAAGGCCGCCAGTGAAGACACCGGCACCCAGGCAATCAAGGGCGTGAGCACAAAGACCGCCAGCAGCGCCCACAGGCCCTGGAAGACGCCCGACATCGAGGTGGTCCCCCCACTGGCCTTGTTGACCAGTGTGGCGCCCATGGTGCCCGCGCCCGGCATGCCCCCGCTCATGGTCGAAGCCAGATTGCCCAGTCCTTGTCCGATCAGTTCACGGTTGGACTGATGACGGGTGCCGGTCATGGCATCGAGCACCACGCAGGTTTTGAGGGTGTCGATCGACAACAGCACAGCCAGGGTCAAGGCGGGCCACAGCACCAGCTCCCAGCGGGGCAGCAAGCCGGCTCCGAGGCTTTGCCAGGGTGAGAGCATGCTGGCCAGCAGGCTGGCAGGGTCCGCGCTCAAGGCACCAATGACATGCGGATTGCCCTCGAGTGAGCCCCAGGCCGGCCAGACCGTCAACGCCAGCAGCCAATACGCCACCACCCCGCCCACCAACCCCAAAATCACGGGCGGCACTTTCAGCTTCAACCTGGGCGCCAGCACCATCACACCCGCCGTGGTCGCCCCCACCAGCAGGCTGGGCACATGCCACAGCGAGGGGTCCTGAACGCCTTGCCACAAGCTGCTGCCCTTGGGTAAAGCCAGCCATTTCGGCAACTGGCTCAAGATGATGATGAGCCCCACACCACTGAGGTATCCGCTCACCACCGGGTAGGGCATGAACTTGATGAGTTGCCCCACCCGCGCCACCCCAAAGGCCACCTGGATCAGGCTGCTGAGCACAGCCACCAGGAACAGCAGCACCAGAATTTGCTCCACCGCCGCACCCGCTTGCGATTGCTGCAAGGTCAAGGCCGACAGGACGGCAGCGGCGGGGGCACACGGGGCCGAGATGAGCCGTTGTGTGCCGCCCAGCAGGGCCGCCACCAGGCCCAGCACCGCCACCCCCAGCATGCCGGCCAGAGCGCCCTTGGCGCCCAGGGCAGCCCCCAGGGGCGCCAGGATGGTGACACCGAAAGCAATGGCCGACGGCAAGGCCACCAGCATGGCGGCAAAACCGCCCCACACATCACCCGACAGGGTTTGTCTCGTCATTGTCACTGTGCTGATGCCACGCATGGTCTGCCTGTTGTGTTGTTGGGAAGTTCGGCGCCACTCGCCTAGCCGGGTTGTACCGACAAACCCGGTGGCTGTCTCGGTCAAGACACAAGAGATTATCTAGCCTCTCGTCCTATGCGTTAACACTCTTGCGCTAGCGCATCCCCCTGGCACACTGGGGTGTCCAACCCAACGGTTCACCCACATGAAACCACTGATCACGATTCTGATCTTGCTGCTGACCTCCCACCTCGCCTGGGCGCAAAAGCCCAAGGTCAACGAGGACTACGCGGGGTGCGATGGCATTCAGGACGCTGACCGCAAGGCCTATTGCCTGGCGATCGACAAGGGAGATGCCGCGCTGTGCAAGAAGATTGGCAACAATGACCGACGTTTGCTGTGTCTGGCCAAACTCGAAAATTCAGCCAAGCAGTGCGAACGCATCTCCGACAACAAGACCCGGCAGCGGTGTCTGCAAAGCATCCGTTGATACGCGCTCTGACGGACTTTCCGTGGGATACTCGACCTCAACGAGTTTCCTCCTGTTCCGGCATAGGCCAACCCTTATTCGCTAGCATTCCCACATGGCACAACCCAACACTTACCTCCGTTTTTTGAATTTGTTGCGCGGCGTCGAAGCCAGCCTTCTCCCCCCCAGCCTGGACTCCACCGCCAAATACCTGCTCGAGCGCATTGCCTGCCAACATGCCCTGGGTGAACCCCTGACCGTGACGCAAGCCATGGCGTTGCAGGACGTGGCGTCTCCGGCCACGATTCATCGCAAGATTGACGATTTGCGCACCGCCGGTTTGGTGGACACCGAGTTCCAAGGCGACAACCGCCGCACCAAATACCTGGCCCCCACCAGCAAGGCGCGAAAATATTTCGACAAGGCCAGCGCCCTCATCCCCAGCGCCATCGCGCCGCGCTAAAGCCGAGTCGGCCCCAGCCATTCACGCGTGAGGTCCACGCTTGTTTGCCTTTCGCCCCACTGACGTTTCCGCCCTGCTCACCGTGGTGGCCTGCGGTGCTGCCTATGCGGTGTTTTTTTCACTGAACCACTGGCTGTTCGAACACCTGGAGTTTGCGCGCGGTGTGAACTGGATATTTTTGCCCAGCGGTTTGCGCCTGACGCTGGTATTGATCTTCCTGGAGTGGGGCGCTCTGGGCATTGCCTTGGCCTCGATGGCCATTTCTTATGCCGGCTATGGGATGTCGCCGCTGGACTCCATCGTCACGGGCGGCATTTCCGGCCTGGCCCCCTGGCTGGCCAGACGCCTGTGCATTCATGGGCTGGGCATGGACCCCGATATCCGGTACCTGCATCCCCGGCAATTGATGCAGCTGGGTTTGATCTTCTCCATCACCAGTCCGGTCTTGCACCAGCTCTGGTATTCGTGGCGAGGCTTTAGCAACCACTTTGTGGAAGATACCGTGGTGATGTTCATGGGCGACATGTTGGGCGCCCTGATCATTCTGCTCATCCTGCGACTCTTTGTCCTGTGGCTCAGGACCCGGCGTGATCGCGACTGAATGCACCAGCCGCCAGCCCCGCGCTTGGCGCGGCTGGCGCTTCCCCTTCAACCGGGCGTGATCAAAAACGGTAGCCCAGTCCAACCCCGAACAGGGTGGGATCGAGTTTGAGTGTTCCGGCATTCACGCCGGCCGCGTACACGTCCGTTCGGATGTACACCTTCTTCAGGTCAACGTTCAAGAACCATTTCTTGTCGAGCGGAAAATCCACGCCCACCTGTGCGACCCCACCCGTGCTGCTGCTGTCCAGCGTGTACTGGCCGTCCGCGATGTTCACGCCGGTGATCCTCGTGTAGTTCACGCCCAGACCCACATAGGGTTTGAATCCATCCAGTCCGGTGACGTGGTACTGAAGCGTCAGCGTGGGGGGCAGATGCGTGAAGCCACCCAGATCGCCAGCATCCGCCCGGACAATTTGCCGCTGAGGAACTGTCAACACCAATTCCGTCGCGATATTGGGTGTCCAGAAATACGACACATCCAATTCACCAATGGTTTTGTCGTTGGCGCCCAATCCTGCGACAGCCGTCGAATTGTCATTGGCCATGGTCAACTGCACTGCGCGCAAACGCACCAACCACGGTCCGTCTTGCGACAGGGCCTGACCCGCCACCAAGGCGGCCACAGCCGCCGCCACACACATGCGTTTCTTGTTCATCGTTGCTCTCGCTTTCTTCCAATCGGGCGTATTCCCTTGCCTGAATTGGACGCCCGCAAGGCCTTGAACATGTTGACAGCCGTCAAATCAAGGGGGCACCTCGTTTGAGATACATCAACACCACGCGGCGCCGAGATCGCGAGAGTTCGCTAGCGCTCGAAGAGCACTCGGGGGGCGCTCACCAGGTGGTGGTCACGGTGTCAGGTGAACCGTTGGCGAGAGCGGTTATTTTTTAGGTGAACTGTCCGGGATGACGGCATCGATCACCGCCCCGGTGGCTTTCACACCCGTGGACACCACGGTCGACACGGTGCTCACGGCCATGTCGGCCACCGCCACCACGGCACATCCCGACAGACCGGCGACCATCATCAGGATCAACAGCATTGCGCTCGCGCGCGATTGGGACAGCTTGGATGTCATGTCAAAAGTATAGACGTTGGAAACCGCTTCAAGTCTTCAAGACTTCAGGGATATGGCGATAGAACTCGTTCACACGGGTGAGGTGGTCCCGCATGGCCTGTTCGGCGGCGTCAGGGTTGCGCTGCTCGATTGCCCGCAGAATCCGTTCATGCTCGGCCAGGGTCACGGCTTCAGCGCCTGGCGCCCGCACAATGGATCGGTAGTGCTCGTTGGCCCAGCCAAACATGGCCTCGACGATGGCCGGGAAAATCGGATTGCCCGATATGCGCGCAATCTCGCGGTGAAACTGCATATCGCGCTCGATGAAATGGGTGAGGTCCTGGATAGCGTCCTGGTGATGCTGCCAGCATTCACGCAACAAGGCCACGTCGGCCGGCGTGGCCCGCTCGGCGGCCAGACGCACCATGCCGGTCTCCAGAAACAGACGCGCTTCCTTCAGATGGTCCAGCATCTGCGGTTGCATGCGCAGCAGGTGTCGCGTGCCCTCGGCCATCTGGCGAATCAACAAATGAGCGGTGGGCACCACGACTCGAGCGCGCTCGCCGTGTGAAATCTCCACAATGCCCGAGCGCGCCAACTCCTGCAACGCTTCGCGCACCGCCACCCGTCCCACGCCGTAGAACTCCATCAACTCGCGTTCGGACGGCAGTTGATCGCCAGGCTGTATCTCGCCAGCGTGGATGCGAAGCAACAGCCTCTCCTGCACCTCCTGGTACAGCTTGCGTCGTGCAATGGGTTCTTGGCTCATGGAGAGGAATGATTCCGGCTGACAGGCAGCATGCGGGTGGTGGGCGACGCCGGGTCGACGTCAGTCACCCACCACTCCCGTCAACACTTCGCTGTAGAACGACGGCGTGCCCATCTGTCCGCCCTTGAGCACCACTTCCAGGCCGTCACGCCGCGCATCATCCGACCAGGCGCGGCACAAGGGCGCGCCTGGCCTCAAGCCAGCCAGCACCGTCAAAGCTTGCACGCCCAGATGACTGGCCACCGCCCCGGAGCTGTCGCCACCGGCCACCACCACACGGCGCAGATCACTGCGGTCCAGCAGTTGTTTCATCACCTCGGCGAGGGCGTCGCCAATCGCTTCGGCGGCTTGTGCCCGTGCCAGGCCACGGGACTGCACCCAGGCCTCAAAGCCGGTGACCGCTGCATCATCCGGTCCCATGGCCGAATACACCACTGGCGAATGACCCGACGCCAGGGCCTGCAAACTGGCCGCCACCACACGTTCAATTTCCGCTGCGCGTGACGAGGCCTCCAGGCAAGCGGCCACATCCAGACGCTCACCATGAAAGCCGTGCGCAAGCGCCCATTCAATTTGCTTGCCACTCATCACCGAACAGCTGCCGCTGACCACGGCAATCGCCGGGGCAGGTGCGGCAACGGGCAACGACGACTGCTCGGGCAGCCATCCACGGCTGCGCCAGTAGGCCACCAGCGCATACTGCAAACCCGAGGAGGACGCGCTGAACAGCCCCGCACCCCGATGCTCCCACACCAGGCGACCGGCCTCGCACTGTGAGACAGCGTCCATCACATCGAGCATCACCACCGGTTGATCGTCGCCCAGCAGGGTCTGCAGCCGGGCTTCGCCCTGCCCCTGGGTGGCTTGGACAGCGTCGATCAACTCGATGCGGCGTTCGGTTTGTCGTCCCAGGTGCAGACGCAAATCCGCCTCGTCCATGGGCGTGACCGGGTGACGCGACATCGACGGGTGGCGGTCAATGCGGTACACCTCGCCCATGAAGCCCGCGAACAATTGGCCGAACACCTGAAACCGCTGCAGCCGCGGGGCTCCCACCACCGTGGGTGACCAGCGTGCTGCGGTGCCCGACACACCGAGGTCAATCGCCTGACCGATGGAGCCGACGTGCGGCGCAGAGTCGAAGGTGGAGCACACCTTGTATTGCAGGATGGGCGCGCCGAGTTGCCGCAGGCTGTCGAATGCCGCGGGCAAATGCTCGCGCATCCAGGCCGGGTCGCGACCACGCGAAGTGCCGGCCAACCCCACACAGCGCATGTCGGCAAAGCGCGCAAGCGACTGCTGGCTGGGCGCTTGCACAAACAGCACGGTGGGCACACCGGCGGCCGTGAACGCTTCCATCACATCGGTGGAGCCCGTGAAATCGTCGCCGTAGTAGGCCACCAGGGGGCCATCGGGCAGCGGCAAGGCGTCGGATCGGGCGTCGGCGTGCTGTGTCATGGCGTCAACTCAAGTCGCGGGTGAGGCGACTCACCAGAAGGTCAGCGCCGAGCGCAAGGCGGGTCGCTCGACGGCGGCGGCCTGCAGCGTCTGCCCACGGCGTGCGGCGTCCCAGGCATCGCGCAAGGCGGTCACGCCGGCTGCCACGCCCTGGGGGTGCCCAAAGATGCCCCCACCCGCCGTGACGATGAGGTCGTCATTGCCCAGCGCTGCATAGGTGTCGTGCGCCTGCAAGCCGGTTTGGGCCGAACTGAACACCGGCACGGCCGGCATGTGGTGCTCGGCAAACAGGGGTTCTTGCACCGAGCGCGCGGCTTGCACCACCACGTCGTCGGGCTCGCTGAACTTGTTGCGCAAGCCATTCACATGCAAGTGGTCGGCCCCGGCCAGGCGCCACAGCATCTGCCAGGGACGGAAATCCCACCCCAGTGCGGGGCTGCGACTGAGGTAACCCCAGCCTGCACGGTGAGCGTGCAAGGGCACCTGCGCATGGCGGCGGATCGCCGTCATGCCGCTCAAGCCCACCGAGTTGACACACACCATCACGCACGTGCCCCCGTGCTGAAGCACCCAGTCGTGACGGCGTTGCATCTGATCGATTTCACCCGTGATGTTGAAGGCCACCATCACCTTGCGGCCCTGGCGATCGGCCGCCTCGTTCACCACCCGCATGACTTCCACCACCCGCTCGTCAAAGGGGCAATGCGGGCCATTGGCCTGCAATTCATCGTCCTTGATGAAGTCGATGCCGCCCTCGACCAGTTGACGCACCTGCTCGGCGGTCTCTTGCGGGTTCAAGCCCACGCTGGGCTTGATGATGGTGCCGATCAGGGGGCCTTGTGGCACACCACACAGCTCGCGCGTGCCCGGCATGGAGAACGCCGGACCCGGGTACGCCCGCGCAAATGCGTCGGGCAACGTCAAGTCCAGCAAGCGCAGGCCCGAGACCTGACGCAACTCGTACAAATTGCCCGCGATGGTGGACATCAGCGTGGGCAGGCACGGCCCCAGGTTCTCCAGCGGCCACGACAGTTCGAGCCGACATTGCGTGTACTGCGCTGCCGGCATGCCTCCCGGCAGGCTGGGCTGAGCTGACGTCCCCAGAATCTCCAGACGCTCGACGCGTGCACCCGAGCGTTCTTTCAGCGCGGCCGTTTCGGTGGCCAGCTTGAGAAACGTGCCACTGGACTGCTCGCCGGCAATCACCTCGGCCGCGCGCCGCGGATCGTCCCCGGTTTCGAGCCAGTAGGTCGCCTGAATGCGTTGTGCTGACACGGCCTGTTTCCGCTTACTTGTACCCCATGGCATGGGGCAGCCAGGTGCTCAGCCAGGGAGCAAAGGTGAGCAACACCAGCACCACGCCATGCGCCCACAAAAAGGGCTTGAGTTCACGCGTCAAGTCTGACAGCGGCACGCGCGACACGTTGGAAGTGACAAACAGCAAGCCCCCGACGGGTGGCGTGATCATGCCCAGCGTCAGGTTGTAGATGACCACCATGGCAAAGTGAATCGGGTCCACGCCCACCTTGGCAGCCACCGGCGCGAGGATGGGCACCAGCACCATCACGCCCGGCAGCGGTTCGATGAAGATGCCAAACAGCAGCAGGAAGACGTTGACCACGATCAGGAAGGTCCAGGCGTTGAGGTGCAGGTCCACGATCCAGTTGGCCACGATCTGCGGCACACCTTCGATCGTCAGCACCCAGGCAAACGAGGCCGACATGCCGATGATCATCAGCACCGAGGCGGTGAGCAGCGCGGAGCGCGACAGGATGTTGGGCACCGCCTTCCATTCCAGCGTGCGGTACACATACTTGCCACACAGCAAGGCGTAAAACACGGCCACCACCGAGGCTTCGGTGGGCGTGAACCAACCCGCACGCATGCCACCCAGAATCAACACGGGCAGCAAGATGGCGGGCAGAGCCATCCAGGTGGTGCGGATGATCTCGGCACGCGAGGGATGCTCGCCGTCACCCTTGTAGTTGCGCTCGCGCGAGATTTTCCAGTTGACCGCGCACATGGCCACGGCAATCAGCACGCCGGGCACCAGGCCTGCCACAAACAGGGCTCCCACCGACACACGGTCATCGGCCAGGGCATAGATGATCATGATGATCGAGGGCGGAATGATGGGGCCCACGATGGCCGTCGACGCCGTCAGCGCCGCTGAATAGGCGCGGCCATAGCCCGCCTTGTCCATCATGCGAATCATCATCGCGCCCGGGCCGGCCGCATCGGCCAGCGCCGAGCCGGAAATTCCCGAGAAGAAAGTCAGCGACACCACGTTGGTGTAGCCCAGCCCGCCGCGGCGATGCCCCACGAACTGGCCGGCGAATTTCAGCAACACCTCGGTGAGGGAACCTCCGCTCATCAACTCGGCCGCCAGAATGAAAAAGGGCACCGCCATCAGCGGAAAGCTGTCAATGCCCGTGAAGGTTTCCTTCAACAGCACGATCAGTGGAAAGTTGCCCGACACCAGCAAGGCCGTGATGGTGGACAGTCCCAGCGCAAAGGCCACCGGCACGCCAATGGCCAGGTAGACGCACGCCGCCATGAGAAGAATCAGACTCGCGCTCATAGGGAGGCACTCGCGGTGGCATCAAAGTGTTCATCGGACGCGAACTGGCGCTCCAGCACATAGTCACGCACGATCAGCAGCCAGTGAATCAGGGCCATGGCCGATCCAATCGGCAGACCGGCATAAATGTAGGCAAACGAAATTTGCGTCGACGGGGTGAGTTGGTATTGGGTGCGGTCCATGTATTCCAGACCAAACCAGAACAGGAACACCAGCATGCCGCCAATCAACAGCGCAATGATCACGCGCAACAGTCGGGCCACAGAGGGGGGCAAGGCATCCTGCAGGTTTTCCACCGCAATATGTCCACCGTAGCGCAGCACCGGGCCCATGCCAATGAAGGTCACCCAGATCATGAGATGGCGCGACACTTCCTCGGCCCACTCGATCGATTGGTTGGTGGAGTAGCGCAACACGACGTTGCAAAAAATGATGACCGACATCACGGCCAGCATGCCAATCAGCATCCAGCGATTGACGGCGTGAAAAGCCTGCTCGAGTCGTTTCATGAACACATGCCCCCGAGGGATCCTGAAAATAGAAATGGCGGCCTGCGCTCACGCGCAGCCGCCCGAGCGTGGTGACGAATTACTTGAATTCTTGAATCTTGCGAATGTTGTCGGCGCCAAACTCTTTCGCGTAAGACGCGAACACCGGACGCAGCGCATCGCGGAAGGCCTGGCCGTCCACCTTGCGCACCACCGACATGCCTTCTTTTTCCAGCTGGGCAATGCCGTTGGCTTCGTCTTCGTTCACTTTCTTGCGCTGTGCCACGGTGGCCTTCTTGGCAGCTTCGTAAAACGCTTTCTTGTCAGCGTCGCTCAGCTTGTTCATCACGCGCGGCGAGGTCAGGTACAGCGCAGGCGAGTACACGTGGCCGGTGAGCGACAGGTGCTTTTGCACTTGCGAGAACTTGGAGGCCAGGATCACGGGGATGGGGTTTTCCTGACCGTCCACGGT
>CANFMY010000026.1 GCA_947448375.1 Comamonadaceae bacterium | reverse complement strand
TGGGTCTGGACATCCACACCGAACCGCCCGAGTTCTTCACCGAGTTGCTCACCCGCGATGTGGCGAACTGGGGCAAGGTGGTCAAGGCCATGAACTTCAAGCCGCTGTAAACCGCCTGCAGAGCCATGGGCCGCTATCAGCGGCCACAGCCACCAGGCCCGCGCCCCGGTTTTGTCTGGGCGTCACAAGGGCAGTCCGCCGAGCAACCTGGCTCGGTCACAATGCCCCACAAACCTGCTCGGACTGTCGCGTTGGCGAATGTCCGCGCCGGCGGTCCGTGTTCAACTGCTTCACCGTTTTCTTGCAGACACAGGGAGTGTGATGACCCAAGCCACCGTCGATGATGCCAAAGCCTTTCGCAATGCGTTGGGGATCTTTCCCACCGGCGTGACCGTGATCACCACGCGTGACACCGAGACCGGACGCGCCGTGGGCCTGACGGTGAGCAGCTTCAACTCGGTGTCGCTGCAGCCCCGTCTGGTGCTGTGGTCGATTGCCCGCACCTCGCCCAACCTGGAGCAGTTTGCCGTGGGCAAGCGACACGTCATCCATGTGCTGTCCCAGGACCAGGGTGAGTTGGCCCGCCGTTTTGCCAACCCCAAGCTCGACAAGTTCGAGGGCGTGACCCTGTCGCACGACCCGCAGAACGCGCCGCCCGTGCTGGCAGGCGTGGCCGCGCACTTCGACTGCGAGACCGAATCCCTGCTGGAAGGGGGTGACCACTGGATCGTGCTCTCGCGCGTGCACAACTACCAGACCCACGACCTTCGCCCCTTGCTGTTCTGGTCCGGCCAGCTCACCGCCGTCGGATCCGCTTGACCTCTACTCACACAGGAAACCCCATGACACGTGACCGCATGCCGCCGATCCCCGAAGATCGCATGACCCCCGAACAACGCGCTGCCATGGTGGAACTCACCAGTGGCCCGCGCGGCAAGATCGGCGGACCCTTTGTCCCGCTGGTGCGCAGCCCCGAGCTGATGAGCCGCCTGCAAAAAGTGGGCGAGTACCTGCGCTTTCACCACACAGCTGGCTTGCGCAACTCGGAGTTTGCGGTGCTGGTGGTGGCGCGTCACTGGTCACAACCGGTGGAGTGGGCCATCCACCGCCCCATCGCCGAGCGCGAAGGCGTGCTGCCGGCCACCTGCGATGCCATTCTGGAAGGCCGCCGCCCCGACACCATGTCGAGCGATGAAGCCATCATCTATGACCTGCTGGAAGAGTTGCGCAGCAATCGTTGCGTGAGCGACCCCACCTACGCCCGCGCACTCGAGCGTTTTGGCGAGAAAGGGGTCATCGACCTGGTGGCGCACTACGGCTACTACAGCACCTTGGCCATCGTGATGAACACCTGCCGCACTGCGCTGCCCGAGGGCGCGCAGGCGCAGATGCAGCCGATGCCCCAGCGCTGATCAGCCGGCTGCGTGCAGCACCTGCCCGCCGGCCTCGACCGGCTTGGCATGGATCAGAATCACCGCGATCACGCAGGTCTCGGTGCCACGGTTGACCCAGTTGTGGATGGTGCCGCGCTGCACCATCACATCACCCGCCTTGAGATGGACTTCCACACCATCGTCGAGCTCCATGTCGATCTCGCCCTTCATCACCACCAGGTAGTCGATGGAGTCGGTGCGGTGCATGCGGTGCTCCACGCCCGGTCGGAAGTCGAGAATGCGAAACACGCTGCCGTTCTCGATCATGGTGAACTTGCCTTCACGCATGCCGCCGTCATGGTGGCCGTCGTTGTTGGCCGGCACGGTGTCGGTTGTCCAGATGTTGCAGATGAAGGCGTTCTGTCGACCCTGCTTGAAATGGCCGCACACCTCGTCGATCTCGACGATGGCTTTGCCCTGGTCGTCATGGCCTGTCACAACGCGGCGAATCTTGGGAACGTCTTGCATGCTTGGTCTCCTGTTGAAAATGATGGGTCTTGTGTGCTGACTTGAGTCACCGACTGGCTTTGCGTCAGTCGGTGCTGATGAATTACGCGGGATGCAGCGCCGCCCACACTTTGGCCGCTGTGAAAGGCATGTCCATGCCCTCCACGCCAAAGGGTCGCAGCGCACTCATCACGGCATTGGCCAGGGCGGGCATGGAACCGGTACAGCCAGACTCCCCCACTCCCTTGGAACCCAACAGGTTCAACTGCGTGTCCACCTGCACGGTTTCGTTGAGGATGGTGGGCATGCACCCGAGGCGCGGCATGGCGTAGTCAGAGAACGAGCCGGACAAGAGTTGGCCCTGTTCGTCATAGACCACCTGCTCGCAAAACGCCTGGCCCCAGCCCTGCACCACACCACCATGCACCTGACCGCGAACCAGGTGCGGTGATATCACGCGGCCCAGGTCATCCACCGCCCAGTAGCTCACCACTTCGGTGATGCCGGTGGCCGGGTCGATCTCCACCTCGGCCACGTGGCAGCCGTTGGGGAAGGTCGAGCCCGACTGCGCCTCACCCATGACATTGAACGCCTGGCGTTGCGCCGACGAGAGTTGTGGCCACAGCGATGCAAAATCCATGCGTTGCCCGCTGGCCCCGGCGCGATGCCAGGCGCCCTGCTCGAACACCACGTCCGCTTCGTCACACTGCCACAGCTGCGCAATGGCTTGGGCAGCGGGTTGGCGGATGTTCTGGCACAGATTCTTGATGGCACTGCCCGCCCCGTACAAGGTGCGCGAACCGCCCGTGCCGTTGCCAATCAGGCTGCGCGCGGGGTCGCCGGCGTGGTAGCGCACATGGTCTGCGTGCAAACCCAATTCGGATTCGATGATGCTGGCAAACGAGGTTTCGTGTCCCTGACCGGATGCACCGGTCACACCATACACGTGCAGCACGCCATGCTCGTCAAACTCGCCCTGCACCTGGTCCTTGGGCGCACCGCCGGCACCCGAGGCCTCCAGGTACGTCGCCAAGCCGATGCCGCGCAACTTGCCTCGCGCCTCAGCCGCTTGTTTGCGTTGTGCAAAGCCAGCGTAATCGGACAGCACCAGCGCACGGTCCATGACGCGCTCGCATTCGCAAGTGTCGTACACCGTGCCATTGGCCGTGGTGAACGGGAACTCGGCAGGGGAAATGAAGTTGAGGCGACGCAGGGCCACGGGATCAAAGCCATGCTCGTGGGCGGCGTAATCCATCAGGCGCTCGATGGCGTAAGCAATGTCGGGGCGGCCTGCGCCGCGATAGGCCGATACCGGGGTGGCATTGGTGTAGACCAGGTCCGAGCGCATGTGAAGCGCCGGCACCTTGTACACGCCGCCCATGGTGACGGACAAGTTGCGCGTGCCGATGAAGGTGCTCATGTAGGCGTTGTACGCCCCCAGATCCACCTGGTCGTGAAAACGGATGGCCAGAATCTTGCCCTGCGCATCCAGCGCCACCGAGCCTTCGAGCACCAGACCACGACCGTGCCAGTCGCTCACGAACACCTCGGAGCGCGAACCGACCCAGCGCACCGGGCGCTTGAGGACGCGCGAAGCGATCACCACGCCCACGTGTTCGGAGAACGCGCCGCCACGAATGCCAAACGATCCGCCCACGTCGATGGTGAGAATTTCGAACTTCTCGGCCGGCATGCCGGTGGCTTGCGACAGAAAGCCCAGCATCCCCAGAATGCCCTGGGTGGGGGTGTGCACCCGGGTGCGGTCCTGTGCCTCGTCGTACACGGCCACCACCGCACGGGGCTCCATGGGCGCGGGGATCAGCCGCTGGCTGGCCACCCGCAAGGTGCTGGTGTGGGCAGCCAGGGCGAATGCCGCTTCCACCGCCGCACGATCGCCGGCTTCAAACTCGGCGGACACATTGTGCGGGGAGGCTTCGTGCAGCACGGGCGCTCCAGCGGCCAGCGCAGCGTCGACGGATGCAGCCGCCGCAAGAATCTCGAATTCGATATCGGCCAGTTCGGCGGCGTCCTGGGCTTGATACGCCGAGTCGGCAATCACGAAGGCAATCGGTTGCCCGACAAAACGCACGGTGTCGCTGGCCAGTACCGGCATGCGGGCCACCCGCTGCGCCTCGCCGTGGCGGTCCTTGACCGATACGGCGTTGGGCAGGTCCTGCCCGCCATGGGCGTCGATGTCCTGCGCGGTCATGACCCAGCGTACGCCCGGGGCAGCCGCCACGGCGCTCAGGTCAAGGCGCACGATGCGCGCATGCGCATGCATGGATCGGATGACATGCAGATGCAGCATGCCGGGATACTGCACGTCGGCGGTGTATTGCCCCTGGCCGGTGATCAGTCGATGGTCTTCGGTGCGCGCGTAGGCCACACCGGTCTGGGCGGTGACGCTGGCATTCATGCAGCACCTCCCTTGAGTTGCTGGGCTGCCTGTTTGACCGCGGCCGCGATGTTCACATAACCGGTGCAACGGCACAGGTTGCCCGCGAGGCCTTCGGCGATGTCCTGGTCGGACGGCACCGGGCAGCGACGCAACAAGTCCACCGTGGCCATCACCATGCCCGGCGTGCAGAACCCGCATTGCAGCGCATGGCATTCGGTGAACGCCTGCTGGACCGGGTGCAATCCCTGCGCCCCCAAGCCCTCGATGGTGGTGACCTGGGTGCCATCGGCCTGGGCGGCCAGCATGGTGCAGGACTTGACCGCCTGGCCATCGACATGCACGGTGCAGCAGCCGCACTGGCTGGTGTCACAGCCGACGTGCGTACCTGTCAGCCGCAAGGTGTCGCGCAACAGATCGACCAGCAGGGTGCGGTCCTCGACGTCAGCGCTGTGGGGCTGACCATTGACAGTGAGTTGAATCTTCATGGCGAAAAAGAGCTAATGGACCAGGGTCTTGGGTGGGGCGAATCGTGTCGACCGAAGGGGGTTCAGCGCAACTGCTTCAAGGCCTGCGCGAACATCAGATCTGTGAGATGCGCACGATAGCGGGCGGGCGCGTGGATGTCGTCCAGCAAACCGTCATGCGAGAAGGCGGCCGGGGTTTGTCCGGCCTGCCAGGCCGCCTCGGCCTGCGGCCAGCGGCACACGGCATCGGTGGCGCCGGTCACGGCCACGCGGCGGCCCTGGGCACCGAAGTCGGCCATGAAAACACCTGACATGGCGTAGCCCGAGGCTGGATGGCGGAATTTGGCGTAAGCACTCTGAAGGGGTCGGGGGAAGCGCACCCCGCGAATCACCTCGCCCGGCTCGAGCGCGGTGGTGAACATGCCCAGGAAGAAATCATCAGCGGCGATCTCGCGCTGTGTGGTGACCACGGTGGCGCCCAAGGCGAGCACCGCAGCAGGATAGTCGGCTGCGGGGTCGTTATTGGCAATCGAGCCGCCCAGCGTGCCACGCGAGCGCACTTGCGGGTCGCCAATCAGCCCGGCAAGTTCGGCCAGGGCGGGCAGCGCCCGGGCCAGTTCGGCATGCGAGGCCACCTGGTGATGGCGCACGGCCGCCCCCACCCACACGGTGTCTTGTTCCACACGGATCTCTTGCAGGTCGGGCAAACGGGCGATGTCGATCAACTCGGCCACTGCCAGCAAGCGGTGCTTGAGTGAAGGGATCAGCGTCATGCCGCCGGCCAGCAGCCTGGCCTGGTCATTGCCGCTCAAGCGTTGGGCGGCCTCGTTCAGAGAACTGGCCCGGTGATAGTGAAAAGAATTCATGCGGTATTTGTCCTGGCAAAGCGCCCACGGCGCAAGAGGGCTGTGTCGGACTGTACCCAAGGTGCCAAACCCGAGAAGTCTGCCAGGAGACTCGGCTCACAAGCTGCTAGTTCACGGGGGTTGGGTCGGCGGTGGTCAATCCAAGCCCAGATGAATGCGACGCGCCACGGCACCCCACTTGACCGAGTCCCGCGCCAGTTGCGCAGCTGCGGCCTCGGGGGTGCTCACCACCGGAATTTGATCCGTCTGCTTGAGACGCTCCACCACCTCGGGGTTCAACAGGGCATCGGCCCAGGCCTGGCGGAATTTGGCCATGATGTCGTCAGGCACGCCACGCGGTGCCCAGAGCGCCAGGGTGAACATTGCGTCATAGCCCTTCACGCCCGCCTCGGCCACCGTGGGCACGTCAGGCAAGGTGGGCGCCCGCGTGGTGCCGGAGACGGCCAGCGGGACCAGCTTGCCGGCACGCACATGGGGCAACACGGTGGGGCCGGCGAGCAAGCCACACGGCACCTGGCCTGACAGCACATCCTGCGTGGCCGGTGCCGGTCCCTTGTAGGGCACATGACGCATGTCGAAATTGCCCATGTATTGCAGCAATTCCATGGACAAATGCCCTGGCACGCCGGGGCCACCCGAGGCGTAGGCCATGGCCTCTGCCTTGGTCTTGGCGATCAGCTCCGGCAGGGTCTTGACGCCGACCGAGGGGTGGCACACCAGTGTCTGCCCGAATTGCGAGAGGATGGCCACCGGTTTGAAGTCTTCCGGCTTGAAGGGCATGTTGCGGTACACATGCGGGTTGACGGTGACGATGGTGTCGGTCCCGAGCATCCAGGTGTAGCCATCGGGCGCTGAGCGCGCCGTCTCTTGCGCCCCGATATTGCCCCCCGCGCCCGCGCGGTTCTCGAGAATCACCGGTTGCTTGAGTGTGGCATTCAAGCGCTCGAGCACGGTGCGTGCAATCAGGTCACTCGGACCACCCGGGGGGTGCGGGATGACGATGCGGATGGGGCGCTGCGGCCAGTTGGCCGCCGTTTGCGCCATGGCCAGGCACGTGGCCCCCACCAGGCCGAGGCCCGCCACCAGGCGCACCGTCCATTGAGGCAAGGAGGACATGGTCATGATGAACCCTCAATTGTCAATCTTCACGTTGGCGGCCTTGGCCACCTGCGCCCACTTTTGCTGCTCGTTCTTGATGAAGCTGGCAAATTTCTCGATGGAGCCGCCGCCGTCCTCGGCGCCGTACTGGTCCATTTTTTCCTGCACGTCGGGCATGGCGAGCACTTTGTTGACGTCCTCGTTCATGCGCTGCGTCATGCCAGCAGGCACGCGCGCAGGCGCCATGAGCCCGTACCACACAGTCGCTTCAAAGCCGGCAAAACCGGACTCGGCCATGGTGGGCACGCCGGGAAACCCTTTGGCGCGCTTCAGACGCGTTTGCGCCAGAGCGATCGCCTTGCCCGACTTGATGTGCGGCGTGGCCGAGGTCATGGTCTCGAAACAGTAATTCACCTGGCCCCCGATCAGGTCGGTGAGTGCCGGCCCCGACCCCTTGTAGGGCACATGCAGCGCATCAATGCCGGCCTGCAGCTTGAACATCTCCAGCGCAAAGTGCTGGGCTGAGCCGCCGCCGGCCGACGCAAAGCTGATCTTGCCCGGTTGACGCTTGCACAACTCGACCAGGTCGGTCACTGTCTTGGCCGGTTGATCGGCATTGCAGATCAGGATGTTGGGGGTGACGCCCACCATGGAGATGGGGGCGAAGTCGCGCTCGGCTTCGTAGTTGAGCCGCGTCCCCATGGCGGGCGCGAGCGCGTGGCTGTTGATGTGGGCCATCAGCAGCGTGTTGCCATCCGGGGCTTGTTTGCTCACGAAGTCGGCCGCAATGACACCCGCGGCGCCCGCCTTGTTTTCAATGACGATGGAGGTGCCCCACAGGGCCTGCAGCTTTTGCGCCACCACGCGGGCCAAGGCATCGGTGCCCCCACCGGGCGGAAACCCCACGATGATGCGAACCGGCCCCTTGGGCAGACTCTGCGAACGAACCATGGGCGCGGCCAGAGTGGCCGCCGTGGCAGCAATCAGGGTGCGTCGTTTCATGCGGAACTCCTGTGGAGGAAGGGGGTGTGATGCGTGTCGTCGTTTGCCAGGGAACTCTTGAAGTTCAGGGTGATAAAGGTGCTGAAGCGCCTCAGTGCTTAACGCGCCGAAGGTGCCTGAGGTGCCGCAATGGGGTGGTCGGCGAAGTATTGCATCGCGGCTTGCACGCCCGAGCCTTGCAGCTTCACTCCCGAGAGCTTGAGCCCCATCTCGCAAGCCGCCACCGTGGCCACCACCGTGAGATCGTTGCAATCGCCCAGGTGGCCGATGCGGAACATACGGCCCTTGACCTTGCCCAGGCCCGTGCCCAGCGAGCAGTCGAAGCGCTCATAGATGCACTGCCGCACGGCATCGGCATCCACGCCCTGGGGCATCATCACACCGGTGAGCACCGGCGAGTAAACCGCCGCATCCGCACACTGAATGGCCAGCCCCCAGGTGCTGACCGCCGCACGCGACGCTGCCGCCCAACGCTGGTGTCGAGCCAGCACGCCGGACAGTCCGCCATGGTGCGGGTTGAGCAGCATGTCGCACGCTTCCGACAAGCCATACAGCAGGTTGGTGCTGGGGGTGTAGGGCCAGTAGCCCTTGGCGTTCATCTCGACAATTTCGTCCCAGGCCCAGAACGCCTTGGGCATGCGCGCTGAGCGGCTGACCTCCAGCGCCTTGGGGGAGATGGCGTTGAAGCTGATGCCGGGGGGCAGCATCAAGCCTTTTTGCGAACCGCTGACCGAGACGTCCACACCCCACTCGTCGTGGCGGTAGTCGGCGCAGGCCAGACCCGAGATGGTATCCACCATCAAGAGCGCCGGGTGCTGGGCGGCATTGATGGCGCGCCGCACCGCGGCGATGTCGCTGGTGACGCCCGTGGATGTTTCGTTGTGCACCACGCACACGGCCTTGATGGCATGTTGCGTGTCGGCCTTCAGCCGTGCCTCGATCAGGTCTGCCTGCACTCCGTGGCGCCAGCTGGTGGGGACACCGGATTCGTCACCCGGTTTGGCGATGACTTCGGGGTTCAGGCCCAGGCGCTTGGCCATCTTGATCCACAGCGAGGCAAAGTGGCCGGTCTCCACCATCAGCAGGGGATCGCCCGGGCTGGTGACGTTGCACAGCGCGGCTTCCCAGGCACCCGTGCCCGAAGCAGGGTAGATGATGACGGGATGCTGGGTCTGGAAGATTTGTCGAATCTGCGACAAGACTTTCAGGCCGAGCGCACCGAACTCGGGGCCGCGGTGGTCGATGGTGGGCAGGCTCATGGCCCGCAGGATGCGATCGGGGACCGGGGAAGGCCCGGGAATCTGAAGAAAATGGCGTCCGGACGCATGAAAATCGAGCGATTGCATCAACAATGTCTCCTGTTGTCGGTTGATTATGCATGCAAGAATCACCTCCATGAATGCTCCGCATCCCTATACCAGCCAGGCTGGCGACTTCGATTCACTGGCCCGTCGCAGCTCCGAGCAGCTGGCTCAACTGACACAGCGCCTGCAACGCCACACGCAAGGCGAGGTGCTGGTGAGTCTGGCCGACCGCGGCCGTTACGCCACCGACGCGTCGATTTACCAAAGCATGCCCCTGGCCGTACTGGTGCCGCGCAGCGAAGACGATGTGGTCTCGGCACTGGCCATCTGTCGCGAACTGCACGTGCCCATCGTGCCGCGCGGGGGCGGCACCAGTCAGTGTGGACAGACCGTGGGCGCCGGTCTGGTGATCGACTTCAGCAAATACCTGCGCCGCGTCATCGACTTGAACGTCGAGCAACGCACCGTGACGGTCGAGCCCGGCCTGGTGCTGGACCACCTCAACGCGCAACTCAAATCCCACGGCCTGTGGTACCCGGTGGATGTCTCCACCAGCGGCCAAGCGACCCTGGGCGGCATGGCCGGCAACAACTCGTGCGGCAGTCGCAGCATCGCCTACGGCAACATGGTGCACAACGTGCTGGGCGCCGAGGCCTGGTTGTCCGATGGTTCAGCGTTGTCATTGGGTCGCTTCGATCACAGCCAGGGAGCGGCACGACGTTTAGGCGAGCGCGTGCAACAACTCGCGCTGCAACTGCAACCCGAGATCGAGGTCCGTTGGCCCAAGGTACTGCGCCGCGTGGCCGGTTACAACCTGGACATCTTCTGCAACCAGAACGTGCGTCCCTACACCCCGGACGGCTCGGTGAATCTGGCGCACCTGCTCATTGGCAGCGAGGGCACGCTCGCGCTCACACGCTCGCTCACGCTGCAGCTCGCCCCGTTGCCGCGCGCCAAGGTGCTGGGCGTGGTGAACTTCCCCGACTTCCACAGCGCCATGGAGGCCACCCAGCACATCGTGCGCATTGGGGGGCAGCACCTCTCGGCGGTGGAACTGGTCGACCGCACCATGATCGACCTGAGCCTGAAGAACCCGGCTTTTGCCCCCACCATCCGCACTGCGCTCTCACCCAACGTCAACCACGGGCAACCGGCGGCGATCTTGCTGGTGGAGTTCAGTGGCGAATCCAAGGACCCCCTGTTGCCGCACTTGCGCGATCTGGTGACACTCATGGGCGACCTGGGCTTGCCCGGCAGCGTGGTCGAGATGGTGGACGACAGCACGCAAAAGAATTTATGGGAGGTGCGCAAGGCCGGCCTCAACATCATGATGAGCCTCAGGGGCGATGGCAAACCGGTGAGCTTCATCGAAGACTGTGCCGTGCCCCTCGAACACCTGGCCGAGTACACCGATGCACTCACCGAAGTGTTTGCACGCCACGGCACCAAGGGCACTTGGTACGCGCACGCGTCGGTGGGCACACTCCACGTGCGCCCCATCCTGGACATGCGACGCGATGGGGCAGCCAAGATGCGCTCCATCGCCAACGAAGCGTCCGAGCTGGTCCGAAAATTCAAGGGTGCTTACAGCGGCGAGCATGGCGATGGCCTGTGCCGCGGCGAATGGATTCGCTGGCAATTTGGCGACAAGCTTCATGACGCCTTTGGGCAGATCAAGCAGTGGATGGACCCCATCGGGCTGCTCAGCCCGGCGCGCATGATCGACCCACCGAAGATGGACGACGAGCGCTTGTTCCGCTTCCCCTCCACCTACCGCGTGATCCCCATCGAGACGGCACTCGACTGGAGCGCCTGGAACGTCACCGCCGATCCGGTCACCGAGGCCGTGAGTGCCCCCGGCACCGGCGGCGATCCGGCGCAGGGCTTTGCCAAAGCCGTGGAGATGTGCAACAACAACGGCCACTGCCGCAAGTTTGACGCCGGCACCATGTGCCCGAGCTACCGCGTCACGCGTGACGAGCAGCACCTCACGCGCGGACGTGCCAACACCTTGCGCCTGGCGCTTTCGGGTCAGCTGGGCACACAGGCCCTGACCGACCCGGCCCTGTGGGACACCCTGGACTTGTGCGTGAGTTGCAAGGGTTGCAAACGCGAGTGCCCCACGGGTGTGGACATGGCCAAGATGAAGATCGAGTTCACTCACCAGTACAAACAGCACCACGGCTACACCCTCAAGGATCAGCTCATTGCACACCTCCCCCGCTACGCCAGCCTGGCCAGCCATCTGGCGCCGCTGCTCAATCTGCGCAACCGCTGGTCATGGCTGGCGCGCCTGACCGAGCGGGTGACCGGCCTGAGTGCGCAACGTGCGCTGCCGGCCTGGCAATCCACGCACGCGTTCAACACCCCGCGCCCGGGCGTGGACATTGCCACGGTGATGCGTGCGGAGCGGGGCGTGGTGCTGTTTGTGGACACCTTCAATGGCTATTTCGAATCGGAGAATGCGCAGGCGGCTTATCGTGTGCTGGAGGCTGCCGGCTACACCGTGCATGTGGCGCACCGCCCGGACCAGCATTTGTGCTGCGGCCGCACCTACCTGGCCAGCGGCATGGTGGATCAGGCCCGCGAACAGGTGCGCCGTCTGATTGACTATTTGCTGCCGCTCGCACAACGGGGACTGCCCATCGTGGGGTTGGAGCCCAGCTGTCTGTTGACGCTGCGCGACGAGGCGTTACAACTGGGGTTGGGCGAAGCAGCCCACGAAGTGGCGAAGCACGCCGTGCTGTGGGAGGAGTTTCTCGACCGCGAGCACCAGGCGGGCCAACTGGACACGCTGCGGTCGCGGCTCACACCGGCCCAGGCGCCGTTCCTGTTGCATGGGCATTGCCACCAGAAGGCTTTTGACCTGGTGTCACCGATTCAACGGGTGCTGGCCCTCATTCCTCAGTCCACCACCACCTTGATCGAGACGAGTTGTTGCGGCATGGCGGGCAGCTTTGGGTATGACGCCAAGCACCAAGAGGTGTCGATGGCCATGGCCAAATTGTCATTGCTGCCCACGATCGAAAAAAACCCGCAAGCCTGGGTAGTGGCCGATGGCACCAGCTGTCGCCATCAAATCGACCACGGATCAGCACGGCAGGCGCTGCATGTGGCCCAGGTGTTGGCGCGTCACCTGAGCTGAGTAGGCTGACGATGACTTTGGCAGCGGAACTAGCGCTCCTCCATGAAATCTGCAACAGGACCTTCAACTTGGTTTTGACATGCAGCATGATGTCAGCGCTGACGACGGTTTTCTTTTTTGCGCAAATGGCCGGGCTGATCACCAGCGCAGGTCGGTGTACCCATCACAGCACTCGGAACGCTATCGCCGCCAACATCAGCACGGGCGGTGCGGCAAAGGGTGTCAGCGTGCCTCATATGGACACGATGACCAATAAAACGGCTCGGTGGGCGAACCTGCCCCTTCTGGTACGCCACTGGGCTTGGAAAACTTCATGCGGTCCGGTCATTCGAAACCTGAAAGTCCGTCATGAAAAGAAGCTGCTGTTATTCAGCGTATCGTTTGCGTGACTGTCAAGCCAATGTTCGAGGCAACTTAACCAGCTGACACATGAAGCGCAAATGCCTGCACCTTGGCCGACTGGCGTCGCTGCGGGGGGCTCACGAGGTGAACCGGCAGAGATGGCGCGGGCCAGTCAGGTAACAGTACCTGCAGCTCTCCGTTGGCCATCTCATCCTCGAACAGCCAAGTGGGCGAGTAGCCAATGCCCATCCCTGACAACACCGAAGCTCGAATCACTTCGCTGCTGTTGGATTGCAGATTGCCTTGCGTTCGGATGGTGACCTGTGAGCCCTCGCCTGCAGGAGCCCCGGGGCCTGCTGTAAAGGTCCAGGCGTTTTGCGTGGCAAGTTCCGAATACACGATGCAGTTGTGTTGCAACAAATCCTGTGGGACTCGAGGCGCTTTCACGCCTTTGGGCAATGAGCGCAAGTACTGGCGACTGGCCAGAAGCACACGCTGGGTGGTTCCGATGCGTCGGGCCAGCAGGGAGCTGTCTGCCAGTTCACCAATGCGCACCGCCACATCAATACCTTCCTCGACCAAATCGATGAAGCCATCGTTGAGCCTCAGGTCGATTTTCACGTTGGGGTGTGCAGCTAGGAAGCTCCCGACCAGCGGTAGCAATTTGAGGCGACCATAGCCCACCGAGGCGGCCACGCGCAGCCACCCACTCAGTTGCTGTTCGCCTTGATGCAACTCCATCTCGGCGTCGGCGATTTCGGCAACCAAGCCTCGCGCCTTTGCAAAGTAGCGCTCGCCCGCCTCGGTCAGGGCCAATGAACGGGTAGTACGACTCAGCAGCCTTGCACCCAATTTGCGCTCAAGCGCCGCCACCTGTTTGCTGACGCTGCTCTGCGTGGTGTGGGACTCGCGCGCCACCGCCGAAAAGCTGCCGCTTTCCACCACACGCACAAAGGTCTGCATGGCTGTCAATCGATCCATGATGGGCCCAATTAATTCTTTAAAGGAATATATATTAGTCCAAACAATGACCTATTTTTAATTATTGGATTAAATCAAACTCAAGGCATCGCTTAAGAACATGAAGCCTCGGGGAGATCACCATGAACGCCAGCACCATAACCCTCACGCAGTCAGGCCACGGCGATCGCAGCCAATGGGTCAAAGGCATCGCAGTGGGTCTGGTCGCCGCCAGCATCGGCGCGCTTTACACCGTTTTTGCCCGCTGGGGCATTGCACACGGGCTGTCCACCCCTGACCTCACGGTGCTGAGATTCGGTGTCGCGGGCATCCTGATGCTGCCGGTATTGGCTCTGGCCTGTCGACGTGACTCAGCGCAATTCACGATGCGTTGGCGAGTGTGGTTACTCGTGGCGCTGCTGGCCGGAACCCCCTTTGGCCTGTTGATGTTCGGCGCCCTGCAGTTTGCACCCGCCAGTCACGCAGCCGTCTTTCCGTTCACCGCCATGAGCGTCATGGGCATGGTACTGGGCGCAGTGGTACTGGGAGATCGCATGACGCTACGCAGGTTGGTGGGGATTGTCGTGGTACTTACGGGTTTGGTGATGGTGTCCGGGGTGGAGGCCTCGAGCCTGACGCTGCGAGCGTCCATCGGCGATGCCATGTTCCTGGCTGCTGGAACCTTGTGGGCGGGCTTTGGCATCGTCTTGCGCAAGCATCGACTCGATCCGTTGCTGGCCACTGCGGTGATCTCGATCAGTGCATTGTTGACCTATGTGCCAGCTTATCTGTGGTTCACCGGAGCTGAAGGGCTGGTCCTGGCAACACCGCATGTTTTTTGGGTCGAGGTACTGGTGCAAGGAGTAATCGCCGGGTCAGGTACTTTGTACACCTATTCGAAGATGGTGTCGTTGCTGGGGCCATCGCGCGCCGCAGTATTTCCTGCGCTGGCGCCCGGTTTGGCCGCGCTGATGGCCTGGCCGGTTTTGGGACATATACCCGCCCTGCTGGAGACCGTGGGACTGTTACTGGTCATGACTGGACTGATGGTGGCCGTCACCACGTCTGCAGCTTCGACGAATAAAGCCTGAAAGCCACCTCCATACAGGGGGCAAAAGACCTGCGGTGATGCTTGCAGACAAGGCCCCCCATCACAGCACTCGGAACGCTATCGCCGCCACCGCCGTCGGAGGCAGTGCCGCCCACAACAACTTGCCAGCGTGGACGGCACCTTCGTCGAATTGGCCTTTCAGGATCGCGACGCCTGCCGGGTTGGGCGCATTCGCGATCACCGTGAGGCCCCCGCCGGTGACGGCACCCGCCACGATGGCCAATTTAAACTCATCGCTCAGGTTGGGCACGAGAGAAGCCAGATAGGTCAGCGCAGCGTTGTCGGTGATGGCCGTCAGCGCGGTGGCGCCATAGAACACGGCGTGTTCATTCAGGCCCATCAGCACAGGCTGGAGCCACCAGGTCTGCAGCCCGCCGAGAACCACCAGGCCTGCGAGAAAAAACGCCACCAGCAAGGCCTCACGAAGCATCAGCCGATCGTGGTGCTGGGAATAGGCGCTTGCGTAACCCAGGAAAAACAGCAGCAGGCCCATGAACACCACCGGGTGATGCGCGAACAGGACGATGGCCAGCAGGAAGACCAGATGAACCGCCACCGTGAGGGGTGAAACCGTCATCCGAGTCACGGGTGGATCGCCCATGGCCAGCAACTCTCTGCGCATGAGGGTCGTGACCAACGCTGCATTGACGATGACGGCCACGGCCGCTTTCCAGCCGAAGTTCTGCAGCATGTACACCAGGTCCCACTGCCAGGTGTTAGCCACCATCAGCACGGGCGGTGCGGCAAAGGGTGTCAGCGTACCTCCGATAGACACGTTGACGAACAAAACGCCCAGCGTGGCGTACTTGAAGCGCTCGCTCACCCGGGCGCTGAACACAGTGTCCCGCAGCATGAGCGCGGCCAGGGTCATGGCCGCCGGTTCGGTGATGCATGAGCCCAGCAAGGGCACCATCGACAGCAATACCCCGTAGTTCCTCATCGCGGCGGGCAGCGGAATCAGACGAGCCACCTGTTGCACCCAAAATGCGCAAGCCTGCCGAATCGGTCGAGTGCCGGCCACCACCATGATGGCCAATACAAAAAGCGGTTCTGTGAAATTGCGCGACTCGAGATAGTCGAGGGTGGGCGCTTTGCCGACCACCATGAACAACATGAGGCTCAACACCATGGCCCAGAGACCAAACACCACTTCCACCTCGCCCAAGAGATGCCACAGACCGGCATGGCGCGGGTGTGTGTGTGCCAGGTGTTCGAAGTAGGAGGTGCTGAATGTGTGCAACACGGCCAGCGCAAAAATGCCGGCCGCTATCCAGGGAAGAAATGGGTGGTCCATCCAAAGGTCTCCATCGGCAAACGCCGCGCGGTGAGGCGGCCCGACCTTCACCTGACCTGCCATTGCGAAGCGACAACAATGACACCCGACTCGACTCTAACATCCCCCGAATGACCCGCCCCACCAGGAGGTGATGGATGATGCGGGCGTGCGGATTTCGAAAAAGACAAAAAAATACCCGCACATGGCGGGTATTGACTTATCCCGACAAGGGAATCAGCCCATGTGCAAACCCCCGTTGACCGAGAAGTCGGCGCCCGTGGCGTAGCCGCCCTCTTCACTCGCCAGCCAGGACACGATGGAGCCGATTTCGCTGGGCTCACCCAGTCGCTTGACGGGTACGGTGCCCACGATTTTTTCAAGCACGTCAGGCCGAATGGCACGAACCATGTCGGTGCCGATGTAGCCTGGGCTCACGGTGTTGACCGTCACCCCCTTGTTGGCCAGTTCTTGCGCCAAGGCCATGGTGAAACCGTGCATGCCGGCCTTGGCAGCCGAGTAGTTGGTCTGACCCGCCTGGCCCTTCTCGCCGTTCACCGACGAGATCTGGATCACACGGCCCCAGCCCTTTTCCACCATGTCGGGCACGACCTGCTTGGTCACGTTGAACATGGAGTTCAGGTTGGTGTCGATCACCGCGTCCCAGTCGTCGCGGGTCATCTTGAGGAACATGCGGTCACGGGTGATGCCGGCGTTGTTCACCAGCACGTCGATCACGCCGTGTTCGGCCTTGGCCTTGCTGAAGGCGTCCACGGTGGAGGTCCAGTCCGCCACATTGCCGACCGAGGCGTAGAAGGTATAGCCCTGGGCCTTTTGCTCGTCGAGCCATTTGTTGAAGTCACGGGTGGGGCCGCAACCGGCGATGACCTTGTAGCCGTCACGGTGCAGGCGCTGGCAGATGGCGGTGCCGATACCGCCCATGCCCCCGGTCACGTAAGCAATTTTTTGACTCATGGTTGTCTCCTAGAAGTTATTGGAAAAATGGACATCGAAAAAAGGTTCAGCGCTCGAGTGCCAACGACACACCCATGCCACCGCCAATGCACAGCGCCGCCAGACCCTTCTTGGCATCGCGGCGCTGCATTTCATGCAGCAGCGTGACCAGGATGCGGCAACCCGACGCCCCGATGGGGTGACCGATGGCGATGGCGCCTCCGTTGACGTTGACCTTGGCGGGGTCGATGCCCAGCTCTTTGTTGACGGCACAGGCCTGGGCGGCGAAAGCTTCGTTCAGCTCGAACAGATCCACATCGCCCACATTCCAGCCAGCTCGTTGCAGGGCCTTGCGCGATGCGGGCACCGGGCCCATGCCCATGGTGGCCGGATCGAGACCGCTGGTGCCGAATGCGGCAATGCGGGCCAGCGGCTTCAAGCCCAGGGCGGCGGCCTTCTTGGCGGTCATCACCACCACGGCGGCAGCGCCGTCGTTGATGCCCGAGGCGTTGCCTGCCGTCACCGTGCCTGCCTTGTCAAAGGCAGGTCGCAGACCGGCCAACGCGTCGGCACTGGTTTTCTTGTTGATGAACTCGTCGGTGTCGAACACGAGCGGGTCGCCTTTGCGCTGCGGGATGGACACGCCCACGATTTCATCCTTGAACTTGCCGGCCTCTTGCGCAGCAGAGGCTTTTTGCTGGCTCGACAGAGCCAGGAAGTCCTGCATGTCGCGGGTGATGTTGTGCGCCTTGGCGACGTTCTCGGCCGTGATGCCCATGTGGTATTGGTTGTAGACGTCCCACAGGCCGTCGACGATCATGGTGTCGACCATTTTCCAGTCGCCCATGCGCTGACCGTCACGCGAATTCAGCAGGACGTGCGGCGAGGCACTCATGTTCTCCTGACCACCGGCCACAACAATCTCGCTGTCGCCCCAGGCCACCGCTTGCGCGGCCAGCATCACGGCCTTGAGGCCCGAGCCGCACACGGCGTTGATGGTGAGTGCCGGCACTTCCTTGGGCACACCGGCTTTCATGAGGGCCTGACGCGCCGGGTTCTGACCCACGCCCGCAGCCAGTACCTGGCCCATGATGACTTCACCCACCTGTGCCGCATCCAGGTGCGCGCGCGCCAGGGCTTCGCGAATCACGACGGCGCCCAGATCCGTGGCAGCCACCTTGGCCAGCGAGCCGCCAAACTTGCCCACCGCGGTGCGGGCCGCCGATACGATGACGATGTCTTCCATGTGCTGTGTCTCTCTTGTGTGAATTGAACTTTCAGGCCTTGGCCTTGACGTAGCGTCCGGGTGCGGCCTCGATCGGCTTGTGGCGCGCGTTGCCATAACGCTTGGGCGCAGCCACCAGCTTGCCGGCGTGGCCCTTGAGCCACGTGGCCCAATCTTCCCACCAGCTGCCCGGCACCTCTTTGGCGCCAGCCATCCAGTCGTCGGGCTTGGGCGGAAACTTGCCATCGTTGCGCACCCAGTGACTGCGCTTCTTGGCGGCTGGGGGGTTGATCACGCCGGCGATGTGCCCGGAAGCCCCCATCATGAAACGCTTCTTGCCCGGGAAAACCTGGGTCGAGGCATAGGAGCCGCCAATGGGCACGATGTGGTCTTCACGCGAGCCGTAGATGTAGATGGGCATGTCGACCTTGCGCAGATCGAGCGGCACGCCGCACACGGTGGCCTGCCCCGGCTTGACCAGCTTGTTTTCGAGATAGGTGTTGCGCAGGTACCAGGCATAGAACGGGCCCGGCAGATTGGTGGAGTCGCTGTTCCAGTAAAGCAGATCGAACGGCGGGGGCGTTTCACCCTTGAGGTAGTTGCCCACCACGTAGTTCCACACCAGGTCGTTGGGACGCAGGAAGCTGAAGGTGGACGCCATGTCACGGCCTGCCATCAGCCCACCCTGGGCAAACTGCATCTCGCGAAAGCGCACAAAGTTTTCATCGATGAAGACATCGAGGACGCCGGTGTCGGTGAAGTCGATCAGCGTGGTGAGCAAGGTGGTGCTGGCCACCGGCTTCTGACCGCGCGCGGCCAGCACGGCCAAGGCGTTGGAGAGGATCGTGCCGCCCACGCAAAAGCCCAGCGCGTTGATCTGGTCCGTGCCGCCAATATCACGCGTGACCTCGATGGCCTTGATGGCGGCGTTTTCAATGTAATCGTCCCAGGTGGCATTGGCCAGGCTCTGGTCGGGGTTGCGCCAGCTCACCACGAAGGTGCGATGTCCCTGGGAGACCGCATAGCGGATGAGGGAGTTCTCGGGTTGCAGGTCCAGGATGTAGAACTTGTTGATGCTGGGGGGCATCAGCAGAAAGGGACGCTCGTGCACCTTGGCGGTGAGCGGCTTGTATTCAATCAGCTGGAAGTAATCGTTTTCAAACACCACCTGGCCTTCGGTGGTGGCAACATTGCGCCCCACTTCGAACAGACTCTCGTCGGTCATGGACACGTGACCTTGCTGCACGTCGTGCATCAGGTTCTGCACGCCCTTGGAGATGCTCTCGCCCTGTGTTTCCAGCGCTTTCTTCTGGGCTTCGGCGTTGAAGGCCAGGAAGTTGCTGGGGGCGGACGCGGCCACCCACTGCTCGACAGCGAAGCGGATACGCGAGCGGGTTTTGTCGTCAGCCTCCAGGGCGTCGGTCAGCGACATCAGGGTACGGCTGTTGAGCAGGTAAGTCGCGGCGGTGAAGGCAGCCACCGGGTTCTGAGCCCAGGCATCGCCTGAAAAGCGCCGGTCCTTGAGGGGCGAGGCCGCAGTCAGTCCCTGGTTCCACAGGCTGGTGGCCTCCTTGAGGTAGTCGGCTTGCAGGTCGCGAAGCTTGTCGGGCGCGAAGCTCAGTTGGCCGGCGGCACCCGTGCCCAAGTCGATCTGCTGGAAGGAATCGAGAGCACGTTGCCAGCTGTCGGCCATGGATTTGCCCCACTGTTGTGCTGATGCTTCCCAACCGGGCAGGCCATTGGATGTCATGTCTTGTCTCCTCAGTGACATGTCCGAGAGTATGGCAGAGGAATGCCTTCGTTTTGCTGACGCGTGTCAATTTGATCGTTGAGCGGTCCGCCCGATCAGGGCTTGCCCATCAGGTCCGCCAGATGAGGGCCGCCAATCGCCCACTGACCCGATCGCGCCGGTGCGAAAACCAGCGCGTGGCATCCGAGACGGTGCACCAACCCGCGCTGCCATCGTTGCCGGCCAGGGAGGTGACGCCCAGTTGCTGCAACCGTTGTCGGGCCAGCCCGGGCAGGTTCAGCAGCCATTTGCCCGCGCGCTGCGGATGGGGCTGGCTCAGCCCCTGGGGGTCGAAGCCGTTGCCCGCAAACGCGTCCACCACCTCGGGGCCGACCTCAAAGGCCTGGGGGCCAATGCACGGCCCCAGCCAGGCTCTGAGGTCGACGTTCGGGGATACCCGCTCGCGCATCGCCCGCACCGTGTTGTCCAGAATGCCTCGCCCGGCCTGTCCGGCCAAGCCCCGCCAGCCCGCATGGGCGGCGGCCACCACGCGGCCTTGTGAATCGGACAACAAGACCGGCAGGCAATCGGCCACCAGGATGGTGCATGCCACGCCCTGCGCAAGGGTGCACACGCCATCGGCGGTCAGCCCATCGGCGCTGGCGTTGTCCAGCCAGGCCACGTCCGTGCCATGCACCTGGTTCAGCCACACCGGTCGGGTGGCCAGCCTGTGCGCCACGCGATCGCGGTTGGTCTGCACGGCCGCAGCGACGTCGCCCACGTGGTTGCCCAGGTTCAGGCTGTCGTAGGGTGAGCACGACACCCCGCCCGCACGGGTGGTGAGGGCAGCCTGAACGCCCGGCACCTCCCACGGCAGGGACCAGACGCCGGACCCGGCCAGGGGGATACCCGGCAGGGGATCAGGGTTCGTTGTCGGGGCAGGCGGAAGGTTGGGCACGCTGAAAAGCCTCGAGCTTCATGCAGGCATCGAACGCCGCCAGGGTGCGCGGCAGTCCATCCAGGTTCACCTTGAAGCGCTGTCCATTGAAGATCTGCGGCACCAGGCAGCAATCCGCCAGGGTCGGCGTGTGGCCATAGCAATAGGTGGACGCTGGCCCCTGGGCCAGTTGGCGTTCAAATGCCTCGAGCCCTTCACGCACCCAGTGACGGTACCAGGTGTTCTTGGCCTCATCCTCCACCTTCAGGTCACGCACCAGGTATTTGAGGACGCGCAGGTTGTTGAGGGGGTGGATCTCGCAGGCGATGGACTGCGCCAGCGCCCGCACGCGGGCGCGGCCCAGGGCATCGGCAGGCAACAAGGCCGGTTGGGGATGGGTCTCGTCCAGGTACTCGATGATGGCCAAGGACTGGCTCAGAATCTGACCATCGGTGTCCAGGGCCGGAACCAGTCGGTCCGCCGAGACGCCGCTGTAGTCGCGCAGTTTGTGATCGCCCCGGCCGATGTGCACCGCCACATATTCGTAGGGCAGCCCCTTGAGGTTCAGGGCGATGCGCACACGAAACGAGGCCGACGAGCGGAAATAGTTGTAGAGCTTCATGACGGCAAGGATACCGCGATCGAGGTGGCTCGGGCAGTGTTTACCCAGCCACCCGCGAGAGGCTGGTTCCGGTAGACTGAGGGTTGGAGTCCCGCTCAGGCGGGTTGTATCGTTCCCCCTAAGGTCAACCATGAGCTTTGTTTTCCCTCCCGCACCTGCCGTTTCTGTTCCTGTGGCAGGTGGTGGCCAACAGTTCCCCGTCCATCGCATTTACTGCGTGGGCCGCAACTACGTCGAGCACGCCCAGGAAATGGGCTTTACCGGCCGTGAACCGCCCTTTTTCTTCCTCAAGCCGGCCGATGCCATCGTGGTAGTCCCCGCGGGTGAAACCGGCTCCATGCCCTACCCCAGCCTGACCCAAGACCTGCATCACGAAATCGAACTGGTGGTGGCCATTGGCAAAGGGGGCCGCAACATCAAGGCGGCTGATGCCATGAGCCACATCTTCGGTTACGCCGTGGGCCTGGACATGACCCGCCGCGACCTGCAAGGTGAGATGAAAAAACAGGGCCGCCCCTGGTGTATCGGCAAGGCCTTCGACCACAGCGCGCCCATCGGCCCCATCGTGCCGGTTGCCCAGGCCGGTGATGTCACCCAGGCCGAGATTTCCCTGCAGGTCAACGGCAAGGACCGCCAGCGCAGCAATGTCAGCAAGCTGATCTGGAACATCGCCGAAACCATCGAGCACCTGTCGGCCGCCTGGGAACTGCAACCCGGCGATCTGATTTACAGCGGCACCCCCGAGGGTGTGGCCGCCGTGGTGGCAGGCGACCTGCTGGTCGGCCAGGTGGCTGGCGTGGGCGAGTTGCGCATCCAGGTCGCCTGAGCTCCCTCCTTCACCCTGCCGACCCACGCTCCCTTCATTTCTTGCTCATCAGGAGATTCACATGATTCAACGTCGTTCCGTTCTCAAAGCAGGCGCTGCCGTCGCCGTGGCCGCCCCCACCCTCAGCGGTCTGGCCCAGCAAAGCGTCACCCTCAAGTTTCACACCTTCATGGCACCGCAGTCCAGTGTGTGGCTGACCATGCACAAGCCCTGGATGGACAAGGTGGAGAAGGAGTCCGGTGGCCGCATCAAGTTTGAAGGCTACCCCGCCATGCAACTCGGCGGCACACCGGTGCAGTTGTACGACCAGGCCAAGGACGGCGTGGTCGACGTGGTCTGGACCTTGCCCGGCAACACCGCCGGTCGCTTCCCGCGTATCGAGGTGTTCGAGCTGCCGTTCATGATGAACAACGCAGAGGCCACCTCCAAGGCCTTCTGGGAATACGTACAAACCGCCGCCCCTGACGAGTTCAAGGACACACAGGTCCTGGCTCTGCATGTGCACGGCCCCGGCATGTTCCACACCGTCGACAAGCAGGTGAAAACCGCTGCCGATCTGCGTGGTCTCAAAATGCGCGGACCCACCCGTCAGTCCACCAAGCTGCTGGCCTCCCTGGGGGCCACGCCCGTGGGCATGCCCTTGCCGGCCATTCCCGATGCGTTGTCCAAGGGCACCATCTCGGGTTGCGCCATTCCCTGGGAGGTGGTGCCTTCGGTCAAGGTGCACGAACTCACCAAGTTCCACAGCGAATTCCCCGCCAACGCACCGGCCCTGTACACCACCACCTTCGTGATGGCCATGAACAAAGCCCGCTACGAAGGCCTGGCACCGGATCTGAAAAAGATCATCGACAACAACTCGGGCATGGCCACCTCGGCCTGGCTGGGCAAGGTGCAGCAAAGCAACGACGCGGCGGGCCGCAAATCGGCCGCCGATCGTGGCAACACGATCTACCAGATCACCACGGCCGATACGGCCGATTTCGTCAAGCGCTCCAGCATGATCGATGACGAGTGGGTGGCAGACATGAACAAGCGCGGCTTTGACGGCAACAAGTTGCTCGAAACAGCCAAGACCTTGATTGCCAAGCACGGCAAGTAACGCAGTCGCCGTGTCTGACATGTTGCATCGCGGGGCCATTCGGCATTGCAAGGCCTGTGGGGCTGCGGTGCAATACCGCCTGCCGGACGACGGCGACACGCGCGAGCGTGCCGTCTGTCCGTCCTGCCATGTCATCCACTACGAAAATCCGCTCAACGTGGTGGGCACGGTGCCCTTCATCGATGACCGGGTGTTGCTGTGCCTGCGCAATATCGAGCCGCGAAAAGGCAAGTGGACGCTGCCGGCCGGCTTCATGGAGTTGGGTGAAACCGTGGCCGAAGGTGCCCAGCGCGAAACCGCCGAAGAGGCTGGTGCGCACATCGAGTTGCTGGACTTGTTCACCCTCATGAACGTGGTGCGCGTGGGGCAGGTGCACTTTTTCTTTCGCGCCCGTTTGCTCAGTGAACACTTCGACCCCGGACACGAAACCCAGGAAGTGCGGCTCTTTCGCGAAGACGAAATCCCCTGGGACGAGATTGCGTTCCGCACCGTGCGCGACACCTTGCGCTGCTTCTTTGCCGACCGCGCTCGCGGTCAGTTCGACTTGCACCAGATCGACATTGCCTGACCTGCCATCAGGCCGTTGAAATGGTCATGGTTACCTCGCTGATGGGTAACACATCACCCCCTCGTTCGTGCGCCCGGCGATAAGCTGATTGCACAGCCGATCCCTCGGTTGTCGAGCGCCCCAACCGGTGCCGTGTTGCAACTCACTATCCAGAGGTGATCATGAATCTTGCCGTCATCATTTCCGTCTCCGAGTACCAGAACGCTGGCGCACTACCCGGATGCAAACTCGACGCCCATCACATGCAGCAGATGTTGCAGCTCACCGGGAGGTTTGACGACATCCTGGTGCTGGACAAGAGTCCCAGCATCCCCGAAATGCGAGCCACCCTCAGGGCCTGGGTGCGACGCTTTAAAGGGCAGCTGGTG
>CANFMY010000025.1 GCA_947448375.1 Comamonadaceae bacterium | reverse complement strand
CGCCGTGCCCACTTTTACGGGCGAGCTCAGCGATCCGCCGCTACAAGGACGCTTCACCGTGAAGGCCCTGGGCGACGACTGGTGCGAGATCAAAGGGCCGATGATGACAGGCATACGAGTCCACATCGGTCCGTGTGCCTGTCTGGAGATCGACGGCGTGTTGATTGCGGTGGCCAGTGGCAAGATGCAGATGCTGGACCGCGAACTGTTTCGGGCGGTCGGCATCCACCCCGAGCAGATGAAACTCGTGGTGGTCAAAAGCTCCAACCATTTTCGCGCTGACTTCACCCCGATCGCCAGCCGTGTGCTGGTGGCCAAAGCCAGCGGACCGATGGCAGCCGACCCGGGCGATCTGCCCTGGCAACATCTCGATCCGCGCACGCGAACCCGTCCTTGAGCGCCACGTCTGGCGCACTTCACCAGGAGAATCCGATGAGCATCAACGCCACTTCCGATCTCACCCAATGCACCGCGCACGAACTGCTGTCTCTCTACCGCAGCGGACAAGCCAGCCCGGTGGACGCCACGCAAGCCGTGCTTGCGCGCGCGCACCGCCTGAACCCGCGCCTGAATGCGTTTTGCCTGATCGATGACGAGGCGGCCCTGACCAGCGCCCGCGCCAGTGAAGCGCGCTGGCAAGCACACCGACGGCAGGGTGCTCCCCTGGGGGCGCTCGAGGGCGTGCCTGCCTCCATCAAGGACTTGATCCTCACCCGTGGATGGCCCACCTTGCGAGGCAGCCGCACCATCGACCCGGGCCAGCCGTGGGAGGTGGATGCCCCCGCCACAGCGCGTCTGCGCGAGGCCGGTGCGGTGCTGCTGGGCAAGACCACCACCCCCGAGTTTGGCTGCAAGGGCGAAACCAACTCGCCTGCCACCGGCATCACGCGCAACCCCTGGAACACGGACCACACGCCGGGGGGCTCGTCGGGCGGCACGGCGGCGGCCGTGGCGGCCGGCCTGGGGCCCTTGAGTGTGGGGACCGATGGCGCTGGCAGCGTGCGCATTCCCGCAGCGTTTTGCGGCAACGTCGGACTGAAACCCAGTTTTGGTCGGGTACCCGCGTATCCGCTGTCGCCCTTTGGCACAGTGGCCCACTTGGGGCCTCACACCATGAGCGTGCGCGATGCGGCGCTCATGATGAACGTGCTCAAGCAGCCCGATGCGCGTGACTGGACATCGCTGCCCCCCGACGCGCGCGACTACACCGTGGGCCTGGAGGACGGCGTGCGCGGCATGCGCATCGCTTATTCACCCACCCTCGGGTATGCGAAGAACGTGCATCCTGACATCGCTGCGGCTGTGCACGCGGGTGTGCGTGTGCTGGAGTCGCTCGGAGCACACGTGGAGATGGTGGATCCGGGCTTTGAAGATCCACTGGAGATCACCACCGGCTTGTGGTTCCTGGGGGCAGCCACGGTCTGGCAGGGCTTGACCCCGGCACAACAGGCGCTGACCGATCCGGACTTGCGGGCTCAGGCCGAGCAGGGGGCACGGTTGTCGGCACTCGAGGTGCAGCAATTGCAGTTGCGCCGCGGTCAGTTGGGCTCTCTCATGCGTCAATTCATGCAGCGGTTTGACGTGCTCGTCACCCCCTCGGTATCCATTCCGGCTTTCGAGGCGAGGGCTGCAGGCACCGTGCCCATGAACCCGCAGAGCATGCTGGGATGGACGCCCTTCAGTTACCCGTTCAATCTCACGCAGCAACCGGCGATCACGGTGCCTTGCGGGTTGACCCGCGAAGGGCTGCCCATGGGCTTGCAACTGGTGGGCCCCATGTTTGGCGACGCCTTCGTGCTGCGTGCCGCCCGGGCCTACGAATCGGTGCAGGGCGTGGCGCGTCCCGTCATGCCCTGATCGATGTGTGCGGGCACGCCGCTGGATGTGGTGTGTCGGCCATCCCCTACAAAACAAAACAGGACGTGGCACCATGACCTTGGCCATGAGTTGGACGGAGTGGGCAGCGCAGGACGCTGTGGGTCTGGCGCAGTTGGTGCGGCAGGGCGAAGTCACGCCCGCCGAACTGGCGCAACAGGCGGCGGCGGGCATTGCCGCCACCAACCCCACGCTGAGTGCTGTGGTCGAGGTGTTTGACGATGTCGTTGACGACCCACTCAAGGATGGATTGAATCCGACGGGCCCTTTGGGCGGTGTGCCCTTTCTGATGAAAGACCTGGGGCCCACCCTCAAAGGGCGTTTGCAGGAGATGGGGTCGCTCTTCATGCGGGGCAACCGCGCACAGGCCGACACGCACCTGACCCAGCAGTTTCGCCGCGCCGGTCTCAATTTGATGGGGCGCACCACCACGCCGGAATTCGGCGTGTGCAGTTCGGCCGAAAACCCGGCGGTCTACGTCACGCGCAACCCCTGGGACACGCGCTACACCACCTGCGGATCGTCGGCGGGTACCGCTGCCATGGTGGCGGCCGGGGTGGTGCCCATGTCGCACGCCACCGATGGGGGAGGGTCGATCCGCATCCCCGCGGGTTTCAACGGCAACATTGGCCTCAAGCCCTCGCGTGGCGTTTTTTCGATCGCGCCGCATTTGTCCGACATCTCGGGCTTTGTGTCGATTCAAGGTTGTCAGAGTCGCACGGTGCGTGACACCGCCACGCTGGTGGATGCGTGCAGAGGCGGTGCTCCGGGCGAGTTCATGCCGTACTGGACGGCCCCCGAGCCCTATGCCGAGTTGATTCAACGCGACCCCCGGCCGTTGCGCATTGCGCTGTCGCACGAGTGGGGCGACTACCGGGCCGATCTGCCCTTCGTCACCGAGCTCGAGCGGGCCGGTCGCTTGCTGGAGAGTTTGGGTCATCACGTGGACTGGGCAATTCCGGCGGTGGATTTCCAGGCGGCCTTTGCGGCACAAACCACCTGCTACATCACCAACTTTGCGCAGGTGATCGACGGCATGCTGGCCACGCGTGGCCTGGAGCGTCCTCCAGCCGAGTTGATCGAGCCGATGAACATTCGCATCTGGGCAGCAGGCCGGGAAGCCTCCTACCGCGAACGCCACCGCATGCAGTCCACCTTCAACACCACGTCGCGGGCGTTCGGGGCTTTCTTCGAGTCCTGGGACATCATCCTCACGCCCATCACGGCCAAGCCCACGCCGTTGCTGGGCACCACCGAGTACCTCACCTTGAGCGACAACCCGTCCGTCCTCGACTGGTTTGACAACTTGTGGTGCAATTTCGCCTACACTCCGCTCTCCAATTTGTGCGGTATTCCGGCGATCTCCCTGCCCATGGCTCGGCAGACCAACGGCTTGCCATTTGGCATTCATGCACAAGCCCGACAGGGGCAGGATGGTGTGTTGTTGCAGCTGGCCGCTCAGATCGAGCGGGCCCTGGACGGGCGATGGAACGACGGCCGAGTCCCCTCGGTGCATGTGACTGCGTGAGCTCAATCCCCTCTCAAGATGATCATCGTCAGAACACCGCAAGCCTTGCGTGAGGCTTTGTCCTCCTCGTCCCGTCCCGCCTTTGTGCCCACCATGGGCAATTTGCACGCGGGACACCTGAAGCTCGTTCAGCTCGCCCGCGAGCACGGCGACCGCACCGTGGCCAGCATTTTTGTCAACCGCCTGCAGTTTCTGCCCCACGAGGATTTCAACAGCTACCCGCGTACCTGGGAGGCCGATTGCGCCAAGCTCGAGGCCGAAGGCTGTGACGTGTTGTTTGCGCCGCACGAAGCCGATCTGTATCCCGAGCCGCAGACAGTGAAGGTCCATCCCGACCCGGTGTTGGCAGACATCCTGGAGGGACAATTTCGACCCGGATTTTTCACGGGCGTGTCCACCGTGGTGATGAAACTCTTCATGAGCGTATTTGCCGGCAAGGCGAGTGGCGTGGCCGTGTTTGGCAAGAAGGACTACCAGCAACTCATGGTGGTGCGTCAGATGGTGCAACAGTTTGTCTTGCCCATCGAGATTCTGGGCGTTGAGACCAGCCGGGCCGAAGACGGGTTGGCACTCAGTTCGCGTAACCGCTACTTGAGCGAGTCCGAGCGTGCCGAGGCGGTGCAATTGTCACTGGCTTTGCGCATGTTGGGCCGTGATGCCTTGGCGAGTGCAGATGCATTGAGCCGCCACTTGCCAGCTCTCGAATCCCGCGCCATGGACAGTCTTCGCCAGCGCGGATGGCAGCCCGACTACCTCACCGTGCGTCGGCGCCAGGATTTGCAGCCACCGCAAGCGGGAGACACTCTGGTGGTGTTGGGCGCTGCTCGCCTGGGGTCGACCCGATTGATCGACAACCTGGAGATCTGATGCGCACGCGGGTGCGTGGCGCTCGCTCGCTGCAGATCACACGAATGGCGACTGGCGGCACGCAGTGCAGCCGGGACGTGCTATAAACAAATCAGAACAGCCCGCCGCGCATGGACCTTGCGCATGTTTGAAACAACCCCCACTGGAGACGATCCATGTTCAGTCACGTGATGCTGGGTGCCAGCGACCTCGAGGCTTCCCGCCATTTTTATGATGCCTTGCTGGCCACACTGGGCATCGGCCCAGGTGTTGCCAACAAAGATCGCTATTTCTATCGCGGCCCCACGGGGGTGTTTGCCATCACCAAGCCCCTCAATGGGCAGGCGGCCACACACGCCAATGGCGGCACGCTCGGATTTTTGGCGCAGTCCGAGGAACAGGTCCAGGCCTTTCACGCCGCCGGGGTGGCCAATGGCGGCACCACCTGCGAGGACCCGCCCGGTTACCGCGAGGGCCCGGCAGGCAAGCTGTTCCTGGCTTACCTGCGCGATCCGGCTGGCAACAAGATTTGCGCCATGTACCGCGTGCCGAAATAAGGCGTCAACGCCCCAGGTATTGCTGCGTGGTGTCCCACGCCACTTGTTGCAGATGGCGGGCGACCTCCACAGGCAATCCGGCGGTGAAATTCAAGCCCACGGGTGACCGGTTGAACAAGGCGGCGTAGGTGGTGGCGGCCGACAGGTAGGTGCCCTCCACACTGGGATGTCGCTTGTCGGGGGCATACAGGTTGACCGCCGGGCGAGTGGCCAATGACTTCGCAAAGGCGAGCCCCGCCGGAATGACCAGCGCCTGATTGGCGTTGCCCGCCGCCGTGTAGGCGTCGGCGAGAGGCTGTGTCATCTCTGGCTTGTCTGCATACGCCCAGGACATGAAGAAGACGGGTTGCGAGCCGTGTTTGCGCACTGTATCGCTGTGCTTCTTCGCATACTCGTGAAAGATCGGCTTCATGGTGGGGTGGATGGGGCACTGGCTGCAGTCCATCATCACCGACGCTTCAAACAGCTTGTCGAGGGTGTTGAACACCACGCTGTTATCTGCCGCAAAACTGTACTTGCCAATGGCATTGGGCCGGAAATACGAGTCCACATCGTGCCAGTCAAAACCGGATCCGCTGATGGTGATCATCGAGCTTCGATAGGGGTGGCCTTTCATGCCTTCGGCCACCATCGGACTCAAGTGCGAAATGATGCCATTGTTGAAGTAAAAAAAGCTGTTGCCAATGTAGGCCACGGAGCGCGGTGACGTGGGGCCAAACACCTTCACCACGGGTTTGTCGGACGACGCGGCATGGGGCATCGCGGAGGTGGTGGGTTGCTGAGCCAGCGAGGACACGCCCAGCAACGTTGTGAACGCCAACAGGACCAGGCCGCGACGGGAAAAAGTCAGCATGATGTCTCCTCAGTTGTTGTGACAAACGCCCAAGATCATGCCATGGCCTGTTTGTATTCTGTATACAGAAAATAATCCGCTCTGTCCACACCTGCGTGACACGGGAGTTGCAGCGTGACAACCGGCTGCCGTCTGGGTGACAGCGGGAGGGGCCGGGGCTGCGCATCATCTGGGGTGATTCAGTGCCTAAAACCCACAGACGCCTCATGCGCTGGCGTGGGGGGGGCGCTCATTCCCCAGCATCCTGCCTCAAAGGAGTTCCACCCGTGGCCACTATCACCCTCAACGTCAATGGCAAGTCGCGCTCGCTCGACGCCGACGCCGACATCCCCCTGCTGTACGCCCTGCGCGATAACCTTGGGCTGCAAGGCCCCAAGTTTGGATGCGGCAAGGGCCAGTGCGGTGCTTGCACCGTGATGGTCAATGGCGAGGCGGTGCGCTCGTGCGTCACGCCGGCGGTGGCGGTGAAAGGCAAGCCGGTGGTCACGCTCGAAGGACTCGGGACGTCGGCCAAGCCCGGCATGCTGCAGCAAGCCTTCATTGACGCCCAAGCGGTGCAGTGCGGCTATTGCATCAACGGCATGATCATGAGCGCTCAGGCCTTGCTGAACAAAAACAAGAAGCCAACCGAGGCGCAAATCAACGAAGCGCTGGCCGGCCATCTGTGCCGTTGCGGGACGCACCAACGCATCGTGGCTGCTGTGAAGCAAGCCGTGGCCGCTTGACTACCAGACGAGGACACACCATGACAACCGAGACTTTGAATCGTCGCAAATTCCTGCAGGCATCTTCCGCTGGCTTGCTGGTGGTGGGCTTTTCGTTCTCCGAGCTGGCGCAGGCCAAGTCGGCCACCACGCTGCGGGACGCCAAGAGCGTGGCCAAAGACCAGGTGGATTCCTGGCTGCAGATCGACAAAAACAACCGCATCACGGTGTTTGTGGGCAAGGTGGACTTGGGCACGGGCACCAAGACGGCCCTGACGCAGATCGCGGCGGAAGAACTGTCGGTGCCAATCAAAAGCATCGAGATGATCATGGGTGACACGGCCACCACGCCGGACCAATGGATCACGGGTGCTGCCCTGACCATCCAGCAAGGTGGCTCCGAGCTGCGCCTGGCAGCGGCCAGTGCGCGCATTGCCCTCCTGCGCCGAGCAGCAGAGCAGTGGCAAGTGCCGGTGGAGTCGCTCGAGGTCAAGGACGGTGTGATCCGCCAGACCGGCAACGCGTCTCGCGAGGCCACCTACGGCAACCTGATCGGCGAGGGCTTCAAGCTGCAAGTCGACACCAAGGCCAAGGTCAAGCCGCACACCGAGTACAGCGTGGTGGGCCAATCGATTCCCCGCGTGGACATTCCCGCCAAAGTGACGGCCGAGCACCCGTATGTGCACGACTTCCGCCTGCCTGGCATGCTGCACGCGCGGGTGATCCGCTCCGACCTGATCGGCGCCACCTTGCAAAGCGTGGATGACAGCCGCGCGCGCAAGGTCAAGGGCTTTGTGCGCACCGTGCGCAAAGGCAACTTCCTGGCTGTGGTCTGCAGCAGCGAATGGGCCGCGGTGAAAGCCGCGGGTGCCGTGCAGGCGCAATGGACGGCCGGCCCGGACCTGCCGCCTAAGGCGAGCCTGTATGACGCCTGGCGCAAGATGCCCTTGGCCAAGGAAGAGGCCACTCAGAAGGTGGGCAACATCGACGAAGCGCTGGCTTCACCAGTCAAGCGCGTCAAGGCCAGCTACCACTTCGCCGTGCAGACCCATGCGTCGATTGGCCCGTCCTGCGCGGTGGCCGATTATCAAAACGGCAAGCTGGTGGTGTGGTCGGCCTCGCAGGCCACGCACTCGATGCAGCACGAGTTGTCCATCATCACCAAACTGCCACAGCAAGACATCCGTCTGGTCTACCTGGACGGTGCGGGTTGCTATGGCCGCAATGGCCACGAAGATGCCACCGCCGACGCAGCCGTCATTGCCATGGAAATCGGCAAGCCGGTGCGCGTGCAGTGGATGCGTCAGGACGAAACCGCACTCGCTCCCAAGAGCCCGCCGCGCTCGATGGATTTCGAGGCTGCGATCGATGACAAGGGCAACCTCGTGGGCTGGAAGGGTGACTTTTATATTGCACTCAACCACATCGCCGCGTTCAAGCCGCTGGACTTCCCGCTGCTGTCCGCCACCGAGACCGGTGTTCCGCGTCCGGGCAACTGGGTGGGCTTTTTGTTCCAGAACGCGGGTGCGCCCTATACCGTGCCCAACATCCTGGTGACCACCAAGCACATCGCCCAGACCTTCCTGCGCTCGTCCCACCTGCGCAGCCCGGGGCGAATTGAAAACTCGTTTGCCAACGAGGCCTTCATGGACGAGGTGGCCTTTGCCGCCCAGGCCGACCCGGCCGAGTTCCGTCTGCGTCACCTCAAGGATCCGCGAGCCACGGCGGTGATCGAAACCGCGCTCAAGACGGCCAATTGGCAGTCGCGTGTGGCCAACAGTGCGGCGGGCACGGGGCGTGTGGTGAAGGGACGAGGCATCTCGTATGTGCGCTACAACAACACCATCACCTATGTCGCCACGGTCGCCGAGGTGGAGGTGGACCGCAGCACCGGCCAGATCCGCGTGACGCGTCTGTGCATCGCACACGACTGCGGGCAGATGATCAACCCCGATGGCGTGCTCAATCAGGTGCAGGGCGGGGCGATCCAGACGGTGAGCCGCACCCTGATGGAAGACGTGCAATGGAGCGGCAGCAAGATCGAGAGCGTGGACTGGGCCACCTATCCCATCCTGCGCTTCCCGGATGTGCCGCGCGTGGAAGCGGTCTTGATTGACCGTCCGGGTCAGCCGACCTGGGGGGCCGGCGAGCAAACCCCCACCACCATCCCGGCGGCCATTGCCAACGCGGTGTTTGACGCCACGGGTGTGCGCTTGCGCGAAATTCCGTTCACCCCCGATCGCGTGAAGGTGGCGCTGGCCGCTGCGGGCAAAGCCATGGCCTGAACGGGCGTGACAGGACAGGAACGGGCGTCGCGATGGGCAATGCGCCATCGGCCGCCCTGGTCATGAACTGCCAACAGCGAAATGTGGCAAAAAAGGAAAAAAGGCCGCGAGCGATTCGCGGCCTTTTTTTGTGCGGGCTTCAGCGAGAGGGTTCCCCTCCCGTGAGAGGAGGCCTCAATACAACCAGCGCGCGGGCACCATCACGATTTGCGGGAACAGCACCATCAGGAACATCACCACAAACTGCACGGCCATGAAGGGCAGCACACCGACGGTCACCTCGTCCATGCGCATACGCCCCACACCTGCAACGACGTTGAGCACCGTGCCCACGGGCGGGGTGACCAGGCCAATGGAGTTGTTGATGATGAACATCACGCCGAAGTACACCGGGTCGATGCCGGCGGCCTTCACCAGCGGCATGAGCACCGGTGTCAGGATCAGGATGGTGGGCGTCATGTCCATCGCGGTACCCACGATCATGCACAGCACCATGATGGCGATCATCAGCAGGGTGGGCTTGTCCAGCAAGGGCTGCAGCAATTCGATGACCTGTGCCGGCAGGTTGGCGACGGTGATGAGCCAGGCCGAGACCATGGCGGCAGCCACCAAAAACATGATCACGGCGGTGGTGGCCGCTGCGGCTTCGAACACTTGGTAAAGCTGCTTGAAGCTCAGCTCGCGGTAGATCACCATGGACACGAACAGCGCGTAAACGGCTGCCACCACCGCGGCCTCGGTGGGGGTGAACACGCCCATGCGCAAGCCCACCAGGATGATGACGGGCAGCATCAACGCCCAGCCGGCGCTTCTCATGGCCGCGAAGATCTCGCCCGCACTGCGACGCGGCGGTGTCTCGAGTTGCTCGCGGCGTGTCATCCACCACCAGGTGAGCCACAGACCGGCGCTCAGCACGATGCCAGGGAAGATGCCAGCCAGGAACAGCTTGCTGATCGACACGTTGGCGGCCACGCCAAAAATCACGAACCCGATGGAGGGCGGAATGATGGGGCCGATCACGCCGCACGCGGCAATCAGGCCACCACTGCGGGCCTTGTCGTGTCCCGCTTTCACCATCATGGGCAGCAGCAGGGCGGTCAGCGCGGCGGCATCGGCCACCGCCGAGCCTGACAAGGCCGAGAGCAAACAGGCGGCGACGATGGTCACATAGCCCAGGCCGCCTCGAATGTGCCCCACCAGTGCCATCGCGAAATCCACAATGCGGCGCGACAGGCCGCCGGTGTTCATCACTTCGCCGGCCAGCATGAAGAAGGGCACGGCCAGCAGTGGAAAGCTGTTGGCCCCCTCGATCACGTTGAGCGCCATGATCTGCGGATCAAAGCTGCCCATGTGCCACATCAGCGCGGCACCACACAGCAACAGCGAGTAGGCAATCGGCACACCCAGGGCCATGGCGCCCAAGAGCGCGCCCAAGAAAACAGCAATGGTCATGATCGGTTGGCGGGTGAGGGGTTATTTCAACGGGGCCGGTGCATCGACCGGTTCTTCTTCGGATTCGCGAATGCCGATCAACTCGTCCTCGCTCAACTGGCCAGTGGCCATGCGCCAGAGTTGTTGCAGCAGGATCACGCCGCCCGAGACGGCCAGCACCAGGCCGCAGGCGTAGAAATACGCCATGGAAATTTCCATCACCGCGCTGGTGGTGTCGCGGTTGATGGTCACCTGGTCCAGCGAGCCCTTGAACAGCAACCCGCAGGCCAAGAGCATGAGCAGGTGCGCCAGCACAAAGCAGGTTTTCTTGCCTGCCAGTGACAAGCGCGACACCAGGGTGTCCGAGCCCAGGTGGGTGCCTTCCTTCATGGCGACGATGGCCCCCATGAAGGTGATCCACACAAACAGCCAGCGCGACAGCTCTTCGGACACGGTGATGCCGGTGTTGAAGCCGTAGCGCAGCACCACGTTGCCGAACACCAGCACGACCATCAGGGCGAGTGCCAGCACCATGCCGAAGCGGATGGCTCGGCAGTACCAATCAATGAGTCGGGTCAACATGCGGTGGGCGCTCCTGGACAAGCATGAAGCAGAAATGTACCAAATGGTTAATTTCTGAAATCCAGGGTAATTACCTAGTCCGAACAGGAATAGGAAACTATCTGATATTCAATGCATGAATATCGGAGCGCGAACTGTAGGCCTGTTGGCCCGCAGCATCACAGGGTGATGCCTTCGTCGGCAAACGCTTTTTGCACGCCCTCGCGCTGGAGCATGCGATCCTTGAAGGCGGTGAAGTGCTTGAGTTCCTTGACCGGAAACTCGCGCCGGAAGCCCCACACGTACATCACCAGGGCATAGGGGTCGAGCACGGAATACTGCTGGCCCATCCACTCGCGGGTGGCCAGCATGCCGTCGATCTGTTGCAGATATTGCGCGTAGGTCTTGCGCCCCATGGCTTGAATGCCGGAGAAGGCGCTGGCGTCTTCGGTGTACCGCTCGGGGCGTCCGATGTGCGCATTGGCGGGGTGCACGTTGGTGGCGAAGAATCCGATCAGCGACAGCGCCTGTGCTTCTTGCAACAACTCGGTGGGCCACAGACCGAAGCGTTTGCCCAGGTAAGGCAGGATGGCCGTGTTCTCGGTCAGGTGGGTGCCGTCTTCCAGCGTGAGCGCCGGCACGCGCCCCAGCGGATGGATGCGCAAGTAGTCGGCGGTTTTGTGTTCGCCTTGTGTCAGGTTCATGCGTTGCGGCCGGTAGGGGTGACCCACCTCTTCCATCACGATGTGAGCGGCCAGTGAGCAAGCGCCAGGGGCGTAGTAAAGCGTGATCATGCAGGTCTCCTGTTCAAGGGGGTGGGACTGAGGGTTGTCGGTTTAGGCGGCGGCCTGCTGGCGGAATTCCAGCAATTTGATCAGTGCGTAGAGCGCCTGGTGCGTGGGCGTGGGGATGCCATGCTGCTGGCCCAACCGGGTGAGCAAGCCGTTGAGGTGATCGATCTCGGTGCGTTTGCCTCGCGCAACGTCTTGTGCTGTTGACGAGCGTTGACCTGCCATGGAACGGTACAGGCCCTCGAACGTCTCGTCCACATGGGCGCGGTCGAAGTGCACACCTTCTGCGTTGGCCACAGCCAAAAATTCGGTGGTCAGTTGTCCCAGCAAGGTGCGCACCTCGGGCACCAGCACCATGCGGCCGTATTCGATTTGCCCGATGGCCGACACCGCATTGACCACGCAATTGATCAGGAACTTGAACCACAGCGCGTCCTTGACGGTGGCCGATACATCGCACGGCACACCGGCCGCAGCAAACAGCGTGGCCACTTCGCTCAGCAAGCGTTGCGCTTGCGGGCCTTGGCCCTCTGGGGCTGTCAGCGCCCCCGGGGTGTTCATCTCGCCCATCACGAGTTCGCCCCGACCGTTGTGTTTGAGTTGTCCCGGGCCTTCCATGGCCGTGGCCACATACACCACTGCCGGGAACACCGGGTTGGGCAGCAGGCGTTGCAGGGTGGGCGCGTTGTCCACACCGTTTTGCAAATTCAGCACCACTGTGTGGGGTGACAGCACCTGGCGCAGCGCCAATCCGGTGGCCTCGGTGTCCGGCGATTTGACGCACAGCAGCACCAGGTCAGCCTGTGCTGCCGCCGACAACTCGGTGGTGGCGCGAATCGGCACATGCGCTTGAAAGGTCTGGCAGTTCATGAAGAGGCCGTGTGCCGTGATGGCCTTCACATGCTCGGCACGCGCAATCAGGGTGACATCGACCCCGTGTCGCGCCAGCATGCCGCCGTAAAAGCAACCCACGGCGCCCGCGCCCACGACAACGACGCGAGAAGAACGGGAAATCGGAGGAACTTGGGACATGGGCAAAGGGGTGCGAACAGGGCAGAGCAAGGAGGGCGTCAGGACCAGGGCAACGGCGGCAACCCTGGCAGGGGCGTCAGCAACGGGGGTGGCCCCGAACCACGCATTTGATCCTACCCCAGCCCCGGGGAATCTGCACCACTTTGATCAGCCTCAAGGTTGACGCAGGTGACAGGCACACGGGGCGCTGTGCAAGGGTGGAATGCGTTAGCATCGTGACAATTGAAGCGGAGAAATCCCCATGAACGACACCCTGATTCCCGAGCGTCAAGCCTCACTGGCCTGGTCTGACGCCTTGCTGCTCGAACTCGACTTCATGGACGACACCCACCGCGAGTTTGTCGACTTGCTGGGGGCGGTCGAGACGGCCGGGGACGACCGCCTGATCGATGGTTTCCGGGCGCTGGTGGACCACACCGACGAACATTTCGGCGGCGAGGACCGCTGGATGGCCGCGACCCAGTTCGCTGCCAGCAATTGCCACACGACGCAGCATGACGTCGTGATGCAGGTGTTGCGCGAAGCACTCAAGCGTGGGCAGGCGGGCGACCTGGCCTTGCTGCGTGACCTGTCCCGCGAACTCGGCATCTGGTTCACCCAGCATGCCCAAACCATGGATGCAGCGCTGGCCCTGCACCTGCGCCAGATCGGGTTTGATCCGGCGACCGGCATCGTGCGCCACCCGGATGCGTTGCCCGAAGGCGAGATCCACGGGTGTGGCGGGGCATCCTGCTCCACCTGAGTCAGGTCTCGCGGGCAGCGCCTGGCCAGTCCGAACGCCGCGAGATGGGCGCCGGCCATGACATCGGACGCTGCGCTCAACACAGCAGAGCGATTTCCGAGAGAATGGGCGCATGATGTCGGCTTTGCGCAATCCCCTTGTTCTGGTCACGGTGCTGCTGGCCGGTGGCGTTTTGTTGATCACGATGGGCATTCGCCAATCGGTGGGTTTGTTTGTGGGGCCGATCAACACGAGCACAGGCCTGGGCATTACCTCCATCAGTCTGGCGTTGGCCATAGGTCAATTTGTCTGGGGGGCGGTACAACCGATCGCCGGCGCAGCAGCTGACCACTGGGGCGCGCGACCGGTGCTGCTGGTCGGCTTGTTGATGATGGCCCTGGGTTGCTTGCTCACGCCCTGGATGGATGCCACACCGGGGCTGACCCTCACGCTGGGCGTGTTGTCGGCCGCAGGGGCGGGTGCGTGCAGTTTTTCGGTGTTGATCGGTGCATCGGCGCAGCGACTGTCCCCCCAGGAGCGCGGCGCGGCCTCGGGCTGGATCAATGCCGGCGGCTCGCTCGGACAGTTCGTGCTGGCCCCGCTGACACAAAAACTCATTCAAACCCTGGGCTGGATGGGCGCCATGTGGGCCTCTGCCGCCGTGACGTTGTTGGCCATTCCCCTGGCGTTGGGGCTAGCGCCGGCTCGCGCTGCAACAGCACCCGCTGCGGGGTCTGAAGGCGGCATGCGGCAAGCGATTCGCCAAGCCTGTGCCGACCGCAGTTACGGGTTGTTGCACCTGGGCTTTTTCACTTGTGGCTTTCACATCGCCTTTCTGGTCACGCACCTGCCGACTGAAATCGGCCTGTGTGGCCTCTCGCCCTCGGTGGCGAGCTGGTCGCTGGCCTTCATCGGCATTGCCAACATCGTGGGCAGTGTGGTGGTGGGCAACAGCATCAACCGCTATCGCAGCAAGCATTTGCTGGCGCTGATGTACGGCTCCCGCGCCGTGCTGGTGCTGTGGTACCTGGCCATGCCCAAGACCGAGTGGGTGTTTTATGTCTTCGCGGTGGGGCTGGGCCTGACCTGGCTGGCCACGGTGCCCCCCACGGCGGCCATTGTGGGCAAGCTGTTTGGCGTGCGCTACCTCGCCACATTGTTTGGCCTGACCCTGCTGTCGCACCAGGTGGGCGGGTTCCTGGGCGCCTACCTGGGGGGACTGACCCTCGCTGCCAGTGGCGACTACCAGTGGATGTGGTGGGCGGACGTGGTGCTGGCGGCCTTGGCGGCGCTGTTCAATCTGCCGATCCGGGAAGAGCCCGTCGCATCGGCGCAGGCTTGAGTGCAGAGTGTCGAATGCCGAGAGCGGAGTATCGATTGGTCGCCGTGACGTCTGCTGCGGCGACAAGGGCTGGCGAGATCATCGGGTAAGCTAGTGCCCGACATGCAGTTGAACGACCCCGCCACCCAGCGCCTTCGGCGCATCGGCATCGCCTGGATTTGCCTCACCACCCTGATGTTTGCCGTGCTGGACGCCAGCGCGAAGTGGTTGGTGCAGTCGTTCCCGGTGTTTCAGGTGATCTGGATGCGGTTTCTGGTGCATACCGTGCTCACGGCAGCCGTGTTCGTGCCGCGCATCGGTCATCAGTTGTACCGCGTGAAGCATCCCAGGTTGCAACTGCTGCGTGGCGCCATGCTGGCGACCATGACGGCGTTGAATTTTTTCGCTCTGCAGTATTTGCAACTGGCTGAAACCGGCGCCATCCAGTTTTCGGTGCCCATTCTCATTGCGCTGATCAGTGTGTGGTGGCTGGGTGAGCAGCAAAGCGTGTCGCGCTGGGTGGCCATTGCCGTGGGGTTTGCCGGCGTGCTGGTCATCATTCGACCTGGCAGTCACGGGTTTCATCCGGCCATCTTCCTGAGTTTGCTCAACGCCATCATCTATGCCATCTTCAACATGATCACGCGGCGTGTGGGGGCTGACGATCACCCGGCCGCCACGCAATGGATCTCTGCCCTTGTGCCCACGGTGGTACTGACCCCCTTGGCGCTGTGGCACTGGCAAACCCCGCACGATGTTGGGTCCTGGCTGTTCATTCTGTCAGCGGGTATCACCGGAGGGCTGGGACACTTTGCGTCGGCCATGGCGCATCGCTATGCCAGTGCCGCGGTGCTGGGGCCCTTTCTGTACCAGCAGATCATCTACATGACCTTCTTCGGTTGGTTGATGTTCGATCAGATACCCGACCCGATGGTGGTGACGGGGGCCTTGCTGGTGGTGGCCAGTGGCTTGTATTTGCTGCGCCAGGAATTCCGCTCCAACGTCGCGTGACTTCGGCCTGCGCGTTGCACCTGACGCGTGCAGGCCGAACGTTGACTGCATGAATTGCTGATCTCCCCTAAGATGCGGCCACTCACAGCAAGGGGACTCTGCACATGAAAATCTTGATGGTCGGTGCCGGTGGTATCGGTGGCTATTTCGGCGCCCAATTGATCCGTGCTGGCGCGGACATCACCTTTTTGCTGCGAGAGCAGCGCAAGCAATTGATTGACCGCGAGGGCCTCACGGTGGAGACGCCCAGCGACACCTTCAACCTGCGTGTGGCCACTGTCAGCGCTTCGGCACTCAAGCCCGACTACGACCTGATCGTGTTCGCGCCCAAGGCCTATGACCTGCAAGACACGCTGAACAGCGTGGCGGACGCGGCCTCACGCGGGTTCATCCTGCCGCTGCTGAACGGTCTGGACCATCTGGAAGTGCTGGATCAGCGCTTCGGACGCGAGCGTGTGCTGGGGGGCGTGGCGCACATCGCCGCCATGATCACGCCGACGGGTTCGGTCAAACGGCTCAGTGATTTGCACATGCTCACCGTGGGACCGCGCGTCCCGGGGCAGGAAGCAACCGCCCGAGCCTTTTTTGACCTGTGCGAGCGCACGCCGTTTGACCGTGCGTACAGCGACAACATCGAGCAGTCGTTGTGGGACAAGTGGGTGTTCCTGGCGTCTCTCGCAGCCATGACCACCTTGTTCCATGCGTCAGTGGGCAAGATCGTGGCCACACCGTATGGGCATGAGCTCAACCTGCAAGCCTACGGCGAATGTTGCGAGGTGGCTGCGCGCTGTGGCTTCCCGATCGCCGACAGCGTGCGTGCCAAGGCGTCGGCGCAACTGACCCTGGTGGGTTCGGGATTCACGGCCTCCATGTTGCGTGACATGGCCTCGGGTCAACGCACCGAGCATGAGCACATCCTGGGCGGCATGATCCGGCGGGGGCAGGCGCAGGGCCTGGCCTGCACCTTGCTCAAGACCGCCTACACCCACCTCGCGGTGGCTCAGTCGAGCTGAGCGCCCGAGTCTTTCACAATCTTGGACCAGCGGGCCAGGTCCGACTTCACCAGCGCGGCGAGTTGATCGGGCGTGCTGGGCGTCACCTCGGCACCCAGTGCGTTGAAGCGCTCTTTGATCTCGGGTGATTGCAGCAGCTTGGTGATTTCCTGGTTCAGGCGGGTCACCACTTCCTTGGGGGTGCCTGCCGGCGCAAAGAGACCGTACCAGGCGTTGGCATGCAGGCCCGGCACGCTCTCGGCCAGCGTGGGCATGTCGGGCGCCAGTGAGGTGCGCTGCTCGGTGGCTGCGGCAATCACACGCAGCTGACCGCTCTTGACGAAGGGCATCACGCCTGGGAAGCTGCCAAAGGTCATGGTGCACAGGCCGGCGATCACGTCGGTGGCCGCCGCTGCAGCGCCCTTGTAAGGCACGTGCACGATGTCCACGTTGGCGGTGGATTTGAGCATCTCGCCCAGCAAGTGATTGACGGTGCCATTGCCTGCCGAGGCGTAGGTGAGCTTGCCCGGATCGGCCTTGGCCATCGCAATCAGTTCCTTGATGTTCTTGGCCGGGAAGTTCGGGCTCACCGCCAGCAGGTAAGGCGCGGTGGCCACCACCATGATGGGCTCAAAGTCCTTGATGGGATCGAATGGCACTTTCTTGTACAGCGAGGGGTTGATGGTCTGTGCGCTTTGCGCCGTGATCATCAGGGTGTAGCCATCCTTGGGTGCGCGTGCCGCCAGAGACGTGCCCACATTGCCCCCCGCGCCGGGCTTGTTCTCGACCACCACGGGTTGTCCCAGCGCCACGGCCAGTCGTTGCGCGAGGGCTCGGCCCACGATGTCGTTGGCACCGCCCGGCGCTTGCGGAACGATCAGGGTGATGGGCTTGCTGGGATACGGATCGGCGGCCCAGGCCGACGACAAGCCCAGAGCCAGGCAGCAAGAGGCAAAAAAGGTACGCATGAAAAAACTCCTTGAAGGTGAGGGTGCAGGTTCAGGGTTGTCGCTGTGCGCGGACCACGTGCGTGATGCCATGTACGGTCATCTCGCCCTCCAGCGTCGGACCCGATGGCGTCAGGGCGACAGCATGCAAACCTTCGTCGCGACCGATGTAGTGAAAGCGCAGGGTGTTGCCCTCGACCCGCGCACCCAGCAGGGGTTGGCCTTTGCCCGCCAGCAACATCTGTCCGCCGACGCGCTGAAACCGTTGCTGGAGTTCAAAGTGGCCCAGCACCTGATCTTGATGATCGCGCAGAGTCCACTGGCCCGCCAACTGCGCCGGCACAATCCACAAAAAGGCGCGCTCTCGCTCGGTGCCCAGCACCTGGTCAGGCTCCCAGTCGCCCATGTCAAACGCGTGCGAGACCAGACGCGTTCCCGGCTTCATGGCCAGCAAGGTGGGGCGCAACTGCAAGTTGAGTTCGGGCAGCAGGTACATCGTGACGACGGTGGCGTTGCTGAAGTCTTCCTGGAAGATGTCGCCCTGGATGATGCGAGCCCGCGCCGCCACGCCCGCGCGTTCAGCCTGTTGCTGGGCAAAGGCCGCCAACTTGGGGTTGTACTCGATGCCCAAGGCACGCGCACCGAATTGCTGCGCCGCCAGGATGGGGATGATGCCGTCGCCGGCCCCCAGATCGACCACCAGGTCGTCGGCGCTGACGCGGGCAGCCGTGAGCATCGTCGTGACCAGTTGCGCGCTGGTGGGCAGCCACATCACGTCCTTGCCCATTTGTCCGCGTTGCGGCTGGTAGGACGGAGTGGCTGGCTCTGTGGGGAGGGTGGAAGTGGCGGGGGTGGCAGCCACTGCCAGCTGACCGGGAGCGCTGGCACAGCCCGACAGCGAGCCCAGCAGGCAGGTGATCGAAAGACAAGTGCTCAGGAGGCCGGACATCAGCCCCAGGCGAAGCGGTGCAGCAGGTGCATTCATGGAGTCGATTCTCCCTCAGCTTTCCCGGGCTTGCCAGCCAGCCCTGTCGCACCGATCACTTGGTGGGCACGGCCTTGGTCATGAGGCTGCCCGCCCCCGAGGCGGCCACCCCCAGGGCGGTTTCGGCGACGGTGCCGGCGGCAATCTCGAGTTGACCACTGGGCTGTCCGCCGCAGCGCGCTGCGATCTCGGAAGCGTCCTGCTTGTCGGCATAGCTCAGGCCCACATTGGTCAGCAGCACGGGAATGGCGGTGATGGGGCCACCCCACCACACCACGGCGGGGCTGGCCACCAATCGGGCCACTTTGAGGTCCTGGTGAATCCAGGCGTTACCGCGTGCGTGGCGGCATTCGGGTGACCGGTAGGCCGGGTGATCCCGGTCCAGCGAGGAAGACGTGATCGCGGACTGGCTGGCACAGCCGCTCAGCAACACGAGCACCACAGCCACGACGGTCTGGGCCAGGGGGAACTTCATGAGCAGTCGAAACACCATGTCAACACCATGCCGGCGATGGTCGTGGATTTGCGCTGCCGCGTCAATCCCGGCTGACGTGGTCAAAGAGTCCACCCGATCGTTGCACCTGGTGCTTCGAGGCCTCCTGCAACAGGCGGTGATGCCCAATGCTGATCAAGGAGACCCACGATTTTGCGCGTGTGATGCCGGTGTAGATGAGCTCACGCGTGATCACCGAACTGCGCTCGGGTGGCAGCAGCAAGGCACAGTGCTCGAATTCCGAGCCTTGGGACTTGTGTACGGTGAGGGCGTAGACGGTGTCCGCAGCGCTGAGACGACTGGGCAGCACCCAGTGAATCGGGCTTGCGTCGTCATGCGTGGGAAAAGCCACCCGCAGAGACAAGGCCAGTTCACCTGTGTCGCGACGACGTGTGGGAAAGGGCAGCGTGATGCCCATGTCGCCATTCATCAATCCCAGCGCGTAGTCATTGCGCGTGACGATGACGGGACGACCCGCGTACCACGTGGCCGTGGGCTCAATCCAGTGATGACGCGCCAGGATGGACTCGATGCGCCGGTTCAGCCCGTTCACACCACAAGGTCCGTTGCGCAGGGCGCAGAGCAATTGGAAGCGACCATGCGCCTCGATTACCCGCATGGCCCAGCGGTTCCATTGCGAGGTGTCTGCGGTCAATTCGGGACATTCAGTGCGGATGACCTGCAGGTAGCGGGCCAGCCCCTGTGGACCTGCCACGTCGTCCAGGGGGCCCAGCACCACGGTGTCCAGTCGCGAGTCGTCCACGGTGGGCAGGTGGTGCTCGAACAAGTCCGAGTGTCCTTCCGACAGCACGTGTTCGATGGCTCGAGCATCGCCCGCGTTGACGGCAGTGGCCAGTTGCCCGATGCCGCTGCCCTGATCAAAACGGTGGCTGTGTCGCAGCATCACGATGTGCTGATCCAGGGGGCGGCCCTCAGGGTCCAGCAGGTCCGTCGGGATGGTCTGGTGGGTGAGGTCATGCAAGCTCTGCGCGACTTCGGGCCGGTAGTGACCTGCGGTGGCTCGCAGGCACAGTTCACCCAGCACCGAACCCGCTTCGACCGACGCCAGTTGATCCTTGTCACCCAGCAGGATCAGCCGTGCTTGCGGTGGCAGTGCTTGCAGCGTGGCCGCCATCATGTCCAGGTCCACCATCGACGCTTCGTCGATCACCAGCACGTCCAGTGCCAAGGGGTGACGCGCATCGTGGCGGAACATCCGTGAGTCTGGCCGCGTGCCCAGCAGGCGGTGCAGGGTGGTGACGTCGCTCGGAATGTGTTCGCGCAGCGCGGCATCGCTGTCATGCGCCGTGGGTAACTGGTGGAGGGCATGGCGAATGGATTGCTTCAGGCGTGCTGCGGCCTTGCCGGTGGGCGCGGCCAGTCGGATCACCAGGGGGCGGTGCGGGGATTGCGAGAACGCCAGGTGCTGCAACAGGGACAGCAGTCGAACCACGGTCGTGGTCTTGCCCGTGCCGGGCCCACCCGTGATGATGCTGAAGGCGCTGCGTGCGGCCACCGCGCAGGCGATCTTCTGCCAATCAAGCCTTTGCTCGCCCGAGGGCGGAAACAGCGGATTCAGCGCGTCTCGCACCAGGGTTGATGGCCATGCCGTCGCCAACGAGTGGCTGTAGGCCATGCGGCTTTCGATGGCGTGTTCCACGTCTCGTTCGTAATGCCAGTAGCGCCGCAGGTAGAGACGATGTCCACTCAACACGAGAGGTGCTTGACCTGATCCATCGTCCACGAGGTCGGTGAGTTGCAGTTGGGAACACCACGCAGGCAGCGTCAAGTTGCGCAGCACATCGTCGGGCTGCTCGAGCAAGGGCGATTCAGGAGGCAGGTAGCGCTCGGGGGGAATGGCCAGGGTGTCGCTCGGATGATCCAGTGTGCGCTGCAAATCCAGACAGACATGACCGCGCCCGAGTTGATGACTGACCAAAGCCGCTGCCAGCAATGCAGCAGCCGAAGCGTCTGGCACCTCCTCGTGCACGAAGCGCACCAGGGCCATGTCGAGCTCGCGCAGCCAACCCCGAGCCACCCATTGGTCCAGCAAGGCGATCAGGCTGAGCGGACTGTTCAGCGGGCTCGTCATGTCACGTCTCGCATGTGGCCGGCAAACAGGCGGTCGAGTTTCAGCATCAAGGCTTTGGGCGGCCGATCGAAGTGCACGCCCGCTGTCGGGGCAGAAATTCCGCGTAAGAAGAGATACAGGGCGCCTCCCACATGTCGGTCGTAGTCGTAATCAGGCAGGCGTGTGCCCAGCAGTCGGTGCAAGGCAAAGAGGTACAGCACATATTGCAGGTCGTAACGGTTGGCTCGAATGGATTCTTCCATGCTCGCTGCGGTGTAAGCGCCATCGTCAGCGCCCAGCCAGTTGGACTTGTAGTCCGCCACGTAATAGCGACCCTCGTGTTCGAGCACCAGGTCCATGAAGCCCTTCAACATGCCCTGCAGGGTGTCGGGCGCCAATGCGGGGCGAGGTCGGGCACCCAGGGTGTGTTGAGTCACCGCCTGGTCCAGGGCTTGCAGATCGAGTTGACGCGTCTCGATCCAGAATTCCATCTCTGCTCGCGCCGTCGTCACCGTGTCCAGACGGATGGACGTAGAGTCGGTTGGCAAGGGGGTCGTCAACAGCAGGTGCACCCAGTCGAACAAGGGCTCCACCCAGTTGTCCCAGCGCATTGCGGCGCAGCGTTGGGTGATCAGTTGGCGCAAGGTGTCGGGCGCCTGCAGCACCGTGTCAAAGCCCGTGTGGGCACACCACTCCAACAACGCGTGCAGGAAGGTGCCCGGGTGGGCTCCCTTGGGAAAACGATGCAGCGGATGTGCAACAGCTGTAGCCTGCGGCAGTGTCGCCGGCGTGTCTGTTGTGCGGAGTTCCTGGTGGCTCTCCAACCAGTTGGCTGTTTGCGCCGTGTCATCCAGCACGGGATGGGGCGTGGTGCGATGACCACCAAAGGGCAGATGGGAGTAGCTGCTGATCCACCAGTGCTCACGCGCAGGTCGCTGTGGGCGACAGGCCAGACCGCGCTCATGGTCCAGGGTGGTGTCGTGAAAGCGCTGCTCGTGCACCGTCGGGGCGTCCACCACCTGCAGATGGGCGTGGCCCCGTGCAAAGTTGTGCACAGCTTGCACGAACGACTCGGGCTCGGTGTGTTGACATCCCAGCAGATGACCGATGGCGCTGTCTGCGGTGCTCTCCAGATGGGCCAGCCCCAGCCAGGTGAGGTGGCGTGCACGGGTCAGGGCCACATAGAGCTTGCGAACGTCTTCCCCCAGGCGTTCGGTGTCGGCCCGTGCACGAGTGGCTTCATCGCCGGCCAGGCTAACCTGCAACACGCCTGCATCATCGTGCCAGGTCAAGGGCACATCATCGAGTTTGGCGGGGCGGGTGGCGCAGATGAAGGGCAGCATCACCAGCGGATACTCCAGTCCTTTGGACTTGTGGATGGTGACCACCTGCACCAGGTTGGCATCGCTCTCCAGACGCAGCTTCTTGTCCTCTGTGCCCCCCTGGGCTTGCGCCATGTGCTCGGCCAGGAATCGAATCAGGGCCTGTTCCCCTTCCAGCGCGACGCTCGCCTGTTGCAGCAACTCGGCCAGGTGCAGCAGATCGGTCAGGATACGCTCACCGCTTTGCCCCCAGGCATCGGTTTGCAGTTGCAATAGTCGCGCCGCACAGTCAAAGTCGATCAGCAGGCGACGCAGCATGGGCAGTACGCCCTGTTTGCGCCAGACCTCGCGGTAGTCCTTGAACTGCTCGAGCCGACTCTCCCACGCCAGCTCATCGGTGTGAAGCGCATCCAGCGCAGCCAAATCCAGCCCCAGCGTGGCGGTGGAGAGTGCCGCTCGCAGCATCCGGTCGTTGTCGGGTTCGGCACAGGCCAGCAGCCATCGGTAGACCTCGGTGGCTTGCGGGGTGTCGAACACGGTGTCCTTGTCGGACAGATACACCGAGCGCACGCCCCGCCTGGCCAAGGCACGACGCATGCTCTGGGCTTCCTGCCGGTTGTTGACCAGGATGGCCACATCGGCTGGCTTGAAGGGCACGAGGGGCTGGCCGGGTTTGACAAATCCAGCTTGTCCCAGTTGCCCCAGTTGGAGCCAGTCCACCAACTGGGTGGCGCTGATCTCGGCCATTTGCTGGATGTACGCATCCTTCGACAGTTTGCTGGCGGGCGGCAGCACGGTGAGGCACAGGGGCGCTGGCGTGTGCCCCTGAACGTCAAACGACTCGCTCAGCCCTTGGGCAGACACCGGGATGAACGGCACCGGGTTGTCCCCATCGCGCCTGAACAGGAAGGCTCCCGCCGATTCAGCCTGCTGCTCCACCTGCAAAAAACAATGGTTGGTGGCCTCCACCAAAGCCGGGGTGGATCGGTAGTTGGTGCCCAGCGTGTGCAACCGCCCCCCCACAGCCGCTCGGGCTTTCAGGTAGGTGTGAATGTCCGCACCACGAAACGCGTAGATGGCCTGCTTGGGGTCGCCGATGAGGATCAGTGTGCTGTCCTGGGCATTGCGCTCGGGCGCGTAAATGCGCTCGAAGATGCGGTACTGCAGCGGATCGGTGTCTTGGAACTCGTCGATCAGTGCCACGGGAAACTGATGTCGGATGACATCGGCCAGCCGAGCGCCGTTCTTGCCTTGCAAGGCAGCATCCAGGTTGCTCAGCAAATCGTCAAACCCCAGTTGGGCGCGGCGCTGCTGTGTGGCCTTGAATTCAGCAGCAATCCAGCGCGCAGCGTGTGCCAGCAAGCCGGCTTTGGGGCTGGGGAGGTGACGCTGCGCTTCGCGCACGCGGGCCAGTTGATCCAGCACGGCATGGTGGGGAGGCGTGTCATGCCTCCAGGCTTGCGCCAACCCCGTCGGCGTCAACCGATCCCAGGCTGCGTTACCCAGCTCCAATTGCTCTGCGGGCGTGGTGGCCCAGTGTTTGATGGCGGCGAGCCACCGCGTGTAATGTGCAGGGCCCAGAATTTGGCGATCAAAGTGACGCTGCTCATTGGCTTCCTGGAGCAACTGTCCAAATTCCTCGATCCATCGAGGCCAAGGCTCCTTGAGCTCTGTTAGCCGTGTGCGCCGGTCCTGCTCACACTGCTGAAGCCAGGCTGAAGGGGGCGCTTGCTCGGCCAACTTATCGGCCAGGTCCAGCACATCTCGCACGGCCTTCTCCAACTCGTTGGGGTGCTTCCAAAAGCCCGTGACCTGCTGAAGTTCGTCTTGCGACAGCGGGACATAAAACTGTCGCCAGTAAT
>CANFMY010000024.1 GCA_947448375.1 Comamonadaceae bacterium | reverse complement strand
TGCCCGAATTTCTGATTCTCAAGTACAACGTGCCGTTCTATTTTGGCGGCACCTCGCTGCTGATCATTGTGGTGGTCACCATGGACTTCATGTCCCAGGTGCAGAACTACATGATGAGCCAGCAGTATGAGTCCTTGTTGAAGAAGGCGAACTTCAAGACCACGCTGGGCGGTTGATCCGCTGGCGGGGTTGTTCGCGGAGACAGAGAGTGCCTCGCGCCTGTGCGTGAGGTCTGAATTGTGTTCCGAGTCCGTGTGGCTCGGGGCGAAGTGAAAGAGGAAAAGCGCCAGGGGGCACTTTTCGAGGATTGTTAGGAGAGTGAAATGAGAGTTTCGGCTTCGGTCAAAAAAATTTGCCGCAACTGCAAAATCATCCGTCGCAAGGGCGTGGTTCGCGTGATCTGCACCGACCCCCGTCACAAGCAGCGCCAAGGTTGATGCAACAGGTTTAAGAGGACGCACATGGCACGTATCGCTGGTATCAATATTCCGCCGCACCAACACGCCGAGATCGGTCTCACCGCCATCTTCGGCATTGGTCGCACCCGCTCTCGCAAAATTTGCGAAGCTTGTGGCATCGCCTATTCGAAAAAGATCAAGGATCTGACAGACGCTGATCTTGAAAAGATCCGCGATCAGATCGCTCACTTCACCATCGAGGGTGATCTGCGCCGTGAAACCACCATGAACATCAAGCGTTTGATGGACATCGGTTGCTACCGTGGTTTCCGTCATCGTCGCGGCCTGCCGATGCGTGGTCAGCGTACCCGTACCAATGCCCGTACTCGCAAGGGTCCGCGCAAGGCCGCTCAGGCCCTGAAGAAATAATTAAGGGATCACCATGGCAAAAGCACCTGTCAATACCGCCGCTCAGCGCGTGCGCAAGAAGGTCCGCAAGAACGTTGCGGACGGCATTGCCCACGTGCACGCCTCGTTCAACAACACCATCATCACCATCACCGACCGCCAGGGCAATGCCCTGTCGTGGGCTTCGTCGGGCGGTCAGGGCTTCAAAGGCTCGCGCAAGTCGACCCCGTTTGCGGCACAGGTGGCGTCCGAAGTCGCGGGCCGTGCGGCCATCGACCAGGGCATCAAGAACCTCGACGTCGAGATCAAGGGTCCCGGCCCCGGTCGCGAGTCGTCGGTGCGTGCGCTCGCCGCGTTGGGCATCCGGATCAACTCGATCTCCGATGTCACCCCGGTCCCGCACAACGGCTGCCGCCCCCAAAAGCGTCGCCGTATCTAATTTTCAGTGAAGCCCACCGCCACCGGTCACTGCCGGTGGCTCCCCGCATATCCTGCGGGCAGATGAGATAAAGGAAGTTCAAGTGGCACGTTATCTAGGCCCCAAGGCCAAACTCTCCCGCCGTGAAGGCACCGACCTGTTCCTGAAGAGCGCGCGCCGCTCCATCAGCGACAAGGCCAAATTCGACACCAAGCCTGGCCAACATGGTCGCACCTCGGGCCAGCGCACCTCCGACTTCGGTCTGCAGTTGCGTGAAAAGCAAAAAGTCAAGCGCATGTACGGCGTGCTCGAACGCCAGTTCCGTCGCTATTTTGCTGAAGCCGACCGTCAGCGCGGCAACACCGGCGCGAACCTGCTGTTCCTGCTCGAGTCCCGCCTGGACAACGTCGTCTATCGCATGGGCTTTGGCTCGACCCGCGCCGAAGCGCGCCAGCTGGTGTCGCACAAGGCGATCACCGTGAACGGTCAGCAAGTCAACATCCCGTCGTACCTGGTCAAGGCCGGTGACGTCGTGGCTGTGCGTGAAAAGTCCAAAAAGCAAGGCCGCGTGGTTGAAGCGTTGCAACTGGCCACGCAAGTGGGCCTGCCCGCCTGGGTTGAGGTCAATGTGGACAAGGCCGAAGGCACGTTCAAGAAGGTGCCGGACCGTGATGAATTCGCAGCCGACATCAACGAATCGCTGATCGTCGAACTGTATTCGCGCTGATCGCGACATCGCCTTCTTTTTCCCTGCGCTGCACGCTCGAGCAGCCAGGGGTGGATCACCCAGCCTTACCGGTGTAACGAGCCGGGGGTATTGAGAGGAACTCCGAATGCAAACCCAATTGTTGAAACCCAAAGCCATCAACGTCGAGCACATCGGCCACAACCGTGCCAAAGTCACGCTCGAGCCGTTCGAGCGTGGTTATGGTCACACCCTGGGCAACGCCCTGCGCCGTGTGCTGTTGTCCTCCATGGTCGGCTATGCCGTGACGGAAGTCACCATTGCCGGCGTGTTGCACGAGTACTCGTCCATCGACGGCGTGCAAGAAGACGTGGTCAACATCCTGTTGAACCTCAAGGGCGTGGTGTTCAAGCTCCACAACCGTGACGAAGTGACCCTGAGCCTGCGCAAGGATGGCGAAGGCGTGGTGACGGCCGGTGACATCCAGACGCCGCACGACGTTGAAATCATCAACCCCGAGCACGTCATTGCCAACCTGTCGCAAGGCGGCAAGATTGACATCCAGCTCAAGGTGGAAAAAGGTCGCGGCTATGTGCCCGGTACGGTGCGTCGCTATGGCGAAGAGCCCTCCAAGTCCATCGGCCGCATCGTGCTGGACGCTTCCTTCTCGCCGGTTCGCCGCGTGAGCTACAGCGTCGAGAACGCCCGCGTCGAGCAACGCACCGACCTCGACCGACTGGTGGTCGAGATTGAAACCAACGGCGCCATCACGGCTGAAGACGCCGTGCGCGCATCAGCCAAGATCCTGGTCGAGCAACTCGCCGTGTTCGCACAGCTCGAGGGCAGCGAACTCGCCGCCTTTGATTCGCCTGCACCGCGCAGCGCCCAGCAGTTCGATCCGATCCTGCTGCGCCCTGTCGATGAGCTCGAACTCACCGTGCGTTCGGCCAACTGCCTCAAGGCCGAGAACATTTATTACATCGGTGACCTGATCCAGCGCACCGAGAATGAGCTGCTCAAGACCCCCAACCTGGGTCGCAAGTCGCTCAACGAAATCAAGGAAGTGCTCGCCTCGCGCGGCCTGACCCTGGGGATGAAGCTCGAGAGCTGGCCTCCCGCAGGACTTGAGCGTCGCTGATCATTCGGTGACAACCCACGGACCTCGGTCCCCCGGCCGTACCTGATACGGCGGCCGGCAAAACATCAAAAGGAAAAATCATGCGTCACGGACACGGACTTCGCAAACTCAACCGCACCAGCGAGCACCGCCTCGCCATGCTGCGCAACATGATGAACTCGCTCATCGAGCATGAAGTCATCAAGACCACCCTGCCCAAGGCCAAGGAATTGCGCCGCGTGGTCGAGCCCATGATCACCCTGGCCAAGGAACCCACTCTGGCCAACAAGCGTCTGGCCTTCAACCGCCTGCGCGACCGCGACTCCGTGGTCAAGCTGTTCGCCGATCTCGGCCCGCGCTTCAAGGCCCGTCCGGGTGGCTACACCCGCATTCTGAAGATGGGTTACCGTGTGGGCGATAACGCACCCATGGCCCTGGTCGAGCTGGTGGATCGCCCCGAAGTGAGCGATGCTGCGCAAGCCGATGCTGAATAAGTTATAATTTCTCTTCTGACGCGCGATGGAGCAGCCTGGTAGCTCGTTGGGCTCATAACCCAAAGGTCGCAAGTTCAAATCTTGCTCGCGCAACCAATACAAACGCCCACCTCGTGTGGGCGTTTTGTTTATGCGGGATATGAAACATGACGTCATCGATTCAATCCGTGGTGTCGCAGGCCGAACGTGTCGAACTACGCACGAGTGGAGGACGGCAGGTCTGGCATGTCTGGCACCGTGGTGCCGTAGGCCAGCCGCCCTTGGTGCTGTTGCACGGTGGCAGTGGCAGCTGGACCCATTGGGTGCGCAATGTGGAGGCGTTGTCGGTGGACCGTGCCGTGTGGGCCATGGACTTGCCGGGCTTTGGTGATTCCGATTTGCCGCCAGAAGTGCGAGACGTCGACCTGATGTTTCCTTACGTGGTGGAAGGCCTGCAGCAGTTGTTTGCCGACACGCGTGTGGACCTCATGGGGTTTTCCTTTGGTGGCATGACCAGTGGCTTCATCGCCGCCCATCATCCTGAGCGCATCAACCGCCTCTTGTTGATTGGCATTCCTGCGTTGGGCTTGTTTGCCGGCGCACAGGCCTTGCGTGGATTGCGCGACGACATGACGGCCCAGGAGCGTGCCGATGTGATGCGCCACAACCTGCTCAAGATGATGTTGCACCACCCCGAGAGCGTGACCGACGAGACCGTGGCGATGCAAGACGCCAATGTGTCCCGCGACCGCATGCGCCGACGCCGCATTGCGCGCAGCGATGTGTTGCTGCAATTGCAGCAACGCTGGACCTGCCCCGTCTATACGTTCTGGGGCGAACACGATGTGCTGTACACGGGGCGTTTGCCTGAAGTGCAACAAGCGCTGCAGGGCTGCCCATTGATGTCCTTCCACGTGATTCCCGATGCGGGCCACTGGGTGATGTACGAGCGCGCGCAGGCCTTCAACGACCTGGTGCTGCAGTCACTGCAGTAGCGGTTGGCGGGTGCGCCGTCTGAGGCACACGACAGCGTGGCATTGGCCCGGTCTTCGTGCCTGGAACCGGGGGGAGATAGCTTGCATCGGGGGACGCCAGGTGATCCGCTATGTTCGCCAGCCAGGATAAAACCATAGGCAGTCAGGCGATCTGGGGGCACAATCTCTGCATGCTCTACAAATTCAAGTCCAAGGCCACAGGCGACCTCATCATGCTCGAGCCGCATGGCCGCCAGATGTTGAGCCTCTTGGGCAAGGATCCCGCACCCCGGGGCATTTTGACAGTGGCCGAGTTGCAGGCGGCGATCCTGGCGTTGCAAAGCGCCATCAGGCAGCACGACGAGCATGACGCCCAAGTCCCAGCGGCTCAGGGTCGGAGCGAGGACACAGCGCACGAAGACAACGTGAGCCTGAGACAGCGCGCCGTGCCGTTCATCACCATGATGCAACGCTGCCTGGACGAGCAGCACGACATCGTGTGGGGCGTGTGAGTCAACCCGAGCCGCATCCGTTTTCACGGCTCACGCCCGAGGTGGTGCTGGACGCCTTGTCGGGCGTGGGGCTACCGGTGGATGGACGGCTCATGGGCTTGAATTCGTATGAAAACCGTGTCTACCAGGCCATGCTCGACGACGCTGAGCCAGTGGTGGCCAAGTTTTACCGACCCGGCCGCTGGAGCGAGGCGCAGATCCGCGAAGAGCACACGTTCAGCGCCGAGCTCGTGGCCGACGATATTCCGGTGGTCGCGCCGAGGGTGTTGCAAGGGGACACCTTGCATCGTCTGGTGGTCGAGGCTGAAGGTGCGCTGCCCACGGTCTTCTGGTTCAGCGTGTGCCCACGTCGAGGGGGCCGACGCCCCGAACTCGATGACCCCGAGGTGCTGGAGTGGATCGGACGCTTTCTGGCCCGCATCCATCTCGTGGGTGAGCGACAGCCCTTTGTGCAGCGACCGGCGCTGAGTGTGCAGTCACACGGAGTCGAGCCGCTGGCGTTCTTGCTGCAACACCACGTGCCCCTGGACATTCGCAGTGCCTGGCAGCGTGTGGCCGAGCAGGCGCTGGGCATGGCCGAACAGGCCTTGCGTGAGCCGTTCAAGGTGTTGCGCCTGCATGGGGATGCGCACCCGGGCAATATTCTGTGGACGCCGGTGGAGATGCCGCAGGGCGGCCCGCACTTTGTCGACCTGGATGACGGTCGCACGGGGCCCTCGGTTCAGGATCTGTGGATGCTGCCCAGTGGCGATCGGCGCGATCGCACAGCCCAGTGGTCGGCCCTGCTCGAGGGCTACACCTCCATGCGCAGCTTTGACACGCGCGAACTCGCGCTGGTGGAACCGCTGCGCACCTTGCGCTTGCTGCACTACAGCGCCTGGCTGGCGCAACGGCGAGACGACCCGGCGTTTGCCGAACACTTTGGCTGGTTTGGCGCGCCGTCTTATTGGCAGGAGCAGGTGAGCATCCTGCAGGACCAGGTCGAGGCCATGCAGGAAGAACCGCTCAGGCTGTGAGCGTCAGAGAACAGGATTTTCGATGGCGCCGATGCCGTCGATCTCGACGCGCACGCGGTCCCCTGATTGCAGGTAACGCGGCGGCTTGAAGCCGATGCCCACGCCCACCGGGGTGCCGGTGGCAATCACATCGCCCGGGTACAGGGTGATGCCCGCACTCAGGGTTTCAATCAGGGTGGGGATGTCGAAGATCAGATCGCGGGTGCTGGCGTTTTGGCGCTCTTCGCCGTTGACCCAGCAACGCACCTGCGTGTTGGCGCCATCGCAGGCATCGGCCGTGACCAGCCACGGACCCATCGGGCAAAAGGTGTCAAAGGATTTGCCCATGTGCCACTGCAGATGACGATTTTGCCAGTCGCGTGACGTCACATCGTTGATGACGGTGTAGCCCCACACATGCTGCATGGCGTCAGCGGCGCGAATGCCCTTGCCACCACGCCCGATGATCACGCCCAGTTCGGCCTCGTAGTCGATGGCCGTGGACACGTCTGCCCCCGGCATGCGAATGGCTTCGCCCGTGGCGATGACCGACTCGGGCACCTTGGTGAAGATGATGGGCACGGACGGCACATCGCCGCCGGCCTTGGCGCTGCTGTCAAAACCACTGCTGGCGAATTCCTTGGCATGTGCGTAGTAGTTCTTGCCCACACAAAACACATTGCGACGCGGACGTGGCAGGGGTGCGCGCAACTGAACTTGCGAGAGGGCAAGGCTGGCCAGTGTGCCCGGCAGCGCGTCACCGCGCACCTGACGCTCGATGATGCCTTGCGCGCCGAGTTCGCGCTCGGCCAGGGGAAGATCCCACGGGGTCACCGTTTGCAGATCGTCAGAGATGAGGCCCACCTGGGGTTGACCTTGATGTGTGAAGGCGGCAATTTTCATGATGAAGTGCGAACAAGCACCTGCGGTGCGGGTGAAATGAAGCGAAGAAAACAAGCGAAGGAAATGAGTCGACAACCCGATTGTCGGCGGCCTCGCATAGGCAGGGGAAATCCTCGGATATTGTGGCGGTGCTAGAGTTCGCTCACTTCAAGCCCTGCAGGCGTGTGTCGGCGAGGCAAGGTCTGGCAATCGGGAGGCATGATGAAAAGAAGACAAGCACTGGGTTGGATGTCCGGCGCATCGGTGGCCCTGGGCGGGTGGATGCCGTCCGCGTGGGCGCAGCCGGCTGCTTATCCCACGCGCCCCATCACCATGATCGTGCCCTTTCCTCCGGGCGGCGTGGCCGATATCGTGGCGCGGCCGGTGGCCGAAGCCATGTCGCGTGACCTGGGGCAACCTGTGGTCATCGAGAACCGCGCCGGCGCGGGGGGCGGCATCGGCATGAGCGTTGCCGCCAAGGCCAAGGCGGATGGCTACAGCGTGCTGCTGGCGCTGTCCTCCTTCACCGTGATACCCGAAGCCGATGCGCTGCTGGGGCGCGCACCGATGTACGCCATCCCCGACCTGCGTCCGATCGCACGATTCACGGCGGATCCCACGGTGTTGGCGGTGCGCGCCGAATCTCCCTGGCGCACCGTCCAGGAATTTGTGGAGGACGCCCGCAAGCGACCCGGCGCACTCACCTATGGCTCCTCCGGCAACTACGGCACCATGCATGTGCCGATGGAAATCCTGGCACAGACCGCCGGCATTCAGATGACGCATGTGCCTTTCACCGGGGCTGCGCCGGCCGTGGTGGCCTTGCTGGGGGGTCAGATCGACGCGGTGTCGTCAGGACCCGCGACGGTGCTGCAGCACATCCGTGCCGGCAAACTGCGCGCGCTGGCGCATTGGGGGCAAGGTCGTCTGGAGTCCATGCCTGGGGTGCCGGCCTTGCGCGATCAGGGTTGGGCCGCCGAGTATGCCCAATGGTCCGGGTTGTTTGTGCCGGCGGCAACGCCCGAACCGGTGGCACAGCGATTGCGTGCGGCCGCTCGCATGGCCTCGCAGGATGCCCGTGTGCGTGAGGTCATTCAAAGCGCGGGCAGTCCGTTGCTGTACCAGGACACGCCAGACTTTGAAAAATATGTCCAGCAGGACGCGCGCGCCATGGTCGAGGTGGTGCGTCGCATGGGCAAGGTTCAGTGAAGACAGGAGATCATTACATGTTGCATGTCATTCAACAACTGGGCGGGGTCTGTGTGGCCCTGCTGCTGTGCGCCCAGGCCTGGGCGCAGGCGTACCCCAACCGTCCCGTCAAAATCATCGTGCCCTTTGCCACGGGCGGACCGGCGGATAACTATGCCCGCTTCGCGGCGCTCAAGTTGCAAGAGGCGCTGGGGCAGTCGTTCGTGGTGGACAACCGCCCGGGGGCAGGCTCGGTCATCGGAACCGATCTGGCTGCCAAGGCTGCGCCCGATGGTTACACCCTGCTCATGATGTCCAACACCCACACGGTGAACGAGTCGTTGATTCCCAACAAGCCGTACGCACTGATGCGAGACTTTGTTGGCGTCGCGCCCATCAATTACTCGGATCTGTTGCTGGTGGCGCACCCGAGCACGGGCATCCAGTCGGTCAAGGACTTGGTCGAGCGCGCCCGCGCGCAACCGGGGCGGTTGAACTATGCGTCCTCGGGCCCCGGCACGCCCTATCACATGGCAGGTGAATTGTTCAAAAACCAAGCCAAGGTGTTTCTGGTGCATATTCCCTACCGTGGCAGCTCGGGTGCTCGTACCGACGTGCTGGGCGGGCAGGTGGACATGATGTTCGATGCCGTGACCACCATGACCGAGCATGTGCGTTCGGGCAAGGTGCGCGCCATTGCCACCACCGGCCGTCAGCGCTCCGAGGTGTTGCCCGATGTGCCCACGGTCAGCGAGTCGGGTGTGCCGGGATATGAAGCCACCATCTGGGTCGGACTCATGGCGCCCAAGGGAACCCCCAAGGCGGTGATCGACAAGCTCAATGACACCCTCAACGCCGCCTTGCGTCAACCCGAGTTGAAGCAGCAGTGGAGCCGTCAGGGCGCAACACCCCTGGTCATGTCGCCCCAGGCCTTCGACAAATTCCTGCAAGACGACATCGCCAAATGGTCCACCGTGATCAAGTCGGCCGGCATTCAAATGGATTGAGGGCTTCAGGGCTCAACAACATGACACAACTGCGTTTGATGAGCGGCGGTGCCGCACAAGGTCTGGTGGACGCGCTGCGTGAGCGCTTCGAGCGGGAACATGCCTGCACGGTGAAGGGCACGTTCGGGGCCGTGGGGTTGATGCGCGACCACCTGCTGGCTGGCGAGCCCAGCGACCTGATGATTCTGAGCCAGACGCTGATCGATCAATTGGTGCTGGAGGGCCATCTGGTGGCGGGGTCGGCGCAGGCCTTGGGTGTTGTGAAGACGGGGGTCGCCGTGTTGCCGGGAGCACCACGCCCGGCGCTGCAGACGCCCGAGCAGTTGAAGGGCCTCTTGTCGCAGGCCACCGCGGTGTACTTCCCCGACCCTGTCAAAGCGACGGCCGGCATTCACTTCATGAAAGTGCTGGAGCAACTCGGATTGCGCGAGATCTTGAGCGATCGTCTGTGCCCTTACCCCAATGGCGCCACCGCCATGCGCGAGATGGCCGCGCAGGCCCGCCCCGGTGCGGTGGGGTGTACCCAGGTGACAGAAATTATGTACACGCCAGGCGTGTCGTTGCTGGATGTGCTGCCCGAGAGTCTGGGGCTGTCCACGGTTTACACCGCGGCGGTTTGCACGCGTGCTGCTGAGCCAGATCGGGCGCGCGCGCTGATCACTGCACTGACCGGGGAAGCTGCGGCTCAGCTGCGCCGTGAAGGTGGCTTTGTGTGAGGCCCCGCAGGGCCTGGGGCCGTGATGAAGTTGGCTCAGGCGTGCCCAAGCCTACTGGGCGAATGAAGTCGTCAGCTGGTCAGTAACGCGTTGACGCGTCGAACGTAACTCGCCGGATCCTCGGGCAAGCCCCCTTCGGCGAGCAAGGCCTGATCGAACAGGATGTGCGCCAGGTCATGGAAGTGCACCGCAGAGCCATCGTCGGCCAATCGTTGAACCAGCTTGTGCTCCGGGTTGACTTCGAGAATGGGTTTGACCGTGGGGGCGGGTTGTCCGGCCTGTTTGAGCAGGCGGGACAACTGCAAGGACATAGCCTGATCCTGCACCACCAGACACGCCGGTGAGTCGACCAGGCGGGTGGTCACCCGCACATCGTCGGCCACGTCTTTCAGCGCTTCTTTCAGCTTGGCCAGGGTGGGCTTGAAATGTTCGGCCGCGGTTTCGGCGGCCTTCTTCTCGGCTTCGTCCTGCAGCGTGCCCAGGTCCACCGCACCTTTGGCCACGCTTTGCAGCGGCGTGCCGTCGAATTCGTTCAGGAAACCCAGGGCCCACTCGTCGACGCGATCCGTCATGAGCAGCACCTCGATGCCTTTTTTGCGAAACACCTCGAGTTGCGGGCTGTTGCGCGCGGCGGCTGCCGTGTCGGCCGTGATGTAGTAGATGGCCTCCTGGCCTTCTTTCATGCGAGCCTTGTAATCCGCGAAAGACACCGACACCGTGTCGGAGGTGGAACTGGCAAAGCGCAGCAGCTTGGCGAGTTTGTCCCGGTTGGCCCCATCTTCGCCCAGACCCTCCTTCAGCACGGCACCGAATTCGGCGTAAAAGCTCGAGTATTTGCCGGCATCGGCCTTGTCCTGGTCGCTCGCGTCAGCGGCGGGTTGGTCACGGCGAGCCAGGTCTTCCAGCATGGAGAGCACGCGGCGCGTGTTGCCCTCGCGGATGGCGCGCACGTCGCGGCTTTCCTGCAGCAGTTCACGGCTCACATTCAGCGGCAGATCGGCAGAGTCCACCACGCCCTTCACAAAGCGCAGGTACACCGGCAACAGCACCTCGGCGTCGTCCATGATGAAGACGCGTTTGACGTAGAGCTTGAGGCCCCCGCGCTTGTCGCGGTTCCACAAATCGAACGGGGCTTTGGCCGGCAGGTAGAGCAACTGGGTGTACTCGGTGCCGCCTTCGACACGGTTGTGGCTCCAGCTGAGCGGGTCTTCCATGTCATGGCTGATGGCCTTGTAGAACTCGGCGTACTGCTCGTCGGTGATGTCTTTCTTGGCGCGGGTCCACAGCGCGTTGGCCTTGTTGACGGTTTCCCACTCGTCGGTGAGCACCATCTCGCCGGGTTGGTTGTTCTCGCCTTCTTTCCACTCTTCCTGGCGCATCAGGATGGGCAGCGAAATGTGGTCGGAGTATTTGGCGATGATGGATTTGAGTTTCCAGGTGTTGAGGTATTCCTCGGCGTCCTCGCGCAGGTGCAGGATGACGCTGGTGCCCCGATCGGTGCGAGCCATGGCTTCCACCTCGAACTCGCCGGTGCCGCCGCTGCGCCAGCGCACGCCCTGCTCGGGGGGCAAGCCGGCACGGCGGGACTCCACCGTGATCTGGTCGGCCACGATATAGCCGGAATAAAAACCAACGCCGAACTGGCCGATCAGCGCGCCTTGCTGCTGTGCGTCGGTTTTGTTGTCCTGGCTCAGGCGCGACATGAAGTCGCGCGTGCCGCTCTTGGCGATCGTGCCCAGGTGGTCGATCGCTTCTTGCTGGCTCATGCCAATGCCGTTGTCGGTGATGGTGAGGGTGCGTGCCGCCTTGTCGTAGGCCACCCGAATTTCCAGATGGGGCGCGTTTTCGTACAGGCCGTTGTTGTCCAGGGCTTCGTAGCGCAGCTTGTCGCAGGCGTCCGAGGCGTTGGACACCAGTTCGCGCAGAAAGATTTCCTGGTTGGAGTAGAGGGAGTGGGTGACCAGGTGCAGCAGCTGGGCCACCTCGGCCTGAAAGGCATGGGTTTGTTTGGACATGGAGTCAGTCATGAAGAAACAGGGGTGAGGGGAACGTCCGTGTCAACACGGTGGCAGCGGACAGGAAAAATTCAACTGAGGATGGGGATCAACATTTCAAGAGCAACGGGATGCCAGGTGTCCGGTGCCTTGGGGCCAGACACAGGCGCCAGGCACTGGTTGACCCGGGCAGGTCTGTCGTGGGCCTCGTCAGAACCCTTCATCAGGCCCGAGGTAGCGCCACTGTCCCACGGGCAAATGCCCCAGCATCACCCGTCCGATCCGGATGCGCTTGAGCCCCACCACCTGCAAGCCCACCTGTTCGCACATGCGCCGGATCTGGCGCTTGCGGCCCTCCTTGAGTACAAAGCGCAACTGCTCGGGGTTTTGCCATTCCACCTGCGCCGGCTTGAGCACGTGCCCGTCCAGCGACAAGCCATGCCGCAGCCGGGCCATCGCCTGCGGGGGGACGGCCTCCTGGACCCGCTCGCGGACGTCGCCATAGGCCACGCGCACCAGGTATTCTTTTTCCACACCGCTGTCCTCGCCAATCAACTGGCGCGCGATGCGCCCGTCCTGCGTCAGGATCAGCAGGCCCACCGAATCGATGTCCAGCCGTCCGGCCGGTGCCAGCCCGCGCAGCTGCGATGCTTGAAAGCGTCGTGTGCTGGGGTCACCGTGCCAGCGGTTGCGCCCTTGCACCAGGGTGACGGCGGGCGGGTGACCATCTTCGGCCTGTCCGCTCACATAGCCCACCGGTTTGTGCAGCAGGATGGTGACGCGATCAGCCTGTTGGTCCCGCGCCTGTCGCTCCACCGTGATGCGAGCCTGCGGTGACACCTGTTGCCCCATCGTGGCGACAGCCCCATCCACCCGGACCCAGCCCCGCTCGATCCAGTCGTCCGCCTCGCGCCGCGAGCACAGGCCGAGCTCGGCCATGCGCTTGTTGAGGCGCACGGTGGCCGAGGGTTGTGCGGGGGGCGCAGAAACGGGCGGGCGAGTGGACATGGGGGTGACTTTACGCGTTTGGCAGCCCAAAGCGGCGCAAGCGTGCCAGGTCCAGCACACGCAGGCCGCCGTACTCGGTGCGGATCAGCTGTTTGGCCTGCAAGGTGTTGAGGGCCATGTTCACCCGCTGCCGCGACAGGCCCACCAGATACGCCAGCTCCTGCTGTGTGATGCGCAGCACCTCGCCCACACCCGGGTACAGCACCGGATTGAACAAAATGGCCAGACTGCGGGACACCCGGATATCCGGGTTGTTGAGGCGATCAATCTCGCGCGCCGCGATGAACTGTCCCAACCGCTCGTTGAGCTGGTTCATCACGAACCGGTTGAACCCGATGGAATGGTCGAGCAACCAGTGAAAGTGCTGCACCGGCAAGCCGGCCACCACGCTGGCGCGCAGGGCCTGAATGTTGTAGCGGTAAGCCTCGCGCTTGAGCACGGTGCCCTCGCCAAACCAGCCGCCCGACGGCACGCCGGTGAAGGTCATGCTGTTGCCCTGCTCGTTGTCGGCACTCATCTTGAGCAAGCCTTCGACCACGCCAAACCAGTAGGTGGCCGCGCGTCCCACCCGGCAAATGTGGTCGCCGGGCAAGGCATCGCTCACGGTGATGGCCTCTTGCACCTCGGCCCGTTCGCTGGCGGTCAGGTGAACCAGCCAGGGCACGCTGGCCAGTTCGGCTGGCGTGGGCGAGCGGCGCCGTTGATGCAGGGTGAGGTCGGAGGACATGCGAGAGTGATTTGTCAGACCTTTGTCAGGTCATCTAGGGGTATTCCCGAAATTGTCATCGTAAAGACAAAATAACGTCAAACCGGATTCTACGATCGCCGCCAAGCTTTGTGACAGTCAGCTGGGCGACACCCCGGGCCTGGCTCGTCTCACGGCAAACAAGGATACGACATGCACACCACGTTTCCCCAATTGCTACTGAACCACGCACGTCAGCGACCGACAGCGGCCGCCCTGCGGGAAAAGGAATACGGCATCTGGCAAACCACCACCTGGAGCGAACTGGTTCAGATGGTCGAGCACATGGCAGGCGGCCTGCACCAGGCGGGCTTGCGCCGCGGCGAGCATCTGGTTGTGGTGGGGGCCAATCGGCCCCGCCTGTACGCCACCATGCTGGCCGCGCAATCACTGGGCGCGATCCCGATCCCGCTGTACCAGGACGCCGTGGCGGCCGAATGCGTGTTCCCGATCAACAACGCCGATGTGCGCTTTGCCGTGGTGGAGGACCAGGAGCAGGTCGACAAGATGCTCGAAGTGCGCGAGCAAAGTCCGCAGTTGCAACACATCTTCTATGACGATCCGCGGGGTCTGCGCAATTACAACGAAGCGGGTCTGGGTTCGCTCGACGAGCTGCTGGCCGCCGGTGCCGTGTTTGCCCAGCAACACCCGCAGTTTTTTCATCACGAGGCCGAGAAGGCTGTGCCAGCCGATGTGGCCGCGATGTTCTTCACCTCGGGCACCACGGGCAACCCCAAGGGGGTGGTCCACACCCACCTGTCCCTCATCGACCGCGCCCAGGCAGGTGCCGAGTTCGACCGGCTGACCGAGCATGAAGACGTGCTGGCCTATCTGCCGCCGGCCTGGATCGGTCAGAACATTTTCAGTTACGCCCAGTGGCTGGTGTGCGGCTATGTGGTGAACTGCCCCGAGTCGAGCGCCACCGTGACCATCGACCTGAAAGAAATTGGCCCCACCTATTACTTCGCTCCGCCGCGGGTCTTCGAGGGCATGCTCACCAGCGTGATGATCCGCATGGAAGACGCAAGCGATTTCAAGCGTCGCCTGTTTCGCCACTTCATGGACGTGGCCCAGCGCGTGGGCCCGGCCCTGATGGATGGCAAGTCGGTGGGACTGCTCGACCGCCTGAGCTATCAGCTGGGTGACTGGATGGTCTACGGCCCGTTGCGCAACAACCTGGGCTTCTCGCGTGTGCGCGTGGCCTACACGGCCGGCGAGGCCATTGGCCCCGATCTGTTCACGTTCTACCGCTCGATTGGCGTGAACATCAAACAGTTGTATGGCTCGACCGAGACGGCCGTGTTTGTCTGCCTGCAACCCGACAACGAAGCGCGTGCCGACACCGTGGGCGTGCCTTGCAAGGGGGTCGAGATCAAGCTGGCCGACAACGGCGAGATCTTGGTCAAGTCGCCCGGCCTGCTCAAGGAGTACTACAAGAACCCCCAGGCCACCGAGGAAGTGCTCACCGCGGACGGTTGGTACCACACCAGCGACGCCGGCTTTCTGGACAACCACGGCCACCTGAAGATCATCGATCGCGTGAAAGATGTGGGCCGTATCAAGGGCGGGGCCAATGACGGCGCCATGTTCGCGCCCAAGTACGTGGAGAACAAGCTCAAGTTCTTCCCGCACATCAAGGAAGTGGTGGCCTATGGCGATGGCCGCGACAAAGTCTGCGTGATGCTCAACATCGACTTTGACGCCGTGGGCAACTGGGCCGAGCGCCGCAACCTGCCTTATGCCGGCTACACCGACCTGGCGGGCAAGCCCGAGGTGTACGAACTCATCCAGTCGTGTGTGGAGAAGGTCAACGCCGATCTGGCCGAAGACGCCCTGCTCGCGGGCAGCCAGGTCAGCCGCTTCCTGGTGCTGCACAAGGAGCTCGACGCGGACGACGGCGAACTCACCCGCACGAACAAAGTGCGCCGAGGCTTCATCGCCGAGAAATACCAACCCTTGATCGATGGCCTGTATGGCGGCAAATCCGAGCAGTTCATCGAGACGGTGGTCAAGTTTGAAGATGGTCGCACCGGCAGCGTGAGCGCCACGCTGAAGATTTCCGATGCGCAGACATTCACTCCTGTGAAGGTGGCGGCATGAGCAAGGTCATTGGCGATGTCATCCTCGACATCCAGAACATCAGCTTGCGGTTTGGCGGCGTCAAGGCGCTGACCGATATCTCCTTCAACGTCAAAGAGCACGAAATCCGCGCCATCATCGGCCCCAACGGCGCCGGCAAGAGCTCCATGCTCAACTGCATCAACGGCGTGTACACGCCGTCCGAGGGCTCGATCACCTTCCGTGGCCAGACCTTTGACCACATGAACAGCCGTCAGGTGGCGGAGATGGGCATTGCCCGAACATTCCAGAACCTGGCGCTGTTCAAGGGCATGAGCGTGATCGACAACATCATGACGGGCCGCAACCTCAAGATCACCAGCAACATCTTCCTGCAGGCCCTGCGCATCGGCCCGGCCGAGCGCGAAGAGATTGCACACCGCGAGAAGGTCGAGCACATCATCGACTTCCTGGAAATTCAGGCGTTTCGCAAGACGCCCGTGGGCCAACTCCCCTACGGTTTGCAAAAGCGTGTGGACCTGGGCCGCGCCCTGGCCATGGAGCCGCAGGTGCTGCTGCTCGACGAGCCGATGGCCGGCATGAACCTGGAAGAAAAGCAGGACATGTGCCGCTTCATCCTGGACGTGAACGATGAATTCGGCTCCACCATCGTGCTGATCGAGCACGACATGGGCGTGGTGATGGACATTTCCGACCGCGTGGTGGTGCTCGATTACGGCAAGAAGATCGGCGACGGCGCTCCCGACGAAGTGCGCAACAACGAAGACGTGATCCGGGCCTACCTCGGCACGTCACACTGAGCACGCAAAGGACACGACATGGCATTCTTTCTGGAAACCCTGTTTGGCGGCTTGATGGCCGGCATGCTGTATTCCCTGGTGGCGCTCGGCTTCGTGCTGATCTTCAAGGCCTCGGGGGTGTTCAACTTTGCGCAAGGCGCGATGGTGCTGTTCGCTGCGCTGGCCATGGCCCGCTTCTCCGAGTGGATCCCGTTGTGGCTGGGACTGGACAACAAATGGCTGAGCAACTTGCTGGCCTTCGCCGTCTCCACCGTCTTGATGTTCATGCTGGCCTGGCTGATCGAGCGCCTGGTGTTGCGACATCTGGTGAACCAGGAGGGCGTGACGCTGCTCATGGCCACGCTGGGCATCACCTACTTCATCGACGGCTTTGGGCAGACCCTGTTTGGCAGCGACATCTACAAGATCGACGTGGGCATGCCCAAGGACCCGATGTTCGTGCTGGAAGGCCTTTTTGAAGGCGGCGTGCTGATCAACCAGGAAGACGTGATCGCGGCGGTGGTGGCGGCGGTGCTGGTGGGTGCACTGTCGCTGTTCTTCCAGAAAACCAGCACCGGTCGTGCCCTGCGTGCGGTGGCCGATGACCACCAGGCGGCGCAGTCGATTGGCATTCCGCTCAACCGCATCTGGGTCATCGTGTGGTGTGTGGCGGGCATCACCGCACTGGTGGCCGGCATCATCTGGGGTTCCAAGCTGGGCGTGCAGTTCTCGCTCACCACAGTGGCGTTGCGTGCGCTGCCCGTGATCATTCTGGGGGGGTTGACGTCCGTGCCGGGCGCAATCATCGGCGGGTTGATCATCGGTGTGGGCGAGAAGCTCTCCGAGGTGTACCTGGGCCCGTTGGTGGGTGGCGGCATTGAAATCTGGTTTGCCTACATGCTGGCGCTGGTGTTCCTGTTGTTCCGTCCGCAAGGTTTGTTCGGCGAAAAAATCATTGATCGCGTGTGAAACACGTGAGCAATGATTTTTCAACCAAGACTCACTTTGCGCAGCCAAGTTAAGCGAAGCGGGTTGTCGTTAAAAGATCATCGAAAGAAAAATTCATGTTCTACAGAGAAAACGGTCAGTTCAAGACCTCTTACCAGGCGGATCAACAGATCTTTCCGATCGCCCAGGACCGCTGGGCTATTGCTGCGATCCTGGCCTTCGCTGCCTGGGTGGTGCCCCTGATGGTGGACGAATACCTGTTTCGCGCCATCCTGATTCCGTTCCTGATCCTCTCGCTCGCTGCCCTGGGCGTGAACATTCTGGTCGGCTATTGCGGCCAGATCTCGCTGGGCTCGGGCGCCTTCATGGCGGTGGGTGCCTACATGGCCTACAACACCTACATCCGCATCGAGGGCGTGCCGCTCATCGTGGCGCTGCTCTGCGGCGGCTTCTCTGCCACGCTGGTGGGCATTGCATTCGGCATCCCGAGTCTGCGGGTGAAGGGCTTGTACCTCGCGGTGGCCACCCTGGCTGCGCAGTTCTTTTGTGATTGGGCATTTCTGCGTGTGGGCTGGTTCACCAACAACAATGCATCGGGGTCTGTGTCCGTGTCTGACCTGAGTGTGATGGGCTTGTCCATCAGCACCCCGATGGAGAAATACTGGTTCTGCCTGGGGTTTCTGGTGGTGTTCGGTTTGCTGGCCAAGAACCTGGTGCGCGGCGCCATTGGTCGTGAGTGGATGGCCATTCGCGACATGGACGTGGCAGCGGCCGTGATCGGCATTCGTCCGATGTACGCCAAGTTGAGCGCCTTTGCGGTGAGTTCCTTCATCGTGGGTGTGGCAGGTGGCTTGTGGGGCTTCGTGCACCTGGGCTCCTGGGAGCCCGCGGCGTTTTCGATCGACCGCTCGTTCCAGCTGCTCTTCATGGTGATCATCGGCGGCATGGGCTCCATCATGGGCAGTTTTTTTGGCGCGGCCTTCATTGTGGTGTTGCCGATTTTCCTCAACCAGTTCCTGCCCTGGGCCGGCGACCTGGTGGGCGTGGCGATTTCGACCGCTGCGGTGTCCCATGCTGAATTCATGATCTTCGGTGCGCTGATCGTCTGGTTCTTGATCGTCGAGCCGCATGGCTTGGCCAAGTTGTGGTCGATTGGCAAACAGAAGTTGCGTCTGTGGCCTTTCCCGCACTGATGCTGTCAGTGATTTTTCCTAGCGTTCTTTCTGTATTTCTAAATTTTCCAAGGAGACTTTCATGAAACTTCGTCAACTCGCTCTCGCCACCTCTGTGGTCGCTGCTGGCCTTGCCAGCGCGCTCATGCCGTCCCTGGTCAGCGCCCAGGCCAAGGAGCAGTTTTTCCCGGCCCTGGTGTATCGCACCGGCGCTTATGCACCCAACGGCATTCCCTTTGCCAACGGCTTCATCGATTACATGAAGCTCACCAACGCGCGCGGTGGCATCAACGGCGTGAAGGTGAGCTGGGAAGAATGCGAAACCGGCTACGCCACCGACCGTGGCGTCGAGTGCTATGAGCGCCTGAAGGGCAAGAACGGCGGCGCCACCGTGTTTCAACCCCTGTCGACCGGCATCACCTTTGCGCTGACCGAGAAAGCCCCTGGCGACAAGATCCCCCTGCTGACCCCGGGCCTGGGCCGCAGCGAATCGCAAGACGGCGGTGTGTTCAAGTGGAACTTCCCGCTGGCCGGCACCTACTGGGTGGCTGCCGACACCATCGTGCAAGACATCATCAAGAAGGAAGGCGGCGGCGACAAGCTCAAGGGCAAGAAGATCGCGCTGATGTACCACGACAGCCCCTTTGGCAAAGAAGCCATCCCCATGATGCAGGAGCGTGCCGCCATGCACGGCTTCCAGCTGACCCTGCTGCCCGTGACCCATCCGGGCGTGGAGCAGAAGTCCACCTGGCTGCAGATCCGTCAGCAGCGCCCTGACTACGTGGTGAACTGGGGCTGGGGTGTGATGAACTCCACCGCGTTGAAAGAAGCCCAGGCCACCGGTTACCCGCGCGACAAGATGTATGGCGTGTGGTGGGCGGGCGCCGAGCCGGACGTCAAGGACGTGGGCGCGGGTGCCAAGGGCTACACCGCCGTCATGATGCAGCACGGAGCCGAGAAGAATGCCGACGTGACCAAGGAAATTCTGGCCAAGGTGCATGGACCCGGCCAAGGCACTGGCCCGAAGGAAGAAGTGGGCGATGTGCTGTACATGCGTGGCGTGCAAGCGGCCATGTATGGCATTGAAGGCGTGCGCGCTGCGCAAGAGCGCTTTGGCAAGGGCAAGGTCGTGACGTCCGAGCAGGCACGCTGGGGCTACGAGAACCTGAACCTCACGCAGGCCAAGCTCGATTCGCTGGGCTTCAAGGGCGTGTTGCGCCCCTTGTCCACCAGCTGTATGGACCACATGGGGTCAGCCTGGTCGCGCATGCACACCTGGGATGGCACCAAGTTTGTCTGGTCCTCCGATTGGTACCAGGCCGACGAGTCCATCCTCAAGCCCATGGTGAAGGCGGCTGCTGACAAGTACGCAGCCGAGAAGAAGATCACCCGTCGCACGCCGGCTGATTGCCAGTCCTAAGGGCTCGGCTGGTGGCTGCTCCCCGGCAGCCACCAGATGAAAGGGCCGCCTGCGGTTCTTTCATCTGGTCACAACCGACAAGGTTCATCATGGACACGAAAAACATCGTTCTGAATGTCAACGGCATCGAGGTCATCTACAACCACGTGATCCTGGTGCTCAAGGGCGTATCGCTGCAGGTGCCCGAGCAAGGCATCGTCGCCATCCTGGGCGGCAACGGCGCGGGCAAGACCACCACGCTGCGCGCCATCTCCAACCTGCTCAAGGGCGAGCGCGGCGAAGTCACCAAGGGCAGCATCGAGTTGCGCGGTGAGCGCATCGAAAACCTATCGCCAGCCGATCTGGTTCAGCGCGGCGTGGTGCAAGTCATGGAGGGCCGTCACTGCTTTGCCCACCTCACCATCGAAGAGAACCTGCTGACCGGCAGTTACACCCGCACCGACAAGGGCGAGATCGCGGCCAACCTGGACAAGGTCTACACCTATTTCCCTCGTCTCAAAACACGCCGCACCTCGCAGGCTGCCTACACCTCGGGCGGCGAGCAGCAGATGTGCGCCATCGGCCGCGCGCTCATGTGCAACCCCAACATGGTGCTGCTCGATGAACCCTCCATGGGCCTGGCGCCACAAATCGTGGAGGAGGTGTTCAACATCGTGAAAGACCTCAACGACAAGGAAAAGGTCACCTTCCTGATCGCCGAGCAAAACACCAACATGGCACTGAAGTTTGCCGACTACGGCTACATCATGGAGTCGGGCCGCATCGTGATGGACGGCGCGGCCGACTATCTGCGCACCAACGAAGACGTCAAGGAGTTCTACCTGGGCGTGGGCGGAGGTGAGCGCAAGAGCTTCAAGGACGTCAAGAGCTACAAGCGCCGCAAGCGCTGGCTGGCCTGAACCGCGGCACGCCGCTTCGCCTACTTCTTTAGAGCACCGATTTTTCATGAAGCATCTCGATTCCCTCGAAACCCGCAAGCCCCAAGACCGAGAAGCTGCCCTGATGGCAGCGCTGCCGGTCCAGATCGCGCACGCGCAGCAGCACAGTGCGGCCTTTGCCGACATCCTCACCGGCGTGAACGCGGCAGCCATCACCAGTCGCGCAGCCCTGGCGAACTTGCCGGTGACCCGCAAGTACGAATTGCTGGAGCGGCAGCAGGCCCAGCGTGCCACCGATCCGTTTGGCGGGTTCTCCACCATCGGCTGGAACGGAATGTTGCGTCCCAGTGGCGCACGCCGTGTCTATCAATCGCCGGGTCCCATCTACGAACCTGAAGGGGCCGGTGCCGATTACTGGCGTGCTGCACGCGCCATGGCCGCCGCCGGTTTTGAGGCGGGAGACCTGGTGCACAACTGCTTCAGCTACCACCTCACACCGGGTGCGTGGATCATGGAAAGCGGCGCACATGCGCTGGGCTGTACCGTCATCCCGGGCGGCGTGGGCAACACCGAGCAGCAACTCGCGGCCATCGCCGATCTGCGTCCGGTGGCGTATTCGGGCACCCCCAGCTTTCTCAAGATCCTGATCGAGAAAGCCACCGAGGCGGGGCAACGGTTGTCCATCACCAAGGGCCTGGTGTCGGGCGAAGCCTGCCCGCCGTCGCTGCGCGACTGGTTCACCCAGCAAGGCGTGGCGGCCTACCAGTGTTATGCCACCGCTGACGTGGGGCTGATTGCCTACGAAACCTCGGCCCGCGAAGGCATGGTGCTGGACGAGGGCGTGATCGTCGAGATCGTGCGCCCCGGCACCGGTGACCCGGTGGCCGAGGGCGAGGTGGGCGAAGTGATCGTCACCGTGCTCAACCCCGACTACCCCTTGATCCGTTTTGGCACGGGCGATCTCTCGGCCGTGTTGCCTGGTTCGTGTCCCACCGGGCGAACCAACACCCGCATCAAGGGCTGGATGGGCCGGGCCGACCAAACCACCAAGGTGCGCGGCATGTTCGTGCACCCCGGGCAGGTCGACCAGGTGGCCAAGCGCTTCCCGGCGGTGCTCAAGGCGCGGCTGGTGGTCACCGGCGAGATGGCCAACGACCAGATGACCCTGCGCGTGGAAAGCCGCGAGATCAACCAGGAGCTGCAACGCGCCCTGGCGGACGCCGTGCGCGACGTCACCAAGCTGCGTGCCGATGTGGAGCTGGTGGTGCCGGGCACCTTGCCCAACGATGGCAAGGTCATCGAGGACGCCCGCAGCTACAAGTGATCCGTCATCCCCGTCACATGATGCGATGGGCGGGTGGGGTGGCGGATGGGGCCCAGGGCACTGAAGCCCCAACCAGGGTGCAGGCAACGCTGATATCCTTCTGCCCATGCCGACTCTCCTGATCACCACCCCCGATGGCGCCGAGCACGATGTGTCGGCGCAGCCCGGCCGCAGCCTGCTGCAAATTGCCGATGACGCCGGCCTCGATGGCCTGGTGGCCGAATGCGGCGGCAGCTGCGTGTGTGCCACCTGCCACTGCATCGTGCACGAGGACGATCTGTCGCGCGTGGCGCCGCCGGATGACGATGAAAGCCAGATGCTCGACTTCACCGCCACCGATCGTGAGCCTGGCAGTCGTCTGGCGTGTCAGCTCAAGATCGACGCCTCGCACGAGGGCTTGCGCGTGACCATTGCCAAGCGCCAGTTCTAAACGCCGACTCAATCCTCGAGACCCAGCAACTCGAAGGGCCGCTCGGCTTTCACCAGCATGACGGTGCAGGGGGCATCCATGGCCACCTTGATCGGCACGGTGGCGATGAGGCGCTGGAACTGCAGACCATGCGTGGCCGCACCCATCACGATCAGATCCACGGCATTGCCCTGTGCGTAGCGCAGCAAGGCGGTCGCCACATCGCCCGACTCGAGCACATGAAACGAGGTCTGGTGGTCGCTGAGGTCCAGCGGCTGAGCCCAGCGGTGCAGTTGCGCCAGGTGCTGTCGGTGCAAGGCCGTTTCACAGCGCGCACTGTCGGTGCTGCTACTGGCGTTGGGCGACATGACGGTGACCACGGCCAGGCGCGCGCCCGGTCGGTTGCCCAGCGAGCGCTGGGCAGCTGCACGCAGGGAATACAAGGTGGCCTCGCTCACATCCTCGTGCGGGATGGCCATCATCACGATGGGCACCTCGCGAATTTGCTGTTGCGCGGGCAAGGCGCTGGGCTGGTAGTGACGCCCAGCAGCCCACACCCAGCGCCGCAGCTGAGACCACCACCCCACGCCCTGTTGCGCCAATCCCCGGCGCTGGACTTGATCCGGGTGGCGCAGGTCAAACGCCAAGTGAGCCGCAGAGGGGTAACGGTCATCGGCCTGCGCCTGCAGGCAGCGCAGGATCACCTCCTGCAACCCGTCGGGCAGATCGGGGCGATGCTGCTGGGGCGGTACCGGCGTCATCCACAGACGCTGGCGCAAGCCGCCCTGGGTTTGCGGATTGCCAAAGGGCAATTCGCCCGTGGCCATCTCGTAGAGGATGACGCCCAGCGCAAAAATATCGCTGCGCGGGTCGCCGCGCACGCCCACCACTTGTTCGGGTGCGATCCAGGTGGGCGAACCCACGGCCTTGCGCAACTGCTCGGCCAGCAGGTCCGGGTAGTGCGCGTGGCAGGACAAGCCAAAGTCGAGCAGCACCACGCGGCCATCCGGGCGCAGCAGCAGGTTGGCGGGTTTGAGGTCGAGGTGGCAGACGTTCTGGCTGTGCAGACTTTGCAAGGCCCTGGCCGTGGCCACGCCGATGCGGATGAGTTCCTCCACGTCAACGGGGGTTCGCTCGGCCTGCCTGGCGTCCAGCCACTGTTGCAGGCTTTGCCCCGGGATGTGCTCCATCACCAGATAGGGCAAGTGCATGAGGTCGCCGCTGGCCACCAGGCGTGGCACATGCGCACCTTGCAGCACTTGCAACATCTGCAACTCGACCTCGAAGCCCACGATGTTTTCGGCGCCGTCGCCCGCAGTCATGCGGGGCACTTTCATCACCATCGGAAACGGTGAGGGCCGCGCGTCCGCATAAGTCACCGCATACACATGGGCCATGCCGCCAGCGTGCAGGCACTCGCCAATCCGAAAGCCATCCAGTTCGGTGCCCGGGGCCATCAACTTCATCGTCCCGACTCCAGTCGGCGCGCCAGCGCCTCGTCCAATCCGGCCGCGCGCACAGCGTGTGCGGCACCCGCGTGGTCGTAGGGTACGCGCCAGAAGGTCAGTTGGTGTTGACCCAGATCCAGTAACGCGTAGGCGGCCCGTGGGTCACCATCGCGAGGTTGTCCCACCGATCCCACCGTGGCGACCCAGCGCCGGTGGGACGGCACTGGAATCGGAACACCCGGCACCGGCGCAAATCGCATGAGTTGCCCGCCTTGGCCCCGGTAGTACAAGGTCTGGTGGTGCACGTGACCGCCCATCACAAACCGCACCTCGGGATGCCTCTGGGTCGCCGCCTGCAGGCTGCGTGCTGCGCTGCCCTCGTCTTCCACGTAACGCCATTGCTCGGGCTCATTGACGCTGGCGTGCACCAGCAGCACGGTGTCGAGGCGAGCCGTGAGCGGCAAACGCGCGAGCCATTGCCGCTCGGCGTCGGACAGCCGATCATGCGTCCAGCGGGCGGTGAGCTCGCCCTGTCGCGAGGCTTGTGCGGGGGGTGTCACCGCCATCGCATCATGGTTGCCGCGCAGCACCGTGGCGCCCGCCTCGGCCATGCGTTGGCATTGCGC
>CANFMY010000023.1 GCA_947448375.1 Comamonadaceae bacterium | reverse complement strand
GCTCGACAAAATCGTCGTGATCGCCGCCGTCAGCGTCGTCTTGCCATGGTCCACGTGACCGATCGTGCCCACGTTCACGTGCGGCTTGGTCCGTTCAAACTTGCCTTTTGCCATTGTCGACTCCGAAAAAGAAAGACATTCAAAGGTGCTCGCGCACCACATCACCAAAACTGGTGCCCATGGCGGGAATCGGACCCGCGACCTCTCCCTTACCAAGGGAGTGCTCTACCACTGAGCCACATGGGCAAAAACCGTGTCACCATTGGTTGTGCAACCAATTGCCAGAGAAAACCGGGTGGAGCGGGAGACGGGAATCGAACCCGCGTCATTAGCTTGGAAGGCTAAGGTTCTACCATTGAACTACTCCCGCATCGGACCTTGAAGCAGCACCCTCTGGGGGCAGCCGACCATCAGGTCGTCACAGTTGCAGGTCACCCACACAACCTCGAGCCCGCCTTGCGGCAGACCACTGGTTTTCGCTGGTGGAGGAGGCTGGATTCGAACCAGCGTAGGCGTAAGCCAACAGATTTACAGTCTGCCCCCTTTAGCCACTCGGGCACCCCTCCGGCGAACCCAAGACTATAGCACAAGATAAAGACCGGCCCGCCTCTACAGGCAGAGCCGTCAGAGCGTCCACTGCAGGCGGTGTCCGCGGTCAGCCAGCCAATCCCGCGCCAGCGAGAAATGTCGATTGCCCAGGAACGGCGTCGGGCCACGGGCGGCGGACAACGGCGAGGGGTGATTGGACTGGAGCAGCAAGGCCTCTTGACTATGTGAGCGAGCGCACACCTCTATCCTGGACGCCTTGGATTGGGCATGAGACCCCCACAACAGGTAGACACAAGCGGGCGCCGTGGCGGCCACCGCCTCCACCAAAGCGTCGGTCAACACCTCCCAACCCCACCCGGCATGGCTGGCCGCCTGACCGTCCTCCACCGTCAAACAGGTGTTGAGCAGCAATACCCCGCGGGCCGCCCAGGGCTCCAGGCAGCCCTGCGTTGGCACGGGTTGACCCAGGTCACGGTGCAACTCCTTGAAGATGTTGCGCAGGGAGGGTGGCACGCGCACACCCGGTGTCACGGAAAAAGCCAGCCCGTGCGCTTGCCCCGGGCCGTGGTACGGGTCTTGCCCCAGAATCAACACGCGCACCGACGCCAGGGGCGTGAGCGCCAGGGCCCGCAGCGGGTTGGGCGGGTAGATGAGGGCCCCTTGCGCCAGCCGCGCCTCGAGGCGCGCCTGCAGGTCGCGCCCGACATCCCCCTGCCAAAAGGACGCCAGCACGGCATCCCAGGAAGGGTCGACCGCCCATTGGCGGGGCGACGAGCTCGTCAAGCGCGGTGCCCCGTCCTGGGCAAACAAGTCCGCCGTGCCGGGCCCCGTCACACCCAGCCTCAGGGGTTGGCAAACAAACCGGACAGCGCCTCGCCCGGCACCGGCGCGCGCATGAACGCCTCGCCCACCAGGAAGGCATGCACACCGGCCTCGCGCATGCGGGTCACATCCTCGCGCGCGAGAATGCCGCTCTCGGTCACCAGCAGGCGATCTGCGGGCACACGCGCGAGTTGCGACAAGGTGGTGTCGAGGTTGACCTCGAAGGTGCGCAAGTTGCGGTTGTTGATGCCGACCAGGCGGGTCTTGAGTTTGAGGGCGCGATCGAGCTCGTCCGCGTCGTGCACCTCGACCAGCACCGCCATGCCCAGGGCGTGGGCGATGGCCTCGAGCTCGGCCATCAAGCCGTCCTCCAGGCAGGCGACGATCAGCAAAATGCAGTCGGCCCCCATGGCGCGCGCTTCATAGACCTGGTAGGGATCGACCATGAAGTCCTTGCGCAGCACGGGCAGATCACACGACGCGCGGGCCTGCTTGAGGTAATCGGGACTGCCTTGAAAAAAGGACCGGTCGGTCAACACCGACAAACAAGCCGCCCCATGTTCGGCATAGCTTTGCGCAATGTCGGCCGGAAAAAACGGATCGCGCAGCACGCCCCGTGAGGGGCTGGCCTTCTTGATTTCTGCAATCACCGCGGCCTGGCCCTGTGCGATGCGGTGACGCAGGGCGCCCTCGAAGTCACGGGTCAGCACACGGCTTTCGGCGTCAGCACGCACCAGCGCCAGCGGCCTGAGCCGTTGCGCCTGGGCGATTTCATCGTGCTTGACCGCGACAATTTTGTTCAGGATGTCAGACATGCTTGCCTCAGGCCTTCGCCAGTTGCTGCGTGAGGGCCACGAGCTGTTGTAAACGCGTGCGAGCCTGACCACTGGCCAGCACCTGTGCGGCCCGCGCAATGCCCTGCTCCACCGAGGCGCACACGTTGGCTGCGTAAAGTGCCAGCCCGGCATTGAGCACGACGATGTCGCGCGCCGGGCCAGGCTGGTTGTCCAGCACGCCCAGCAGCATATCGCGCGATGCCTCTGGCGTTTCCACCCGCAAAGCACGGCTGCTCGACATGGGCAGTCCAAAGTCCTCGGGGTGAATTTCGTATTCGCGGATCTGGCCCTGATGCAATTCGCCCACCACCGTGCCCGCGCCCAGTGACGCCTCATCCAGGCCGTCCTTGCCATACACCACCAGCGCATGCTCCGCGCCCAGGCGTTGCAGGGCGCGCACCTGAATGCCCACGAGGTCGGGGTGGAACACGCCCATCAGGATGTTGGGCGCACTCGCGGGGTTGGTGAGCGGGCCCAGGATGTTGAACAGGGTGCGCACACCCAGTTCCTTGCGCACCGGCGCCACATTTTTCATCGCGGGGTGGTGGTTGGGAGCGAACATGAACCCCACGCCCACCTCGTCGATGCAGCGTGCAATCGCCGTGGGGGAGAGGTTGATATGAACGCCCAGACTCTCCAGCACATCGGCACTGCCGCTCTTGCTGCTGACACTGCGCCCGCCGTGCTTGCTGATCTTGGCGCCGCCCGCGGCCGCCACAAACATGCTGCAGGTGGAGATATTGAAGGTGTGCGATCCGTCGCCGCCCGTGCCCACGATGTCCACCAGGTGCGTCTTGTCGTTCACCTGCACCGGCGTGGCGAACTCGCGCATGACCTGCGCGGCCGCCGTGATCTCGCCAATGGTTTCCTTCTTCACGCGCAAACCGGTGATGATGGCCGCCGTCATGACTGGCGTCATCTCGCCTTGCATGATGAGGCGCATGAGATGCAGCATCTCGTCATGGAAAATTTCGCGGTGCTCGATGGTACGCTGCAACGCTTCGGTGGGGGTGATGGGCATCGGTGTCTCCGGTCGCATTAACGCTGCTCGAGAAAATTTTTCAGCATGGCGTGGCCGTGCTCGGTGAGGATGGACTCGGGGTGAAACTGCACCCCCTGAATGGGCAACGTGGCATGGCGCACCCCCATGATCTCGCCATCGTCGGTCCAGGCGGTGACCTTCAAGTCGGCCGGGCAACTCGCGCGCTCGATCGCGAGCGAGTGATAGCGGTTGACGGTGAACGATGCGGGCAAATCGGCAAACACCCCTTCGCGTGTGGTGTGCATGACGCTGGTCTTGCCATGCATCAACTGCTTAGCGCGCACAATCTTGCCGCCCAACGCAGCGCCAATGCTCTGGTGCCCCAGACACACGCCCAGGATCGGAAGCTTGCCCGCAAAGGCCTGGATGGCCGCCACCGAAATGCCGGCCTCGAGGGGCGAGCAGGGGCCCGGCGAAATCACCAGCAGATCGGGGCGCCGCTCAGCAATGCCCTCCAGCGTGATCTCGTCATTTCGGTGTACCTCGACCTGAGCGCCCAGCTCGCCGAAATACTGCACCAGGTTGTAGGTGAACGAATCGTAGTTGTCGACCATCAACAGACGCGGGGATTGACTCATGGCGTTCACTCCAATCCCTCTTCGACCAGTTCGCTCGCACGCAACAACGCGCGTGCCTTGTGCTCGGTCTCTTTCCATTCCAGTTCGGGCACCGAATCGGCCACCACGCCAGCCGCCGCCTGCACATACAGGTAGCCGTCCTTGATGATGCCGGTGCGAATCGCAATCGCCACATCCATGTCGCCCGCGAAGCTGAGGTACCCGCAGGCACCGCCATAAATGCCGCGCTTGCTGGGCTCGAGTTGATCGATCAACTCCATGGCGTGCACCTTGGGCGCACCGCTGAGCGTACCCGCCGGGAAAGTGGCGCGCAGCACATCCATGCTGCTCAGGCCCTCCTGCAAGATGCCCTCGACGTTGCTCACGATGTGCATCACGTGGCTGTAACGCTCCACCACAAACGCTTCCGTGACCTCGACGCTGCCAATCTTGGCGATGCGTCCGATGTCGTTGCGAGCCAGGTCGATCAGCATCACATGCTCGGCGCGCTCCTTCGGGTCGTTGATCAGTTCCACCTCGGTGGCCTGGTCGGCCTCGGGCGTGGCGCCACGCGGACGGGTGCCGGCCAGCGGGCGAATGATGACCTTGTGCCCCTCGGGGGTCGCCTCCTGGCGCACCAGAATCTCGGGCGATGCCCCCACCACATGGAAGTCCCCCAGGTGGTAGTAATACATGTAGGGGCTGGGGTTGAGCGAGCGCAAGGCGCGGTACAACGACAGCGGGCTTTCGGTGTAGCGCTTCTTGAGTCGCTGCCCCACCTGCACCTGCATGAAGTCCCCCGCCTCGATGAGGCGCTGGGCGCGGTCCACTGCGGACAGGAAATCGGCCTTGGCGAATTCACGCTCGATCGGATACGTCTGGGTGGCTCGTACCTGCGGCGCGCTCACCGAGTAGCGCAGCAACTCCTTGAGTTCACGCAGACGCTGTTTGCTGCGCACATAGGCCTCTGGTTTGCCCGGGTCGGCATAGACGATGAGGTAGAGCTTGCCCGACAGGTTGTCGATGACCGCCAACTCCTCGCATTGCAGCAGCAAGATGTCGGGACACCCCAGGGTGTCGGGTGGGCAGGTGTGGGCCAGTTTTTTCTCGATGTGCCGCACCGTGTCATAGCCGAAGTAACCCGCCAGGCCGCCGCAAAAGCGTGGCAAGCCCGGGCGCAGGGCCACCTTGAAACGTTGCTGATACGCCGCCACGGCATCAAGCGGATTGCCAGCGATGGTCTCCACCACCTCGCCGTCGGTCACGACTTCCGTGAGGGCTTGCTCGCCAAAGCCGCTGCTGCGCAGCAACGTGCGGGCGGGTAGGCCGATGAAGCTGTAACGCCCGAAACGCTCGCCACCCACCACGGATTCGAGCAGGAAGCTGTAGCGTCCACCGTCACGCGAATGCGCCAGCTTGAGGTACAGGGACAGGGGGGTTTCCAGGTCGGCAAAGGCTTCCGCAATCAGGGGAATGCGGTTGTAGCCTTGGGCGGCCAGACTTTTGAATTCGAGTTCGGTGATCACATGAGCCTCCACAGCTCAGCCCCACAGGGGCTCTGTTCATGATGAGGGTCCAGTTGCCGCAGGCAACGGGCGGGGGAGAGGCGTGCCCCCCGGCGGCTTAAGCGCGCACACTGGAGCACAGGGCAAACGGGCGACGCCAGGGCCAGGCTCCCCGGTCGCTGCAACCTGTGATGGTGGTGCGGTGAATGAACATGGGCTCAAGTGTAGCAAAGCGGCCCGGGGCACTGCGGGCGCTGGGCGGTTGCGTCGCGCACCGCCCCACCCGCCGACCGGAACCGCCTCCCTGCATCAGGGGTGGAGGCGGTAGGGCTCTTCAAAATCGATGAAATCTTTTTCAGCCAGCGCACCGTCCATCCAGGCCCTCACACCCGGCAGCGCACAGACGCGCGACATGTAGGCGGCCACCTCATCAGGCACTGGCAATGCGTAGGTGATCAATCGCATGACCACCGGCGCAAAGGTGGCATCGGCCACGCTGAAGTGACCAAACAACATTGGCCCACCGTGTTCGGCCAGCAGACCAGACCACATGCCAACGATGCGCTGCAGATCGGCACGAACGGCGGCGTTGTCGCGCATGGCCAATGCACCCACATCGGGCAGGTGGGCTTCGATGTTCATGGGACAGGCACTGCGCAGCGCTGCGAATCCACTGTGCATTTCGGCACAGACGCTGCGAGCGCGAGCGCGTGCTTCACGCCCCACGGGCCACAGTGTTTTATCCGGGTATTGTTCTGCCAGGTATTCGGCAATCGCCAGGGTGTCCCACACGACCAGACCCTCATGGACCAGCACGGGCACCTTGCCCACGGGATTGATGGAAGCGACCACCTGCTTGAACCGCGAATCAGGCGTGAAGGCGTCAAAACGGACCATGACTTCTTCAAAGTCGATACCGGCCTGACGCATCAGCACCCAGGGCCGCATGGACCAGGAGGAATAGTTTTTGTTGCCGATATAAAGCTGGATCATGGCGCCCCCGCAGTTGAACCCCCATGTTAGCTGGGGGAAGCCTTGAGCTGCGTGCCACGGGGCTTGCTGGCCAGCCCGGACCCCCGCACAGGCCCGGCGCAGCGTCGGCGCCCAACCCGCCACCGCAGGGGTCGATCGACTTACCCTGTTGAGCCCGCGCAAGCATCAAGACACCCGTGACGGGCCGTCAGCGCAGACCGGCGAGTTCATCCAACCGGTCCAGGTGCGCCCAAGCGGGCAGGGCATCCACGGATTCGCCGTGGTTGTAGCCATACCGCATCAGGACCAGCGGACAGCCCGCGGCGTGCGCAGACTGGGCGTCGTTGCTCGAGTCGCCCACCATCAGGGTGCGGGCGGGCGTCGTGCCCAGGGCCTCACAGGTTTTCAGGAGTGGCAAGGGGTCGGGTTTGCGGCGCTCGTAGGCATCGCCACCCACCACCAGCACGAAATGGTCGGATAAGCCTTTGAGTCGCAACAATGCCTCGGCAAACGCGGTGGGCTTGTTGGTCACACACGCCAGGGGCAAGCCGGCTGCACGCAAATGCTGCAGCCCCTCCACCACGCCGGGATAGGGGTCTGCAAATTGTCCATTGATGAGGTGGTAGTGGTGTTGATACCGTGCCCAGGCCTGCTCATACAGCACATCGGCGTGTGGACCCAGCAAGGTGCGCAATAGATGTTCAGACCCTTTACCCACCGCGCGCTCCACGCGTTCACGCGGCACGGCATCCAGCCCCAGATCGGTGAACGTTCGCGCCACCGCTTCGGTGAAGTCACCCAGGGTGTCGACCAGGGTACCGTCCAGGTCGAGGATGACGGCGTCCCACGACCGTGGGCTTGCAAGGGGGGTGCGGGTCTTCATGCGTTTTGAACTTGCTCGAGTGGCATGGTACGCGCTTGTTTGACCGATCTTCTGATGTCGGTCGTTGAATTTTGCGATGTACAGCGATGCGATCTCGACTTACGGTTGACCCCCCTTCATCGATGCCCCGCCTCATGTTCGCAAACCCTCCCTGTTGGCCAACCCTTGTTCGCCAGTTTCAAGGCTTTCCGGCGCTTCTCTCCTATTGCCGCTTGACTTTTGTAACTAAATTTCAGTTACAATTTTGAAACGCCATGTCCTTGAATCATGGCAACAGCTGAAAAAATCATCGCCAGAATCAGGGCGCACCCCACGCCCACCAACATCAAGTGGAACGAACTGACCCTCGTGTTGAAACACCTGGGCTATCGGGTCCTGAACAATGACGGGTCGCGTCGACGGTTTCATCACGCACGACTCGATCACGTGATCTGCCTGCACAGACCGCACCCGGGCAACGAAGTCAAAGCGGTTTACATCCGGCAGTTGCGCGCCACATGGGAAGACATGGGATTGATCCCATCGGAGAAAACAAGATGACCTTGCTCGACTACAAAGGGTACCAGGGCTCTGTGGAGGCGGACCTCGACACTGGCACCCTCTTTGGCAAAGTTCTTTTCGTCAACGATCTGGTGACCTACGAAGGCACTACGCTGCCAGAACTACAGGTGCAATTTCGCGCCTCTGTGGAGGACTATCTGCAAACCTGTCAGTCACTGGCACGCGATCCACAACAACCCTGCAACGGGGTATTCAATGTTCGTGTCAGCCCGGGCCTTCACCGCTCTGCCTCGATCAGAGCTCTGCGAGACGGCGTGAAACTCAATGCCGTTGTGGTCAGCGCCCTGGAACAGTACCTGAACAATACCGATCAGCACACGCACCAACCCGATCAAGCGGTGACGGAGGTCTCATTGGTCAGAATATCCAACGGCACCCACGCTCCCCACCGGGTCGATGCCGCACACGTCAAACCCGCCTTCAAAACCGCCGCTCGGCCTCGGGTCAGAAACCCAGTCTGATGCCACCCCCCCTGGCGCATCACGCCAGCGCTGCACGCATGCGCGAGATCACCGCAGCGTAGTCGGGTTGACCAAAGATCGCACTGCCCGCCACAAACGTGTCGGCCCCGGCATCGGCTACGCGGCGGATGTTGTCGGCCTTGATGCCACCATCGACTTCCAGGCGAATGTCACGACCACTGGACTCGATGCGGCGACGCGCATGTTCCACCTTGCGCAGCGCCGAGTCGATGAAACTTTGTCCCCCGAAGCCCGGGTTGACGCTCATGATGAGGATGAGGTCGATGTCGTCGATCACCCAGTCCAGCACATCCAGGGGCTCGGCCGGGTTGAACACCAGACCGGCCTGACAGCCCTGCGCCTTGATGGCTTGCACGCTGCGGTGCACATGGCCGGAGGCATCGGGGTGGAAGCTGATGAGGTCGGCACCGGCGGCGGCGAAAGAGGCCGCCAGGGCATCGACCGGCGAAATCATGAGGTGCACGTCAATCGGCACCGCCTGGCCTTGCGCGGTGCGGGCATGGGGTTTCAAGGCCTGGCAGATCATCGGCCCGAACGTGAGGTTGGGCACGTAGTGGTTGTCCATCACGTCGAAGTGGATCCAGTCGGCGCCAGCGGCAATGACGTTGCGCACCTCTTCGCCCAGGCGGGCGAAATCGGCAGACAAGATGGACGGGGCGATGCGGAAAGTGCGGGCTTGGCTCATGGTGCCATTATCGGGGCGATGCAGCGTCGCCTGAGCGGCGCGTCAAGCCCGTCATCCACCTCGGCTGGCAGGCTCTGGAATAACCGTTGAACCCAACGACGAACCGCCGCCGACACCTACCGGGGGCCTGTCGCCTAGCCGGTGTCGCCCAGCAGGCCCAGCAAGGTCTCGAGCACATGCACGACGGTGGCCTCGCGCACGGCAGCGCGGTCGCCCTCGAATTGCCGGCACTCGGTCTTGATGAACGCCGTCTCGGCGCCGAGCGTCGGCCCGGAATCGCCCGGCAGGCACCAGGCCATCCAGACGGTCCCCACCGGTCGATGGCGGCTGCCGCCTCCGGGGCCGGCAATACCCGACACCGCCACGCTGACCTGCGCCTTGGAGTGCCGCAAGGCGCCCAGGGCCATCGAACGAACGGCCTCTTCACTCACAGCCCCGTGCTGGTTCAGGATGTCCTGGCTCACGCCCAGTGACTCATGTTTGGCGTCGTTGGAGTAGGTGATGAAGCCGCGTTCAAACCACTGGCTGGAGCCCGCCAGATCGGTGCAGCGGGCAGCGATCATGCCGCCGGTGCAACTCTCGGCCGTGGCCAGCATCCAGCCGCGTTGCATCAAGGCCTGGGCCAATCGTTCCACTTGCGTCATAGCGACCTCCAGAGTGCAAACACCAGCAACGTGCAAAAGGCCGCCACCAGGTCATCGAACAGTATGCCCCAGCCGCCCCGCCAGCCGCCCCCCTTGAAAACCCGGTCTGCCCAGCCCACCGGGCCCGGCTTGACCGCGTCAAAGAACCTGAACAGCACAAAGGCCAGCACCTGCGTCAGAAAGCCCGCCGGCGACAGGAGCCACAGGATGAGCCAGAACGCCACCACCTCGTCCCACACGATACAGCCCGGATCGGCCAGGCCCAGGCGTTTCGCCGAGGCCGTGCACGCCCACCAACCCAGCAGCAGGGCGCCCAGAATCACCCACCCGATCTGCCACGGCTCGAGCCAGGTCTGCATCACCAGATACGCAGCCCAGGCCCACAACGTGCCCACCGTGCCAGGCGCCATCACACTCAGGCCGGCGCCAAACCCCATCGCCACCCAGTGGGACGGGTGACCGAGAAACTGTCGCACCCGCTCGCTCATGCGCTGAAATGGTCGAAGGACGCGAAGCGTCGGTTGATCGGCTGCCCTTGCGAATCAAGCACCCGCAAGCCGCTGTCGGCCGTGATGCGGCCAATCCGGGTCACGGGCACGTCGACGTCGCTGGCCAGGGCATGAATGCGTTCGCGATGCAGCACAGGCGCGGTGAACAGCAACTCGTAGTCATCGCCCCCCGCCAGCACGCAGTCCAATCGGCGTGGCCAGGGCAGCTCCAACACGTCGGGCGTGACCGCCGCGCTGCCTTGCACCCAGGCCGTCTCGATCTGCGCGCCCACGCCGGAGCGTTTGAGGATGTGGCCCAGGTCGCCCAGCAGGCCATCGCTGACATCGATGGCCGCGTGCGCCACGCCGCGCAAGGCCTGCCCCAATTCGACCCTGGGGGTCGGACACTCCATGCGGGCACGCGCGCGTTCCAAGACCTCACCACTGACCTGCCAGTGGCCACGAAACACCTCCAGCGCCAAGCGGGCATCGCCCAGCGTGCCGCTCACCCAGATGTCGTCACCGACTTGCGCCGCATGGCGCAGCAGGGCTTGCCCCGGCGGCACTTCGCCCAGCACGGTGATGGCGATGTTCAGCGGCCCCTGCGTGGTGTCGCCCCCGATCAACTCACACCCCTGCGCATCGGCCAGTTGAAAGAGGCCGCGCGAAAAGCCTTCCAGCCACCCGTGATCCGCACGTGGAAGGGCAAGCGCCAGCGTGAACGCGACCGGCTGGGCGCCGCACGCCGCGAGGTCGCTCAGGTTGACCGCCAGCGCCTTGTGCCCCAGCCGCGCCGGATCGACGGTGGAGAGAAAGTGTCGCCCCTCCACCAGCATGTCGGTCGAGATGGCCAACTGCTGGCCCGCCGAGGGTTGAATCAACGCACAGTCATCGCCCACGCCGAGCACCGCGCGCCGCGCCGGGCGCTGGAAAAATCGCTCGATCAGGTCGAATTCACCCATGACGTCGACGGCTCAGTGCAACTGGCGGCCCTCGCCGCTCAAGGCATCGAGGACAAACATCGGGATGTCGACGTCAAACCGTTCGCCGTCCTCGGCCACAAAAAAATAACTGCCGTGCATGGTACCGGTGGCGGTGCGCAAGCGCGTGCCACTGGTGTACTCGAAACGCTGGCCGGGTTCCAGCAGCGGTTGTCGCCCCACCACGCCGAGCCCTCGCACCTTCTCGTGCGTGCCTTCGGCGTCGTTGATGTTCCAGGTGCGTGAAATCAATTGCGCCGCCACCGTGCCGGTGTTGAGAATCTGGATGGTGTAGGCGAACACGTACAACCCTTCCTCGGGCGAGGACTGGTGCGGCAAGTAAGTGGGCGTGACATCCACTTGAATCTGGTAACGAGGCATAACCGATGATCAATGAGGGCCGAGTCGCGCGACCGGGTCGGGCCTGAAATCAGACCGGAGAGCGACAGTGAGCCGATTCTGACATCAATCAGACCGCCGGTTGCGCCGCAGGGTTGGCAGGGGCCCAGGCAGGGGCCACGTGCACCCCGAGTCGCTGCAGCCGTCGCGCCATGGTGAGCACTTGCGCGTCCTTGCTCAGCAGGGTGGCCGCGTGGGCAGCCGCCAGGTCGATGAACTTTTGGTCGTCCGGGTCTTTGCACGCATAGGGGGCCCGCACCGCTGGGGGCACCCGTGACACATAGCGATCAAACTCGGCCAGCGGATCCTGCTCGCGGCGGCGTGGACGCCGCGTGAGATGCGGATAGGTCAGCACGCGCTGCAACTCCTCGCGCATGGCGTCGGTGGCCAGCCAGCGCACCTGGCCGGCTTGCAAGGCGGTCAACAAGGGCTCGACGCGTGGATCCTCGAACCACCACAGGTCGAGCACGATGTTGGTGTCGAGCACCAGCCGGGTCACGAGGGCATCCGACCGGCCACCAGATCGAAGCGAAACAGCCGGCACTCGATCGGGCCGTTCCACAGGGGGACGCGGCGGGTTTCCTTGAATCGCATCTGACCCGGCAAGCGGGCATCGGGTGAGAGCACCCAGGCGGTCCAGCCGGGAAAGTTCTTTTTCCAGTGCGAGGCGAGTTGCTGGAAGAAGTCACCAGCGGAACCCGGCAGGGTGTCGGCACCGGCGCCGCCACGGGCTGCACCGGTGGTGTGTGCTGGACTCGTCGACGCGCCAGTGCGCATCATCTGGGCCTGCTGGCGTCCGCCCGGCCGCGCCACGCCCCCCACATCGATACGCTCGCCATAGGGCGGGTTGACCATCAGAAAACCGGGGGTCTCGCACGGCGGCATGCGCTGCAAGGCATCGCCCCCGCGCAGGTTCACGGCGTGGCTCACGCCTGCACGCTCGGCGTTGTGTCGCGCAAAGTCAACCATGCGAAACGCCACATCGCTGCCAAACACCTCGGCGCGGGGCGCGCACTGCAGGCTGCGCGCTTGCTGCTGGCAGGTTGCCCAATCGGCCGCCTCGAATGGCTGCAATTTCTCAAAAGCAAAGCGACGGTGCAAACCCGGCGCCATGCCGCAGGCGATTTGCGCGGCCTCGATGGCGATGGTGCCGCTGCCGCAACAGGGGTCGTACAGTGGAACGCCCCGATCCACCGCCGCGGGCTGATCGTCCATCGACAAACTCCAGCCACTGGCTGCCAGCATGGCCGCTGCCAGGGTTTCCTTGAGCGGCGCATCACCCTTGTCGACGCGCCAGCCGCGCTTGAACAGCGGCTCGCCGGAGGTGTCGAGCGCCAGCATCATGCGCTCGGCGGTGAGGTGCACGTACACCCGAACATCCGGGTGCTTGACCTCCACGCTCGGGCGCTCGCCCCGTCGATCACGAAAATGATCTGCCACCGCATCCTTGACGCGCAAGGCCGCAAAATTCAGGCTCTTGAGCGGGCTGTGTTGCGACGTGATTTCAATCTTGAACGTCTGACGCGGTGTGAACCAGCGCTCCCATGCGACTTGTCGTGCGGCTTCATAAATGTCCTGCTCCTGCCGGTACGGGGTGTCCGACAGTTGCACCAAGACGCGCTGGGCCAGACGGCTGTGCAAGTTCGCTTGCATCATCTCCAGCCAGGTGCCGCGCCAGGCCACGCCCGCACGCCGCGTGACCAGGCCAGGTGGCTCATGACCCATCAGGGTCACCAACTCTCGCGCCAGCAACGATTCCACGCCCGCCGGGCAGGGCATGAAAAATGACCAGGCATGGCCCAGTGTCGGCGCAGTGCGTCCACGCACGGCTGGGTCAGCGTTCATCACAGGGCTTTTCGCAAATGGGTGGGGGCGATGCGCAGGGCTTCGCGGTACTTGGCCACGGTGCGCCGCGCGCAATCGATGCCTTGCTCCTTGAGCATCTCGGAAATCTGGTTGTCCGACAGGGGCTTCTTGGTGTTTTCGTTGGCCACGAACTGCTTGATGAGTGCGCGCACTGCCGTGCTCGACGCATTGTTGCCGCTGTCCGTGCCCAGGCCGGAGCCAAAGAAATATTTCAGCTCGAAGGTGCCGAACGGCGTGGACATGTACTTGGCCGTGGTCACCCGGGAGATGGTGGACTCGTGCAAACCGAGTTCGTCAGCAATCTCGCGCAGCACCATGGGGCGCATGGCGAGTTCGCCGTGGATGAAGAAGTTGCGCTGGCGCTGCGCAATGGCATTGCTCACGCGCAGGATGGTTTCGAAGCGCTGCTGGATGTTCTTGATGAACCAGCGGGCTTCCTGAAGACGTTGCTGCAAGCCCTGATGACCCTCACCTTTGCCCGCGCCCTTGAGCGCACCGGCATAGATGTCATGCACGCGCAATCGCGGCATCACGTCGCTGTTGAGCTGCACCCGAAACACCGGCTGCCCCTGTCGGTCCAAGCCCTGACGGGTGACGATGACATCGGGCACGACCAGCTGACGCTCCACATCCACAAAGCGCCGCCCCGGCTTGGGCTCGAGCCGGGCAATCAGCGCAATGGCCAGCTTGACGCGCACATCGCTGTCACTGACCGCCAGCACCAGGCGTTTGATGTCGCGTTTGGCCAGCAGCTCCAGCGGCTGGCGGCAAATGGCCAGGGCGACGTTGCGGACCGCGTCGGCCTCTTCGTTGGGGGTTTCCATCGCCTTGAGCTGCAGCGCCAGGCATTCGGCCAGGTCGCGTGCACCCACGCCTGTGGGCTCCAGGGTTTGCAACAGCCGCAACGCCACTTCGAAACGGTGCTCGAGTTCCTCCAGCTGCTCCAGGTCACCCCCGGCCAAGCCTTCGGCCAGACTCACCAGCGAGTCTTCCAGGTACCCATCGTCGTTGAGGGACTCGATCAGAAAGCGCAAGGCGGCACGATCGGTCTCGCTCAACCGCAGCGACAAAGCCTGCTGATGCAAGAAGTCGGTGAGGGAGCCGACGCTGCGGGCCAGCTCGGTCGCATCGGCCGTGTCGTCGTCCAGTGCGCCATTGCGCGCGGGGGCATCGCCGCCCCACTCGCTGTCGTCAACAGAAAACTCGACGCTGCCGTCGCCCTCCCACCCTTCGGCCACGCCTTCCAGGCCGGGCTCGACATCGCTGGAGGCACTGACGGCGACCTCAGACAAGCCGTCCCCGGGCGCACTGCTGAGCGATTCACCCAACGGAGCGTCGAGAAGGTCATCGGACGACAAGGCGGCATCCGCCGTTTCAGCGGAATCCGCCGACTCTTCGGTGCGGGCATCGGCCTGCTCGAGGCCAAAGGCCTCACGCTCGGCCAACTCGGTGTCTTTTTCCAGGAACGGGTTGTCGTCGAGCATTTGCTCGATTTCCTGGTTGAGCTCCAGGGTCGAGAGTTGCAGCAACCGGATCGATTGCTGCAACTGCGGCGTGAGCGCCAGATGCTGCGAAACGCGTAGCGAGAGCCCTTGTTTCATCGCATCACATCCGGAAGTGTTCGCCCAGGTACACGCGCCGCACGTCGGCGTTGTGCACGATCTCGGCCGGTGTGCCTTGCGCCAGCACGCGCCCATCGCTGATGATGCAGGCGTGGTCACAGATGCCCAGGGTCTCGCGGACGTTGTGGTCGGTGATCAGCACCCCCAGGCCACGCCCCTTGAGAAAACTGATGATGCGCTGAATCTCGATCACCGCAATCGGATCGATGCCGGCAAACGGCTCGTCCAGCAGAATGAAGCGCGGCTGAGTAGCCAGCGCGCGGGCAATCTCGACGCGTCGCCGCTCACCGCCCGAGAGCGCCGTGGCCGATGAGTCGCGCAGATGATCCACGCGCAGCTCCTGCAACAGGCTGGTCAGGCGCTGCTCGATCTCTTCGCGGGACAGGGGTTGACCCTGTTCGTCGTGCTGCAGCTCCAGCACCGCACGCACGTTGTCGGCCACATTGAGCTTGCGAAAGATCGACGCCTCTTGCGGGAGATAACTCAGACCCAGACGCGAGCGTTGATGCATGGGCAAACGCTCGATGGGCTGGCCATCCAGCTGTATCCCGCCCGCATCGGCTCGCACCAGGCCCACAATCATGTAAAACGACGTGGTCTTGCCTGCGCCATTGGGGCCGAGCAAACCCACCACTTCGCCTTTTTGCACCGAGATCGACACATCGTGGACCACCTTGCGGCTGCCGTACGACTTTTGCAGATGGTGGGCCTCCAACCGACCGCGGTCGGTGCGGGTGGCGACTGCGGTCATGGAGCCGCTCCGCCAGCCGGTGCCGGCGTCAGCCAGGCACGCACACGCGCATTGGTGGAGGCGCCTGGTGCGGCACTTCCTGACTTGGCGGGCGCGTTGTCCACGGTGAAACGCTCGGTGGCGTTGTCGTACACGATCAACTGGCCGCTCATTTCATCGTTGAGTTTGGCCCCCCGGTAGCGACGCAACACGGCGCGGCCCTGCAAGCTCACGCGGTCGGCACGGCCGTCGTACTCGATGCGCTCGGCCTCGCCTTCCATGAATTCATTGAGGCCCTCACGCTTCTGGCGGAAGAAAGCGCGCTGTCCGCTGGCGGGCAGGAGTTGTCCAAACTGGTGACCCTGACCGTCCTCCCAGATTTCCAGCCGATCGCCTCGAAAGAGGATCGTGCCCTTGGTGGCCACCACCTTGCCGGAAAACACCGTGCGCTGGCGGGGGTCGTCGTGCACCAGCTTGTCGGCCTCGATGTTCATCGGTTTGTCGCGGTCGGCTTTTTCGGCGCGGGCACCTGCCACGGTCATGGCCAGCAGACTACTCAACAACAGGGCGACAACAGATTTCAAGGCACGGAAATTGCAGTTAACTTGAGTCCGCATTGTATGCGGGTAACTGCCCCTGATGCGACAAATCAGCTGTTTCTGGCACAGCTTGTGCATGCCAATTGGGCCGGCGTGGCCAGAAAGCCGCAGTCCAGGCCCGCTTCAGACGCCGCCGCGGTGGTGTCAGCGACCTTTGCGAACCTCGCCCACCAGGAAATCGGCTATTTGCAGCGCACGTTCCATGCTGCCGGCGAGCGAGCCATCGGTGTAAAAACGCCCGGCCACCCCCAGGGCCGGCACGCCCTGGACCTTGAACGACTCTTGCAGTTGCGTGGCCCGACGCGCCTTGGACACGATGCCAAAGCTGTTGTAGACCTCCTGAAACCTGGCCTTGGGAATGCCTTGCTTTTCGGCCCACTGGGCCAAGGCGTCGGCACCGGACAGATTCAGGCGCTCCACATGAATGGCCTGAAACAGCTTGACGTGCAAGGCCTCGACTTTCTCGAGGGCCTCGAGCACGTAGTACATGCGCTGCTGAGGCTCGAAGTCGTCACGGAAACGCACCGGCACACGCTTGACCTCGATGTCCTTGGACACCTTGTGCATCCACTCGGCAAAACGCGGTTCAAAGGCGTTGCAGTGCGGGCAGCTGTACCAGAAGAACTCGATCACCTCGATCTTGCCCTTGCCCACGTCGGTGGGCACACGTTTGTCCAGCGTGATGTACTCGATCCCTTCCTGGAACGGGGCCTTCTGTGCCCAGCCTGTCTCGTGGGTGAGGGCGAGCGTCCCGAGCGAACCCATCATGGCTTGGGAAAAATGGCGACGTTGCATGCAAACCTCTCGAAAAACTCAACGTTGAACGCGCACCAGCGCGGCATCCACCTTGGAGGCGGTCAGCTTTTGCTGAATCCGCTCGGCGTCCTCGCGCGACTCCACCGGGCCGATGCGCACGCGAAACACGGTGCGACCGGACTGCTCGCGCTCGCTCACCCGGGCATCAAAGCCCTGCAAGGCGAGCTTGGCGCGTTGGGCCTCGGCTTCGTCAGCGGAGCGGAACGCTCCCGCCTGGACATAGTAGTTGAAGGGGTCGGCGTTGGCGGCGCGGCTGCGCGCCAGGTCGCCCAGCGGATCCTCGCCCGTGGTCGGCGCCGGGGTGCTGGAAGGCGGCGGAATCACGGCCGGTGTGTCTTCGCCCGCGGGCTTTTCCGGCGGCTTCACCGGGTTCTTGCCGTACAGCGGGGCGTTGGGGTCCCAGTCCTTGTTCTTCTTTTCCTCGGCCGCGTCCTGGTCCGGGGATCGGTGCACCCCCTTGTTGAGGAACGGGATGGGCACCTTGGTCACGTAGATGGCCACGGCCAGGGCCACCGACAGGCCCACGATGAGGCCAAAGATGAAACCCAGCAAGGTGCCGCCACGCTGGCGAGCCAGGTGATCAGCAGGGGATGAAGGCAAAGAGGGCGTCATGGTGTGGGGTCAGGGGCCGACTCACATGCTGGTGGGCGCCGATACGCCCAGCACGGCCAGTCCATTGTGCAATACCTGGGCCGTGGCAGCGACCAGGGCCAGACGGGCCCGCTTGACCTGCGGGTCATCGACCAGGATACGCTCGGCGTCATAGTAGCTATGGTAAGCCGCCGCCAACTCGCGCAGGTAGAAGCTGACATCGTGGGACGCAAAATCCTGGGCTGCCGCCGACAGCATGCCCGGGTAGCGCGCCAGTTGAAGCATCAGCGACTGCGCCGGAGCGGAGTCCAGCGGCGACAGGTCGACCTCGCCCCAGGACACGTCCTGGCCCAGCAGACCCTCGCGCTGCAGCACCGAGCAAATGCGGGCATGGGCGTATTGCACGTAGTACACCGGGTTGTCGTTGTTTTGCGCCAGCGCCAGGTCCACATCGAACACGTATTCGGTATCGGGCTTTCGGCTGAGCAAGAAAAAGCGCACCGCGTCCTTGGAGGTCCAATCGATGAGGTCGCGCAAGGTCACGTAGCTGCCCGAGCGCTTGGAGATCTTCACCTCCTGCCCACCGCGCATCACGCGCACCATGGTGTGCAGCACATAGTCCGGGTAGCCCTCGGGGATACCCAGACCGGTGTGTCGTGACACGGCCTGCAATCCCGCACGCACACGTGCGATGGTGCCGTGGTGATCGGTGCCCTGAATGTTCACCACCTTGGTGAAGCCGCGCTCCCACTTGGCCAGGTGGTAAGCCACATCCGGCACAAAGTAGGTGTAGGTGCCGTCGCTCTTGCGCATGACACGGTCTTTGTCGTCGCCAAAGTCGGTGGAGCGCAGCCACAAGGCGCCGTCCTGCTCGTAGGTGAAGCCACTGTCGCGCAAGGTTTGAACTGCGCGCTCGACCCGTCCATCGGCGTAGAGGCTCGATTCCAGGTAATACTGGTCAAAGCGCAGCTCGAAGGCCTGCAAATCCAGATCCTGTTCGCGTCGCAGGTAGGCCACGGCAAATTGCCGGATGGCGTCGATGTCGTTCACGTCGCCATTGGCGGTGAAACTGCGGTCATCGGCCTGTACCGTCTTGCCTGCCAGGAAATCGTTGGCGATGTCCTGGATGTAGTCACCGTTGTAGGCCGACTCGGGCCATTCGGCATCCCCCGGCTTGAAACCCCGGGCGCGCAACTGGGTGCTGTGCGCCAGGGTGGCGATCTGCACGCCCGCATCGTTGTAATAAAACTCGCGGTGCACCGACCAGCCCTGGGTGTGCAGCAAGTTGCACATGGCGTCACCCAGTGCCGCCTGACGCCCATGCCCGACATGCAGGGGGCCGGTGGGGTTGGCCGACACAAACTCGACCAGCACGCGCTCCTGGCGCGGGGGCTGGCAACCAAAGGATTGCCGCGCTTGCAGCACCTCGTGCACCACCTGCTGCTTGGCGGCCGGGCGCAGCCGCAAGTTGAGAAACCCAGGACCGGCGATGTCAAGGTCTTGCACCCAGCGCTGAAAGCCCGGACGAGCCAGCAGGTCCTCGCGCAGGCGTTCCGCCACCTGACGGGGGTTGGCCTTGAGGGGTTTGGCCAGTTGCATGGCGGCGGTGATGGCCCAGTCGCCATGCGCGGCCACCTTGGGCGACTCGAAAGCGGCCCGTTCAGCCGCCCCCGGGCTCAGGCCGTCGAGGGCCTGGGCCAGTTCGGCGAGCAATTCTTGTTGGACGAGAAGCATGCCGGGATTCTACGGGGGTGGTGTCTCCTGCTGTTGCGAGTCCAGGAGGGTTCGGGCGTGCAGGGGCACTGCCACGCTCGTGCCACCCAGGCGATTCGTGCTGGCGTCCAGGTGGCCCGTGCTGCGCCGACCGGGCAAGCACCGGCTTTCCTCGCTGGGCGCGAGGGCGTCCACCGCGGGCGCCTGGGCGCGCCAACCACCGCGCGCAGGACCGCGCCCGGTGGTTGGCACTGGAAGCTCCGAGCCCAGGGGACCGTCCGACTCGTGGGGTGTGGGTGGTGTGGGGGGTGTGGGTGGTGCATGCCACCAGCTGCCGCCCACCACGGTGACATCCGGTCCTCCACACGCCATGCCACTGACCGAACCTGACAGGGGTGAGGGCCATGGGCGATGCAAGTCCGACCTCAGAGGCTCTTGCACCCACAGCCGGCCTTGCCGCCCGGACGGATTACCCCCAGGCCCTGGCCACAAGCGTGCCAGGTAGGCATGTACCCGCAAGGGGACCGCCGAGGTCAAGTGAAGCCGCCAGACGCCACAGGGAGCGGCGGGCTCGCCCGGCTGAAACACCTGCGTCGGCGCCAATCGCACCCACACCAAGCGCCCCCCCGCTCGCGGCGCTGCCGGCACCAGCACCGCACACACCGCCGTGTCGCGTGAGGGCCAGGCCCACACCTCGCCAGCACCCAAGGCCTGCGAGGGCTTGTGACCTGGCGCGGCCACCTGCAAGGCCGGGAGCGGCTGGTCCGCGGGACACCAGAGCTCCAGCCAGGCTGCGCGTTCACAGCCCGGCACCGCCTCCCACCGCAACTCGCCCGTCTGACCGGGCACCAGGTCAAGGTACGCCGCAACCTGCCGCTGGTGTGCATTGCCCGCTGCCAAGACCACGCGCAGTTCGAGCTGCTGGCGCTCGCGGGCCTGCTCGATCAACGCCTGCACCCCGGCCTCGAACAGAGACGAGCCATCGTGCGGGCCGTCGTAAGACTCCAGGCTCAAGGTGGCCACGGCTCGCCGAGCGCCCGCGGCGTGCTGCAACCCGTGCGCAATGCCCTCGAGCACCCAGGGGGTGAGGGCCGCTCGTGACACAGTAGAGCGCACAGAGCGCGGAAGTTGCACAAACACCAGGTCCGGACCTGCTGGTCCACCCGAGGCCTGTGCGGGCCCTTCGGGAAACGCCACGGCACTCGGGTCCGACCCGGTCGTCACATCATGGGGAGGGCGGCACTCGCCGGCCCGCCCCAGCAGCAAACCCAGGATGTGGGCGCCGTGCGAGGTGCGGCGAAGCAGATGTTCATCCCCCCAGTGGGCATAAGCGGCCGCTGGGTCATGCCCGGCGCGTGCCAACCAGTCGTTCATCCGCGCCGTGTCCCAGTACCGCCCCGCCCAGGAGTGGGGCAAGGCCTGCGAATGTTCGATTGGCGTGCCGGGTGCTTGCTGGTACCACAAGGAGCGCAGACGGCTGCAGCCGTTGGGCAGGCGCAGGTCCGATCGTGCCCAGGGGCAGCCATCGTCCACCACAATCCACAGGTCGTTGGCGACAGGGGAGGCTGCGGCGGCGCTAGTCGATGCCAAATCGCGGGGGTGATCCACGAGTGACGAGGTCTGTCCCGTCGTACGCCACTCGTTCGTGGAGCCGCAAGGGCCGGCACGCCAGGTCGTGTGCGCCGCCCCTGCGGCCGCGCGCGACGAGTCGGCGCGGGGGCTGCCACGCTGATCGCGCCACATCAAGGCTGTCTCAAAGCGGGCCACCACCGCACGGCCTGCGGCACTGAGCCAGCGCGTGCAGGTGGCGAGCGCAATGCGCGCGGTGCCGAACGTGCTGACCTTGCCCCTCCAGGATTCCTGCAACACATCGTCAGGACCCATCCACGCGTGCAGCGCTTGCGCGTTCAATCCCGGCTGGAGTTCAAACGTCACCAGCAAGCCCACGCAGCCTGAATACGCCAGTTCCTCGAAATCGCGAAACGGACTGGTATCCAGCCACACCAGGGCCAGGTCGATGTTCGGCAATGACATCACGTCGCGCGGCAAGGTGCGCGCGGGCAAGCATTCGAAGCGGGTTCGATCATGCGCCATGGTGCACCTCCTGCCATTCTTGAGCGGCTGCTCGCCACATCTCGGCCCAGGCCGGTGCCCGCAGAGCCGCGCTGGGCGGGGAAGTGGTCGTCGGGTCTGGGGGGTGCGCAACCTGAAAGGCGCGCATCACATCCGCACCCGAGTGCAAGCCACCCAACGGGCCCAGCGACTGGTAGCGCGCGGGATCAAAGACCACCCTCGTCAAGGGCTCATCGTTTACCGATGCGTCAGCCATGCGGCACACATAGCGGGACAAGGTGAATCCCAGCACCAGTCCTGCCACCAGGTCCACCGGAAAATGCAGGCCGGCCACCACCCGGTTGATGGCAATGCGAAAAGCCGTGCGGGTGAGTTGCACACCCCAGGCGTCATCCGCCTGCGCACCCCGCAAGGACTGGAGGATGCCGGCCGTCAAAAACGCCTGCACTGCGTGGCCCATCGGAAACGTGCCATGGCCCGGGGTGGTGATGCACGGCTGCACCTGGGGCGACCACGCCACCGGCCGCGCACACCCCAAAGCATGCTTGAACCGCAACTCGACCGTGATGACCCATTGCAACGCCGTCGTCAACAGCGCCAGCGTGTGGGGCGTGCCATCCGGTCGCAACGGCAGCACGCTGCACCAATGCGCCCACTGCCCGTCAATCTGACTGAGGATTTCGGTGCTGCGCTCGGCACGCAGATCGGCATACGCGAGGACCTGAGCCAACTCGGCTTCAAACAGCTGCGGCGAGGGACGCAGCAGACGAATGAAGGGCGCTTGCCCTCGATACCCCAACCCGACCTCTTGGGCTGTCTGGGCGTCGAATGGGAGACAGGAGAATGCCAGCGGCTCCAGCAGTTCCTGCGCCGCCAGAGCTTGTCGCACCCAGGGCTCGGACGACCACAACCGTTGAGCTGATGATCTGGCTGGAGGCACACGACCCCGAAGATCTGTTGGATCGATCACCCCTTCGCGCACCAGTTGCAAGGCGCTGACTTGCTCGGCGTGGGCAAATTCGTCCCGCAATGACACCGGCAAACCCAGCGATGGCCAGCGGCCGAGTCCGGTGAGGGGCGGTGAGGCGGCATCACCTCCACCTCCACCTCCACCTCCTCCACCTCCTCCACCACCTCCACCGGACGACGCCCCCAAAGGCGCCAGGCATCGAATGTGACGTTGTTGCATGCAGATCTCCTTCCTTGTCGCTCAAGACCGTGGCAGGCCCACGGCAGCCATCGCATCGGCAAAACGGCTCCGTTGGGCCAACGCCCCCGCAGACCGCGCCAGATAGGTTTGCACCGTCAGCTCGGGTTCGAGCCGACGCAAGACGACGAGGGCGCATCGTGCCGCGTCCCATTGGCCCAGGTCGTGGTACGCCACCACCAGCATCCGCACGGTGGGGGAATGGCTGGGGTTGAGCGCCATCGACTCCTCGAGCCAGCGCACGGCCTCCAGCGTTCGCCCATCAAAGAGTGCCGCATGGCCTGCCAGACAGCACGGGTAGTAGCGCAGCGGCCCCAGCGGGGCGAGTTCGATCGCCCGCAGCCCTGCCGCATAAGCGTCCGCCGTACGGCCCAGCAGGCTTTCAATCGTCGCGCGGTACATCCAGGCCATGGCCTGGCTGGGTGCCAGCCGCAAGGCCTCCATCACCGAGTCGTGCGCGCGCTCGGGGTTTCGTTCGAGGTGGCACTGCACAAAGGCCTGGGCCGCCCACGACAGGGGGTGATCCGGCTGGTGCGACAACGCCTGTTTGACTTGCAGCGAAGCTTCCTGCACCAGGGCCGGCGTCAACGCAGACAAGCCCCGTGTGATGGAGAGCACATGCCACTGGGACAACCACGCGCGCGGCGTGGACAGACGCGGATGGCGGCGCACCAGTTCTTCAAAATACGCACGCGCCTGCACGAATCGGTCGCGCTGCGCTCCATGCTGGGCGTCGATACCGGCCAACATCAAGGCATGACTGCCCAGGTTGTGCAAGGGCACGCCCGCACAGGCGTAGCCCGTGCGACGCAAGAGCTGTCGGACCACCTGATCGCTCACCTGCCCCATCAACTCGGACGCCGGCTGAAACACATCCGCCAGCGGGTACTGCACCACGACAGAAAAGTTGCCCGCCACCAACGGGCGCGACCACCACTCGAGTTCCAGTGTCAGCCGGCCGGATTGCACCCGCCCGCTCAGCCGCAACACCGCATCGGCCTGGAGACGTAGGAGCGCCTCGGACGGGTCGATGGCACGACCCAGCCCAGCCAGTCCGCTGGACAACGCGTCCATCACCCGCAACCCCTCCACCCGCGCCAATCGCTCGGACAAGCCGTGCAGCAACCAGTCCGCCAGCAGGCCTCCGTCACCCGTTGGCACGGCAATGGTGTCACTCACCAGGGCGATCAGCGGACACAAGGCTGTGTGATCGGGAGGCGGCAGCGCGGGTCGGGGAGACTCCACGCGCCAGGCTTGAACGGGTCGCAATCGATACACCTGCACGGGTTGCGTCAGATGCTTGAGCCAGCAAGGGCCCCAATCCTCTGCCTCGATGTCGGGCAAGTGCTGCACCTCGCGCCACACTTCGTCTGTACACACCGTGTCGCCGGCACCGGCCAGGCTGGCAAGCCGGGCCGCCAGATTGGGGGTTGAACCAAACACATCCAGTGCGTGTCGGTACACCCAGTCGCTGTGCAGCCCGGCGCGCAGCCACATGCGCTGCGCGTCCGTCACCCAAGCCTGCATCTTCGCCAGGCGCTCGTGCAGGGCACGGGCCACATGCCACGCGGTGCAGGCGCTGTCGAAGATCAACAGCAAGCCGTCCCCCAGGCTCTTCACCACCTGCCCGCCACCCACGCGTGCCACATGGCGCGGCACCCACTCGACAAACTCGCACCAGCGCTGCACCGTCTCGGATTCATAGGCGGCCATCAAGCGAACCGACTCGACCAGGTCGATGAGCAACACCGTTTGTCGCACCCGTGTGACGCCTGCGAACCGAGGCGCGACTTCGCTTGGCTCGACCTCGGGCGCGCCAAGCGAAGTCGTGCATTCGCTCGACCTAGGACGGTCGGCGTCAGGGGACAAGGGGCATGAGGGCGTCATGGTGCAAGGTGGCCTGGAGGGTCGTGTCAAAATCCTAGGGACGCTGGCGAACCTGCATGGCTAGATTCGCATCCCTTCTTTCGACATTCGCACTTCACTTTTCGGGAGCCG
>CANFMY010000022.1 GCA_947448375.1 Comamonadaceae bacterium | reverse complement strand
GGTGCTGCTCCAACAGGCGTGTGGCTTTGAAATGCCCTCCCCCTGTTTTTGCGTTCTGCTCAACGATAGTGCCAATCGGATGCCACAGACTGTAGTTCATTGCATAAGCGGCGAACTCATAAATCGTGTTGCCATCGCGAAGCGTGGTTTTATTGGCCACGCGCTGCGCATCGACATCGCGACGGTTGTTGGCATCTTCGCGATAAGGGTAAATCGAGCCCAACGTCATACTGCTTGCGATCGATGGTTCTTGCTGCAACTCGTCCTTCGTCAAATAACCCGGAAGCTGGGTACGACTCCGAACCGCCGCCACATAAAAACGTGACTCCATATCCTGGCTGATCTTGACGCCGAAGTTCCCCAGGAATTTCTGATTTTCCATGTCGGCATGGTCGCGAAAGCCATCTTGCTTGGTTTGCGAGCCCGCGACGTAGTAGTCCCACACATGACCACTCTTCGCATCGGCTTTGGCAACCCCCGAGGCACTCCCAAATAGCTTGTTGTAGCCAAAGCTGCCCACTTCTGCGCGCGCCACGCGACCTGGGTGGGTGTGGCCCGTGGGGGCGACAAAATTCAGTGCACCACCCAACGTGGTGGCGCCATAGGTCGTGGCATTGGGGCCGCGCAAGACTTCGACATACCGTGATGCATTGGGATCAACGGTTTGCATGTCGAAGAACCCATCTGCGTAGTTGATGGGCACGCCGTCTTGCATGACCTTGATGCCAAAGCTGTGGTACGTACGACTCAAGGCAGAGCCTCGAATGGAAATGCGCGCTTCTTCCGAGCCAAATCGATCTTGTATGAAAACGCCGGGAGCCAAGCCGAGGCTGTCGCTCCAGGTTGACTGACGACCTTCGCGAACTGGATTCAGATCCACGACAGATGCGCCACCCGGAATGGCTTTGACGTTGTCCTTGGCACTATCGATGTCGCTCTGTGTGAGCGAGTCAGACCTGCCCGTGACCACAACGGTGCTCAGAATATTCGCACCGGGGCTTTGAGCCATGACCGTGCCTGACAATGCCATCGCCAAGGCAATGGGGAGTAAAACAAATCTGTTGTTCAAGAGACTTTTCCAAAGATCGCGATGGCAGGCGAGAGCGCTCAAGCGTCATCAACGCCATCAAACCAGGTGTCGGCACGATGCCGAACACCCGCTTAACAATCAGAGGAACAGTGCAGGCGGCCCGCGCGAGGGCAGCGGCGGCGCAGTGACAGACGCGATGTGTGCCGCTGCACCAGGTTGCAGGGCGTGCGCCAGAGAGGAGGGAGCGGGGAGTTGACCGGTGCGGGTGGCCGGCGGCGGCGCCGTCACCGAGGCGCACAAGGGGCAATCCATCGCCTTGGCAAGCCGGCTGTCACCATCGCCGTCCCCAGTGTCCGCCATTTTCATGCCACCATCGCTCGAGCAAACCATTTGCAGGTTGCCCGGGTTGATGAGGGTGGAGGCCATGGCCGACCCGACGAACAGCGCAAACCACACCAGCACCAGGGTGGCGATGAGTTTGGAGCTGCGCAGGGCTTGCATGGGGCGATATTATGGCACGCGTGCCTGGCGGAGCAGTGGTCCGCCAGGCTTCAAGGGTCGTCTCTCAGGACGCCATGGCACAATGCAACCCTTCCCACTTGGAACGGGTCCGTCCGGCCCTCAAGCCCATGCGCAACGAGTTGTCGCCTCCCGGGTCACGTGAATTCACGCTGACCGATTTCGATTTCGAACTCCCACCCGAGCTGATTGCCCAGCACCCGACCAGCGAGCGCAGCGCGTCCCGGTTGCTCGATGGACGCTCCAGCACGCCCATTGACCGCGTGTTTCGCGAGTTGCCCGATCTGGTGCAACCCGGCGACCTGATGGTCTTCAACGACACCGAGGTGATGAAGGCCCGCCTCTTTGGCGAGAAAGCCACGGGCGGCAAACTCGAGTTGTTGATTGAGCGCGTGTTGCCGCCTGACCCCATGGGCCGGGAACCCCCGCATCAGGTCGTGGCCCACATGAAGGTCAGCAAGAAGCCCTTGCCGGGGGCGCAGTTGCACATGGATGGGGGCTTCACTGCCACCTTGCTGGGTCGCTGGCCCGATGAGAACGGCGCCTTGTTTCGCTTGGCTTTCAGCGCCGAGCCCCATGCCTTGATGCTGGCGCACGGCCATGTGCCGCTGCCGCCTTACATTGAACACGCCGACACCGAGCAGGATGCCCAGCGCTACCAGACGGTGTTTGCGCGTGAGCCCGGGGCGGCTGCCGCGCCCACCGCCGCCCTGCATTTCGATGAAGCCGTGCTGGCGGCGATGCAGGTGCGCGGGGTGTCACGTGCCAGCGTGACCTTGCACGTGGGGGCAGGCACCTTCCAGCCGGTGAAGGTCGAGGACTTGCGCCTGCACCGCATGCACAGCGAGTGGTACCGTGTTCCCCCCGAGACCGTGCAGGCCATCGAGGCGTGCCGGCAGCGCGGTGGGCGCGTGCTGGCCGTGGGCACCACCACCGTGCGCACCCTCGAATCCTGGGCCGCCAGTGGCCAGGTCAGTGGCGACACGCAAATTTTCATCACGCCTGGTTTTCAGTTTCGAGTGATTGATGCGCTCCTCACCAACTTTCACTTGCCCAAATCCACCTTGCTGATGCTGGTGAGCGCTTTTGCCGGCTACGACACCATGCGTGCGCTCTACCGCCATGCGATCGAGCAGCGCTACCGTTTTTTCAGCTACGGCGACGCCATGCTGCTTCAGAGGAACCCCCATGCTTGAATTTGAACTGCTTCGCACCGAAGGGCTGGCCCGCCGCGGGCGCCTGAGTTTGCACCACGGCGTGGTGCAAACGCCCATCTTCATGCCCGTGGGTACCTACGGCACGGTCAAGGGCGTGATGCCGCGCAGCCTGGAAGAGATGGGTGCGCAGATCATTCTGGGCAACACGTTTCATTTGTGGATGCGTCCTGGCCTGGACATCATGCAAAGTTTTGGCGGCCTGCATGGGTTCGAGCGCTGGGACAAGCCCATCCTCACCGACAGCGGCGGCTTTCAGGTCTGGTCGCTGGGGGACATGCGCAAGATCAGCGAGGAAGGGGTGCGCTTTGCGTCGCCGGTGAATGGCGACAAGCTGTTTCTCACGCCCGAGATCAGCATGCAGATTCAAACCATCCTCAACAGCGACATCGTCATGCAGTTTGACGAGTGCACACCCTACGAGGTGGGTGGCAAGCTCACCACCGAAGCGCAGGCGCGCAGCTCGATGGAGCTGAGCCTGCGCTGGGCCCGTCGCTGTCTGGACGAGTTCCGGCGCCTGGAGAACCCCAACGCGCTCTTTGGCATTGTGCAAGGCGGCATGTTCGAGTCCTTGCGCGAGGCTTCGCTGCAAGCCCTGGTTGAGCTGGACTTCCCCGGCTACGCCGTGGGCGGCGTGAGTGTGGGCGAGCCGAAGGAAGACATGTTGCGCATCATGGCGCACACGCCGCATCGATTGCCGGCCCACAAGCCGCGCTACCTGATGGGCGTGGGCACACCGGAAGACCTGGTGCAAGGCGTGGCCAGCGGCGTGGACATGTTTGACTGCGTCATGCCCACACGCAATGCACGCAACGGCCATCTGTTCACACGCTTTGGCGATCTGAAAATCCGCAACGCGCGCCACAAAACAGACCACGCGCCGCTGGACGAGACCTGCGCCTGCTACACCTGCCGCGGGCATGTGCGGCCCGACGGCACGGTGAGTGGTGGCTTCAGCCGCGCCTACCTGCACCATCTGGATCGTTGCGGGGAAATGCTGGGCCCCATGCTGGCCACGGTGCACAACCTGCACTACTACCTGAACCTCATGCAGGAAATTCGTGATGCACTGGATGCGGGTGACTTTGCCGGATTTTCCCAGCGCTTTCAAGCAGACCGTGCACGCGGCGTTTGATCGGTGGCTCCTCGCGAGCCGCCGGTCGTCGAGGCCCTTATGCCTCAACGATTAACCGATTCAACCCTGGGGTCCTTGAGCCTTGACCCCCCACCCAATCAAGGTCCGAAGCCCTGACGCAGTATCAAGCCTTCTTCGCGCCTTCGGGCAAGGTAATGCCCGGGAAGATCTTGATCACCGCACTGTCGTCCTCGCGTGCATGTCCCGCGGTCGAGGCCTGCATGAACATCTGGTGCGCCGTGCTGGACAGCGGCAGCGGGAACTTGCTGGCACGCGCGGTGTCGAGCACCAGACCCAGATCCTTCACGAAGATGTCCACGGCCGAGAGGGGTGTGTAGTCGCCTGCCAGCACATGGGCCATGCGGTTTTCAAACATCCAGCTGTTGCCGGCGCTGTGCGTGATGACGTCGTACAAGTCGTTCGGGTTCACGCCTTCGCGCAGGCCCAGCGCCATGGCTTCGGCCGCAGCGGCAATGTGCACACCAGCCAGCAACTGGTTGATGATCTTCACCTTGCTGCCAGCGCCGGCACGGTCGCCCAGGCGATACACCTTGGCCGCCATGGCGTCGAGCACATGACCGGTGCGGGCGTAGGCCTCGGGTTTGGCCGCCGTCATCATGGTCATCTCGCCGCTGGCTGCGCGCGCGGCACCGCCTGAAATGGGGGCGTCGACATAGTGCAGGCCCAGCGCTTGCAGTTCGGACTCCAGGCCGATGGAAAACTGCGGATCCACGGTGGAGCACATCACAAAGGTGCTGCCCGGTTTCATGTGTGCGGCGCAGCCGGATCCGTCACGCCCGGGGCCAAACAGCACCTCCTCGGTTTGCGCCGCATTGACCACCACCGAGACGATCACATCACAAGCCGCTGCCAGTTCGGCCAGCGTGGCACACGCGTGGCCGCCTTGTTCGGCAAAGGCGGCTGCAACGCCGGGACGGATGTCAAAAACGTGCACGTTGTGACCGGCACGTCTTAAGGAGCCGGCCATGCCCGAGCCCATGGCGCCCAGGCCAATCAATCCCACTGCAGTGTTCATCATGCTGTTGCTGGTTCTGTGGTGAAGACGGTCAGCACGCCGGTGTATCCGTACACATGCTGGTGGGCGATCTCCCCGCCCGCGAAAAATCCGATCAACGGGACATCGCCCAAGGCGCGACGTACCAGCTGCAATTCTGCACTGGGCGCACCAAAGTGTGGCCCACCCCGACCTGCGCAGCTGACATAAATGGCGCCCGCAATGCGCCTGGCCGGGTGCGGCTCGGACAGCGCGTGGTCCGCCAGCTGCAAGGCCAGCGATTCGGGCATCATGTCCGGCTCGAGCGACTCGCGAATTTCCGCGCCCATGCGCAGCAGATCCGCGCGCGCTGCCGTCGCATGGCGCTGACACCAGGTCAGCCGCATGCCTGGCTCCACCGCCTGGGCAATGGCCACGGCTTCACGCTCGGGGTCCAGGCCGACCAGATGGCGCACCATGACCTCGTCGCCAAACTCGCCGGTGCGGCGCACGCTGGGTTGTGCGCCCTGACTCAGACCCACCAGCGTGGATCGGATTTTGGCCATCGCGGCGCGGGGCTGCGACATGCTGATTTGCAGATCTTCGAGCAAGACCTCGAGCGCCGGGCGATCATCCAGGGTGAGCAGCACATGTTGCTCGCAAGCGGTGATGGTGCGTTCCGGAGCAATGGGCAAGCAACCCTGTGTCACGCGCGAGATCAAAGGCACCTCGGCACTGAATGCCACGCCGCTCAGACCGCCTTCAAACACGCCCCGTCCCTGGTGTTGTCCTGGCACGGCACCTTGCGAACTCAGCGCAAACTGCACGCTCGCCCCGCGGCTGGCGCTCAGGCCGCCAAACACGTAGCCACTGCGGGTGCGCTGCGCCATCTCGGTGATCAACTCGGTCAGGTCCGGGGTGTTGCCGTCCGCGTGCAGCAGCGCCGTGTGAGGCACGAAGCCGTCAAGGGCCTGCGTACTCAAGGGCGCAATGCCGCTGAACAAGCGGTACTGGTGGGGCTGCAGGTCGCACAGCAGGATGGCCAGCGCCGGTTCGTCAAAGTACTCGACCTGGTTGGCTGCAATGCCGACCCCGACCGTTCCACTCCAGTCCGTGACCCAGGGCAAGGCGTGGCTCACATGGTCGAGCAGGTCTTGCGCGTGGGCCGCCAAGTGGTCGGTGATGTAGACCAAGCCCAGCGTGGGTTGGCTGGCGTAATCCGGCGAGGCCATCTGGGCGCGCAGTTGCGCCAACACCAGTTCCGCGGCCATGCCCCAGTCGGGATGGGTGGCGTGGCCGTAGGGGAACAGTTTCATGGGTCTTGGTGTCGTGCAGCGGAATGGCTGGATTTTCGCGCAGGCTTGGACTTGTTGCTTGGGGTTCTGGAAGTGTCCTTGCCTATACCCTTGCTTGCGCCCTTGCTTGCGCCCTTCTGCATGGGCTTGGTCGCGCGACCGCTGGAGCGAGAGGTTGCCGATGCTTTGGCTGGAGCGACACCGCCAGGCGACCCCGGGGGATGACGCTGCAAGTCCTGTACAGCCTGGTTGGCAATGTGCTGAAACTGCTGCGTGAGCGACCCCCACCAGGCCATGGGATCCACGCCGCTCGCGGAAGTGGCGGATGCATCTGTGGGCGCATCGGCCTTCGCGGAGCTGGCCTGGCGACGGGTCGGTTTGGCCGCTCGGGCCTTGGCTTGCGTGGCAGGCCGTGGGGTAGTGGAGGCTTTGGGCTCAGTCTGTGGCGAAACGTCAACGTCAGCCGCAGGGGTGCTGGCCGGGGGCTGATTGAACATCGAAGACACGGTGTTCGGTTTGATTTTGAGGGACTCGGCCAGATCGGACATGCTCATGTTCATGCCGCGCAGGGTGGCCAGCGTCATTTTCTGCACCTCCAGCGCCTGGATGGTGGCGCTCACCGCCTTGGTGTTCTGGTCGAGCCAGAAGTGCACCGTCTTGAGTTCCTGGATGCGCTTGTCGAGCTCAGCGGGGTCCAGCGTGTGCGCAATCCAGGCTGAGGCGGAGGGCAAGCCCGTCTGCGCACCGGTTCCCGAGAGGTTCTTCAGAAAATCGAAGCCGGGGACGAACTTCGAAAAATCGAACGAGGCGGCGTCAGACATGGCGAAACTCCGAGAGCGGTGGAACAGGTGTCGAGCTTAGGCGAGATGTCAAACGTCAACCTGACACGACGCCCTCACTTCGCCTCACACCCGAAAACGTCGGCGCGTGAGTCTGAGCGCCAGCCAGTAGCCACCACCCGCGTAGGCGGTCAGCACCAGCACGGGCGTCAGAAAAGGATCGGGCCAACGGTCCATGAACAGCGGCCGGATCAACTCCACGGCCTGGGTGAGTGGCAACCAGGCGGAGACCCATTGCACCCAGACGGGCAACTGCTCGCGAGGAAAGAACACGCCGCTTAAAAACATCATCGGGGTGAGAAACAGCGTGAAGTAATAGGTGAAGAAGTCATAGCCCTTGGCCAGCGCATTGAAAATCAGGGCCAGGCAACTGAAGGTGATGCCGACACCCAGCAACAACGGCCAGGCCAGCAGCAGCTTGACGCTGTGGCTGACGCCCAGGCCCAGCATGACAAACAGAATGGCCGTGACCGAAAACAGTGACTTGAACGCTGCCCACAGCATTTCAGCCAGCACCACGTCGTCGAGCTTCACCGGTGCGTTCAGTATGCCGTCCCAGGTCTTTTGCACATGCATGCGTGAAAAAGCGGAATACAGCGCCTCGAAGGTGGCGGCATTCATGGCGCTCATGCAAATCGAGCCGCTGGCCAGAAACACCAGATAAGGCACGTGTTCGCCGCCCAGCGAAACCTCGCCCACCAGCGAACCCAGGCCATAGCCAAAGGCCAGCAGCCACATCAGGGGTTCGGCGATGTTGCCAATCATGCTGGGAATGGCGAGTTTGCGCCACACCAGCAGGTTGCGTTGAAATATGGGCCACCAGCGCATCATCCCTCCGTGCGGATCTGCCGACCCGTGAGTTTGAGGAAGAGGTCTTCCAGGTTGGCGGGGCGGTGCAGCACGCGCAACTGCGGTTGCTGCTGCAGCGCTTGCAGCAAGGGCCTGGCATCGTGGGTGTAGAAGAACACCGTTTCGCCGCTGTGCTCCACCCGGGCGGCCAGGTCGCGCCAGGGCGGCTCGCGCAGGGTGAGTGCCTCGGGACCATAGACCTCGACCACGTCGGGTTCCAGGTGTTGCTGAATCAGCTCGCGCGGTCGCCCTTGCGTCAGCACACGACCGTGGTCGAGCACCAGCAGTCGGTCGCACAGGCGCTCGGCTTCGTCCATGAAGTGCGTGGTCAGCAAAATCGAGGTGCCTTGTTTGAGCAGTTGCTGCAGCCGCTCCCACATCAGGTGCCGGGCTTGCGGGTCCAGGCCGGTGGTGGGCTCGTCGAGCAGCAACAACTTGGGTTGGTTGATGAGTGCGCGTGCCAGGCTCAGGCGACGCTTCATGCCGCCCGAGAGTTCTCCCGGCTTGGCCTGCGCCTTGTGCGAGAGCGCGCCAAACTCGAGCAAGCCAGGAATACGCTCGCGCAGCACGGCATCCGGGATGCCGAAGTAGCGGCCATACACCAGCAGGTTCTCGGCACAGTTGAAGTCGGGGTCGAGCGTGTCGAACTGTCCCACCACCCCGAGTTGCGATTTGATGGCCAGCATGTCCTGCGGCATGCGCAGGCCAAACGCGCGCACCTCGCCGGCGTCGGGGCGGCTGAGCCCCAGGCACATGCGCAAGGTGCTGGTTTTGCCCGCGCCGTTGGGGCCGATGACGCCCAGGCACTCGCCCGGATGAATCTGAAACGACACCTGGTCAACGGCGACGGCGTCGCCAAAGCGTTTGTGTAAGCGGTCGCAGACCAGGTAAGGAACTGTGGTCGTGTTCATTGAAAGGCCACCTCGGCAAAACTGCGCAGCTTGCGGCTGTGCAATTGGGCGACCCCTTGTCCGCGCAGCAACTCCAATGCACGAATGCCAATGCGCAGGTGCTGGTCCACGCGTTCGCGATAAAAATGATTGGCCATGCCGGGCAATTTGATCTCGCCGTGCAAGGGTTTGTCGCTCACGCACAGCAACGTGCCGTAAGGCACTCGGAAACGAAAACCGTTGGCCGCGATGGTGGCGCTTTCCATGTCGAGGGCCACGGCCCGGCTCTGACTGAAGCGGCGTTGCGGTGTATTGTCCGGTAGCAATTCCCAGTTGCGGTTGTCTGTGCTTGCCACCGTGCCGGTGCGCATGATGCGCTTGAGGTCGGCGCCGCTGCACTGGGTGACATCGGCGACGGCTTCTTGCAACGCGCGCTGGATTTCGGCCAGCGCGGGGATGGGCACCCACAGGGGCAGTTCCTCGTCGAGCACATGGTCTTCGCGCACATACCCGTGCGCCAGCACGTAGTCGCCGAGTTGTTGTGAATTGCGCAGGCCGGCGCAATGACCCAGCATGAGCCAGGCGTGCGGTCGCAGCACGGCGATGTGGTCGGTGATGTTCTTGGCGTTGGCCGGGCCCACACCGATGTTGACCATCGTGATGCCGCTGCGGTCCGCGCGCTTGAGGTGGTAGGCCGGCATTTGCGGCAGTCGTGGCGGTGCGGTGCCCAGCGCATCCTCCGGTTGTGGTGCGTGGCCCTGCGCGCGTGTCACGACATTGCCTGGCTCGACAAAGGCTTCGTAATCACTGCCGGGGTCGGCCATGGCGGCATGACCGAGGCGCACAAACTCGTCGATATAGAACTGGTAATTGGTGAACAGGACGAAATTCTGGAAGTGATCCGGCCGCGTGCCGGTGTAGTGCCGCAGCCGGTGCAACGAATAATCCACACGCGGGGCGGTGAACAGTGACAGGGGCAGCGGCTGTCCAGGACCGGGCGACCAGGTGCCGTTGGCGATGCCGTCGTCCATGGACGAGAGATCGGGCAGGTCAAACACATCGCGCATGAGCTGGCGTCGCTCGGGCCCGAGATCGCCTTCCAGGTGATCGTGTTCGGCAAACGAAAAATGCACCGGGATCGGGTGATGGCTCACCCCCACCTCCAGGGCCACGCCATGGTTGCGCACCAGCAGCTCGAACTGCTCCAGGTAGTAATGCGCGTACAGGTCGGGCCGCGTGAGCGTGGATTCATAGCGACCCGGCCCGGCGACGAAACCATAGCTGAGCAGCGAGGCATCCTGCTGGTCGCTGCGCAGCACGGTGTCGGTTTGCAAGCGCACAAAGGGGTAACAGGCGCGCACACGGTCGGTGAAGGTGTCGCCCGCCACAAAGCGCTGCATGGCCTGGCGCAAATGGTCCAGGGCTTGCTGGTAGAGGCGCTGCACCTGTGCCAGCGCCTGGGCGGGGTCCTGGTAGGCCGTGGGGGCGGTGAACGGGGGCAATGAAGGCATGGCTTATTGTGCCTGCCCGGCAAGTCGAACGCATGACGCGCGCGCGCATTCTCGACTTGCCCAGCGGGCCATGACCCGAGTGGCGTCGGGAATTATTCGACGCCATGCAGCGCCAGCAACTGGCGCATGCGGTGAGCGGACAAGGAGGGGTCTGTCAGCAAGCCGGCCTGGTCGGCCAAGCGGAACAGTTCGCACAGATGTGGCAATGAGCGCGCACTGTGCTGACCGCCCACCATGACAAAGTGCGACTGATGCCCGTTGAGCCAGGCCATGAACACCACCCCCGTCTTGTAAAAGCGGGTCGGCGCCTGAAAGATGTGACGCGACAGGGGCACCGTCGGGGACAGGATGTCGTGGAATTGATCTACCTGGCCTTGCGCCAAGGCCGAGAGTGCAGCGCTGGCGGCCGGGGCAATGGCGTCAAAGATGCCCAGCAAGGCATCACTCTGACGATGCACGGGCTCAATTCCCTGGCCATCGCCGGCGATGAGCTCGGCGTAGTTGAAGTCGTCGCCGGTGTACATGCGAACGCCCGCCGGCAACTGACGGCGCAGGCGGATCTCGCGGTCTTTGTCGAGCAGCGACACCTTGATGCCATCGACTTTGCTGGCGTGCGAGCGCATCACACCCAGGGCCGTCTCGGTGGCGCGGTCCAAGTCAACGTGTCCCCAGTAGCCGCTCAAGGCGGGATCGAACATGTCGCCCAGCCAATGCAGGATGACGGGCGCGCGCACTTGCGAGAGGATGTGGTCATAGACTTTTTCATAGTCAGCCGGTGAGCGTGCCACCTTCACCAGTGCACGACTGGCCATGATGATGAGACGCCCGCCCAGGGCCTCGATGGCTTCGATCTGTTCGTCGTAGGCACGGATCACATCGTCCAGCGAATGGACCTCGGCCAGATCAAGGTGGTCGGTGCCGCAGCCGCTGGCCACCAGGGCACCCGGGACGGTTCGTGCAGCGTGCAGGGTTCGCCGGATCAGTTCGCGCGACGTGGGCCAGTCCAGCCCCATGCCGCGCTGTGCGGTGTCCATGGCTTCGGCCACGCCCAGACCCAGCGACCACAGGTGATGGCGGTAGTGCAGCGTGGCGTCCCAGTCCACGGCAGACTGCAACCAGGGGTCGATGGCAGCGCGTGGGTCGGCGACCACGTGGGCGGCCGAGTAGGCCACACGGTTGAAGGGGTGCAACGCCACCTGTGGAAGGGTTCGTCCGCTGAGAGAGTAGGGGCTGGTGTGTCCCTGGGCGTCGAGGAGGGCAATCGTGGTCATGGGCAACAAGGGTCAATCTGACGTGGGTGGGCGGCAGGTGAGATAGGACAGCACCACATCGACCATGTGGTCCAGCCGTTCGCGACGCGCACGCGGGCTCATCAGCGAGCGTCCAAAGATGGCCGACAAGGTGTGCTGGTTGGAGAGATAAAAGTACGACAGTCCGGCCATGGTGATGTAGAGCTGGGCCGGGTCTACGCCGGAGCGGAAAACCCCTTCGCGCACCCCTTTGTCCAGGATGCTGCCGATCAGGGCGATGAAAGGCGAGCGCATCTGGCGCACCTGCGCGGACTGACGCAGGTGCTTGGCCTGGTGCAGGTTGGCGCTGTTGAGCAAACTCAGAAACGCCGGGTTGTCCAGGTAGTAGTTCCAGGTCAGGGTGACGAGTTTGCGGATGGCTTCGGTGGCGGAGTCCTGCTCCAGGTTGAGCGCCCGTTCGGAGTCTCGCTTGTGGCTGTAATTGACTTCCAGCACCGCGCAAAACAAATCGTCCTTGTTGCCAAAGTAGTGATACAGCATGCGCTTGTTGAGCCCCGCCTGCGTGGCGATGCGGTCCACCCGCGCCCCGTCAAAGCCGTGTTGTGCAAACTCGGCATGGGCAGCCGCCAGGATGCGGGCACGGCTGTTCTCCGGGTCGCGTGCTGGGCTGGGGGCGGGTGGGCGTGGCATGCGATGTCACGCCAGCTTGGCGGCCTTCTTCACTTCCGTGAGTTGAATCATTTGCGGTGATTTCTTGTAATGGGCGTCCAGCGGGAAGCAACCCGAGATCATGCCGTTGCGCGGTGCGGTGGTGCAGTCGCTGAACGTTCGGCACAGGCGCTTGCGCTGCAGGGGGCGGCCGGCCAGCACATCGGCGGGCAGTTCGGGGTAGGAGAGCATCATGCGTCCCAGGCCCACCAGGTCGGTCCAGCCTTCGCGCACCACGGCTTGGGCCACATAGGGCAGAAACTCTTGCAAGTAGGTGTAGCCGCTGCCCACCAAGCACAGGTGCGGGAAGCGTTGCTTCAAGTCGCGCACCAGTTCCAGGTGGCGCATCACCCCCACCAGCGGATCTTCGGGCGGCTGGTAGCCGTCCGAGGGCGGATACAAGGCCGGGCGCGTGACATGCGGTGTGTAGTAGGGGCTGCCGATGGTCACGTTGAGCAGACGGATGTCGAGGTCCGTCATCACCTGCAGAAATTCGGCCGTCTCATCGATCTGGATCTGATGCGGGTCTTGTTCGCTGGTGCCAAAACCATAGCGATACGGCATGGCCTGGCTGGCATCGACCGGGATGCCCGGGCCCAGCGACTCGTCCGTGGACAAAGACGGGTCGGGGCGGTACGGCAGAAAGTCGACCGCTGACAAACGCACGCCCAGTTCCATGCCGGGCACTTCCGCTCGGATGCCTTGTGTCAACTCGCGCAAAAAGCGTGTGCGGTTGGCCATCGAGCCACCGTAATCGCCGTCGCGTGTCTTGGCCGATAAAAATTCGTGTCCCAGGTAGCCATGGCAATGCTTGAGGTCGATGAACTGAAAGCCGCAGTCCCACGCGCGTTTGGCGGCCACCACGAAGTCATCGATCAATTGCCGGATATCGCCGTCGCTCATGACCACGATGTTCTCCTTGGGGCCAAACTTGCCGTCCAGGAGCGGGTGGTGGTAGAGCACCCGCGGTTCCATGCGGGCATCATCATTGGGTTTGCAAAAGCGACCCGAGTGCGTCAACTGCAGACCAATCACCAGCTGGTCGTCGTTGCCCATGGCCTCGCGATGTGCTTGCACCAGGGTCTCGCGCAAACCGGCGATGTCGGCCTGGTTGCTGGCGTTCATGACCAACTGACGTGGGTTGGCACGGCCGTCGTGGCGCACGGCCACGGCCTCGCCACCCCAGATCAGCTTGGCGCCTGACAAGCCGAAATGGCGCCAGCGGCGGCGGGTGTTGTCGCTGGGGCGTCCGTCGGCGTGGCCGTCCCAGCCTTCCATGGGGTGCACCGCATACCGGTTGCCGATGGTGAAGGGGCCCACCTGCAGTGGCTGAGCCATGACCGATCCGGGGCCTGACTCGAGCACTTCATCGCAGGGCATGTTCAGACCCAGACGGGCCAGGTTGTCTTTGAATCCTGCCGGGCTGGCCAGAGATTTGACTTTGACAAAGTCACCGAATTTCATAGATGCACTCCTCGCTGCGCCCGCATCATAACCAGATGGTTACTTGTTGCCAAGCGCCTGCCTGGCGACGCCCGCTGTCAAGGCGATGACAGATGCCCCCAGTTTCAGACGGCCGCACGAGTCCATCACTGGTAACCTCGGATCTGTTCAACGCTGCTGGAGGTGACATGTCTTTGCCTTTCAACCGACGCCAGTTCACCCTGGCCGCCGCCTCTACCTGGCTGGGGGTGAACGCGCATGCGCAAACCCAGGCGCCCACCACGCTGCCCAAGGCGATCAGCCTGGTCGTCCCCAATGCGGCAGGCGGCTCCAACGACGTCATGGCCCGAGCCGTGGCCATGCGACTGCCCTCGGTCCTGGGCGCGAGTGTGGTGGTGGACAACCGTGCGGGTGCGGGCGGTAATGTGGGCTCGGCCTATGTGGCCAAATCCGCGCCGCGCGACGGCAGCACCTGGCTGGTCACCATCAACAGCACGCAGACCATCAACCCAACGTTGTACAAGTCCACGGGGTTTGACCCACTGGGCGATTTCGAACCGGTCGCAGGGATTGCAGTGGTGCAGCACGTGTTTCTGGTGCCCAAGACCTTGCCGGTGAACAGTCTGGCCGAATTGATTGAATTGGCGCGGCGCGAGCCCGGCAAGCTGAGCTATGGCTCGGCGGGCAACGGCACCTTCTCGCATCTGTTGATGGAGATGCTCAAGATGTCACAGGGCCTGGACATCACGCACGTGCCTTACAAAGGCGTTGCCCCTGCCCTCACCGATCTGGTGGCGGGCAACCTGCAGGTTCTCATCAGCACCATCCCCGCGTGTTTGCAGTTCATCAAGGGCGGACAGGTCAAGGCGCTGGCCGTGCCTTCTTTGCAACGGGCGCCCGCCTTGCCTCAGGTGCCGCTGGCCCAGGACGTGGTGCCAGGCCTGGTGGGGGAATTGTGGGTGGCGATGTACGCACCCAAAGGGGTTCCCCGCGACATGATCGAGCAGATGCGACAAGGCGTGGCCAAGGTGCAAGGGCTCCCCGACATGGAAGCTTTTTTTCAGGCGCAGGGCGCCTCCGCCATGAAGGCAGGCCCGGGCGAACTCCTGGCGGCCACGCGCGAGGAGTTGGCCCGCTGGGCGCCCATCATCAAGGCCTCCGGCATGCGCGTGGACTGAGGGTGCTGCGCACACCGAGGCGCGTGCATGACTTGTCCGCATTGACGGCATGACAACGCCCGTGAAGAATCGAACGCTTCATTGACGAAACCTGATGCCGATCACCATGAAAAACAAACCCGTGCCCACCACCTCGATTGCGCGCTCGGACAGCAAGCAAATCTTCATCCGCGAGGCCGATCTGGTCGAGGAGTTGATTGGCGAGATGAGCTTCACCGAGATGTTCCTCTTTCACCTCACGGGCAAGAAACCGCCGGCGGGTCATGTGAAGGTGCTCGACACGGTGCTGGTCACCCTGATGGAGCATGGCCTGACGCCCAGTGCCATTGCCACCCGGCTCATCTACCACTCCGCGCCCGAGGCGCTGCAGTCTGCGGTGGCGGCGGGCTTGCTGGGTGTGGGTTCCACCTTCATCGGCACCATGGAGGGCTGTGCCAAGATGATCGATGAAATGCTCAACGCTCCCGAAGGGGTGGAGGCCCGCGCACGCGCCATTGCCGAGCGGCATCACCAGGCCAAGTTGCCGTTGCACGGTTTCGGTCATCCGCACCACAAGCCCGACGATCCGCGCACACCCAAGATGTTCTCGGTGGCGAAGGCGCAATCGGTACCAGGTCGACACATCGAGGCACTCCTCACCTTGTCCAGGCAAGTGGATGCGGTGTATGGCCGACACATCACCATCAACGCCACCGGTGCATCCGCCGCCCTGTTGGGCGAGATCGGCATTCCCTTGCCCATCATGCGCGGCGTGGCCGTCATCAGCCGCTCGGCAGGTCTGGTGGGGCACATCCTCGAAGAGTCGCAACGACCCGCGGCCGCCTTCATGTGGGAGACCGTCGATCACTCGGTGCCTTACGCCGCCTCGTGAGGCTGCGGGTGACCCCGCGCCAGTTCACCCGAGGGGGAGAGCCGCGCAGAGGGTCAGACCGGATCCCAGTCGAACACGTCTTGCGATCGATCGAGTTTGTAAAAACTCGAGCGCAGCGCGGGCATGACACGGTCCGCCACCGACTGTGGGGTCCAGCCTTGTTCGGTGTGCAAGGAGCGCAGCGGACGGCTTTGGCTCATCAGGAAAATTTCGTTGGCGCGCACCGCAAAGATCTGACCCGTCACATCCGCGGCGGCATCGCTGGCCAGAAACACCGCCAGCGGGGCGATCTTGGCGGTTTCCATTTTTTGCAAACGGGCCACGCGGTCACGTTGCTCATCGGTTTCGGTGGGAATGGAGCTGATCATGCGACTCCAGGCAAACGGCGAGATGCAGTTGGAGCGCACCTTGAACTTGGCCATGTCCATGGCGATGGATTTGGACAGCGCGGAGATGCCCAGCTTGGCGGCGGCATAGTTGGCCTGACCGAAGTTGCCCACCAGGCCCGAGGTGGACACCATGTGAATGTAGGAGCCGCTGTGCTGCTCCTTGAAATGGGAGGCGGCCGCCCGTGACACATAAAACGCGCCGTTGAGGTGCACGTCGATCACCGCGCGCCACTCCTCGGGGCTCATGTTGAAGAAGAAGCGGTCGCGCAGAATGCCGGCGTTGTTGATCACTACGTCAATGCGCCCAAAGGTGTCCACGGCCTGGGTCACCATGCGGTTGGCACCGTCCCAGTCGGACACGCTGTCACCATTGGCCACGGCCTGTCCGCCTGCCGCTTTGATTTCATCCACCACCGCCTGCGCGCGTGCGGTGTCTCGGCCTTCACCTTGCAAAGAGGCGCCCAGGTCGTTCACCACCACCTTGGCGCCCTCACGCGCCAGCGCTAGCGCAAAATCGCGCCCAATGCCACCCCCGGCGCCGGTGACCAGAACGACTTTATCTTGTACAAAACCCGTGGGTTGGTTCATGAAAGGCTCTCCTTTGAAGGCGCAGGGGGTTCTACAAATCACCAGCGGTTCAGCATAATCGAAAATGGGCCCCCGCTTGTCAGACGAGCCCAGCGCGTAATCGCCTACGTGATAGCGTTTTTCGTGGCTTTGCCAATAATGGCGCCGATGCTGACAGGTGCGACACCCCGACACCTGCGCGAGGAGACACCATGCACCGATTGCTCAACCTGATGGTTCCTGTGGCTGCGCTGACTTTGTGGCTGTTGCCACCGGCGCAGGCGCAGGACACGGCGACCTGGCCCAACAAGCCGGTCACCTTCGTGGTGGGCTTTCCACCCGGCACCGCCACCGACAGCGTGGCGCGCGTGCTGGCCGACCGATTCACCATCCGGCTGGGGCAATCCTTTGTGATCGACAACAAACCGGGTCAGGGCGGCAGCGTGGGCGCTGCTGCAGCCGCCAAGGCCAAGCCCGATGGCTACACCTGGTTGGTGTCGGCCACCGCGCCCATGAGCATCAACCCCTATGTCTACCCGCGACTGACCTACGACCCGCTCAAGGATTTCGCACCCGTGGGCATCCACACCTGGTTGCCGTACGCCATCGTCGTCAACGCCAACACCCCGATACAAACCTACCAGGACTTGAAGAGTGCGACCGCTGCAGACCCGGGCAAGATGACCTTTGCCTCGATCGGCAATGGCACCACCAGCCACCTGATCATGATGCTGTTGCAGCAGCGCACCGGCATGAAGCTCACCCATGTGCCGTACAAGGGCAGCAGCCAGGCGCAAACCGACCTGATCGGTGGCCAGGTGGACCTCACCTTTGACACCGTGGTGTCCTTGATGCCCCACATCAAGTCCGGCAAGCTGCGGCCGTTGGCGGTCTCCACCCTCAAGCGGTCACCACAGTTGCCCGATGTTCCCACCTTGCATGAACTCGGGGTGAGCAACTTTGAAGTCGGCGCGTGGCTGGGGTTGCTCGCACCGGCGGGAACGCCCAAGCCACTCATCGACAAGCTGAACCAGGAACTCAACCTGGCGCTGGACGACGAAACCGTGCGCAGCAAACTGATGGGCATGGGCTCTGAAATTCTCAAGAGCACGCCCGACGAATTCTCCGCCTTCATCCGCAAGGAAAACGAGCGCTGGAGCAAACTGGTGCGTGAAACCGGTGCCCGCATCGATTAACCCCTCGAGGTCATGTTGAACACTTCCGCTCACGCGTTTATGTCGGTGCTGGCTGCGCACGGCGTGGACCGCATTTTTCAAGTGCCAGGCGAGAGCTACATCGGCTTGCTCGATGCGGTGGCCGACTTCCCGCAGATCGATCTGGTCACCTGCCGTCATGAGGCGGGCGCAGGCTTCATGGCCTGTGCCGATGGGCGCCTCACGCGCCGCCCCGGCGTGGTGATGGTGAGCCGGGGTCCGGGCGCCACCAACGCCAGCATTGCCGTGCACACGGCACAGCAAGACGCCATACCGCTCATTCTGGTGGTGGGACAGGTGCCGAAGAAGGATCTGCGGCGCGAGGCCTTTCAGGAGATCGATTACCGCGCCATGTACGGCACCATTGCCAAGTGGGTGTTTGAAGCGACCGATCCTGAGCAGCTGCCTGAAATCGCCTACAAGGCCGTGCGCATGGCCACCAGCGGCACGCCGGGGCCGGTGGTGATTGCCATTCCGGAAGATGTGCAACAACAGTCGATTACCCCCGTGGCATGGCGAGCACACCCCCAGGATGGCTTGCGCGCCAGCCCACAGGGGCTTGAACGGGTGCGAACCTTGCTCCAGGGCGCCGAGCGTCCGCTCATCATCGCGGGCGGTGCCTTTGATGTGCCCGGCGGTCGCGAAGCCTTGCTGGCTTTTGCCCAGGCCTGGCATGTGCCGGTCTGCGTGGCCTTTCGTCGGCACGATGTGTTTCCCAACAGCCATCCGTTGTTTGTTGGCGATCTGGGGCTGGCCAATCCAGCGCCACAACTCGAGCGCTTTCACAGCAGTGATCTGATTCTGGCCCTGGGCACACGGCTGGACGATGTGACCAGTCAGAACTACACCTTCCCCACTTTGCCGCAACCGGCGCAACCCCTGGTCCACTGTTACCCGGACCCGCGCGTGGTGGGTCTGCACTTTGCCACCGACGTGGGATTGGCTTGCGATCCCGTGGGCTTGGTGCAAGACCTGATGCCCGAGCGCGCGGTCGAACCTGGCGCGACCCAACGGACCTGGGCCGAGGGTTTGCGACAGCTGCATGCGCAGCACGCCGCCTGGCCACAGCGTCAGGCCACCGATGGTGTGCGGTTTGCCGAAGTGGTGCGTCGTCTCAAGTCACAAGCCCCGGCCGATGTGCGCCTCTGTCTGGACGCCGGTACCTTTGCGGCGCCGGTGTACCGGCATTTTGGATTTGACTTTCCGCAGCGCCTGATGGCGCCGCTGGCGGGTGCCATGGGCTACGGCACACCGGCCGCTGTGGCCACCGCACTGCGCGAACCGCGCAGCAAGGTCGTGTGCATGGTGGGCGACGGCGGCTTCATGATGACGGGCAACGAGATGATCGCTGCGGTGCAGCGACGTCTCCCCATTCTGTTCATCCTGGCCAATAACGGCAGCTACGCCTCGATCCGCATCCACCAGGAGCGCGCCTACCCCGATCGTCATCCGGGGACGGACTTGTTCAACCCGGACTTTCTGGCCATTGCGCAAGGCTTTGGCATGACCGTTGAGCGGGTCGATCGCGAGGATCAGATCGAGGCCGCCTTGCAACGCGGCCTGCAGGCCGATGGGCCGTATTTCATCGAGGTGATGACCAGCCTGCAGGTGACATTGCCCGTCAAGGCGTGAGGGGCAACCCGGCCGACGCGGTGTTCAATCCCGCATCACGGCCAGCACCTCCGAGCGAAACTCGCGACCGAAGAGGATGAAGATCACCAGCAAGGTGGCCAGCGTCAGGGCCAGCGGCGAGAAAAACCAGCCCATGGCCGCGAACGAGAAGTAGTAGGCCCGCAGCCCATCATTGAATGTCTCTGCGGCCAGCCCCGTCATGGTGGCGGCCCGGCGCGCCATGGCGTCGGCCTCTGCCTGCTGACTCGCCATGACCTCGGCTGGAGGCAACGCGCCAATCATGAGCGCCACGAAGGTGTATTGCCGCATGGACCACGAGAAGCGAAAGAACGCATACACAAAGATGGCAATCAGCACCAGGATCTTGAACTCGAACACCAGCATCGGGGTGGGCTGCGCAAACGGAAAATCACGCACCAGTTCAGCCGCTTTGTCGGTGGTGCCCAGCAGGGCGATCAGTCCCCCGATGATGATGATGGTGGTGGAGCAGAAGAACGAAGGGGTTTCGGACAGACTTTGCGTGATGATGCCATCGAGCATGCGGGGATCCCGGTGCACGGCTTGTTGCATCCAGCGCAGGCGGTAGACGTTGGTCGTGGCCAGGATGGAGGGGCGGGTGAGCCCTCGGTGATGGGCAAAGATCGCGTAGCCGGACCAGCCCGCGATAAAAAATGCCAGTGCCAGCCAGTCGACCAGGGGCAGGATCTCAAGGATTCTCATGCGGGCATGCTAGCGGAAGTTGCACCGCCTGCAGGCCGGTACGTCGTCCAGCTTGACCCTGAACACGCGCTCGTCCACCCAGCGCAAGCCAATGCCCCAATACTGTATTTGCATACAGTACAATGAGATTCCTCCGACGGGGTGGGCGGCGTCAGCCGCCACTCCCGGGCTTATTGCAGTTGCCAGATTCGGGGTTCTTGCGCCCCGATGTCGGGGCGTTTTTTTGCCCGTTTTCCGCTGAAGGGCAATGGCTGATTCATCCAGATATCTGCGAAACTATGGGTTCGGTACCGCACAGTTCGTTGGAGAACGGCGGCTTGCTCTTCAATTTTCTGGTGACAAAACGCACATGAATACCCAACTGTTTGCACTCGCTTTTTCCGCACTGATCGGCCTGACGGCCCACGCTGACACCGTGTCCAAAGCCAAGGAGTCCGGGGTGATCACCATGGGCGTGCGCGACTCGTCCGGCGCCTTGTCCTACACCCTGGGGGACGGCAAGTACGCGGGCTATCACGTGGAAGTTTGCCAGCGCATCCTGGCCAATCTGGAAAAAACCGTCGGCCGCAAGCTCGACGTGAAGTACCAGTCCGTGACCTCGCAAAACCGCATTCCGCTGGTGCAAAACGGCACGGTCGACATCGAGTGCGGCTCCACCACCAACAACGTGGCGCGTCAAAAGGATGTGGCCTTCGTGGTCACCACCTATGTGGAGGAAGTGCGCATCGCAGCCAAAGCCAATTCGGGCATCTCCTCCATTTCACAACTCAACGGCCGCAACGTGGCCACCACGACCGGGACCACCTCGGTGCAGTTGTTGCGCAAGCACGAACGTGCCAATGGCGTGGACTTCAAGGAAGTGTTTGGCAAGGACCACGCCGAGAGCTTCCTGTTGCTGGAGTCGGGCCGTGCCGATGCCTTCGTGATGGACGGCCAGATCCTGGCGGGCAACATCGCCACGAGCAAGAACCCTGCTGACTTCCATATCGTGGGCGAGGTGCTCAACGTCGAGCCGATCGCCATCATGCTGCGCAAGGACGATGCGGCCTTCAAGAAGCTGGCTGACGACACGGTGCGTGACCTGGCCAAGTCGGGCGAGTTGACCAAGCTGTATGACAAGTGGTTTGTCCAGCCCATCCCGCCCAAAAACACCCGCGTCGGGCTGCCCGCCAGCGAGGCCACCAAGCTCGCATGGGCCAACCCCAACGACAAGCCGGCGGAAGACTACGCCAAGAAGTGAAGCCGCTCAGGCGTGACCTGGCAGGGTGACCGTGGCGAGGGCGCAGTCTGCGCTTCTCGCCTTTTTCTATCCATGACCCCCTGAAGGTCGGGAGAAACAACATGACGTGGGATTGGCAGGTGTTCCTGACCGACGACGGCAGCGGACGCACCTACCTGGAGTGGATGCTGGAGGCCTGGCGCTGGACGTTGGCGGTGGCAGGATGCTCCTGGGTGGTGGCCATGCTCGTGGGCTCCGTGGTGGGCACCGTGCGCACCTTGACCGACAGCCCCTGGCTGGTGCGTCTGGCCAACGCCTGGGTGGAGTTGTTCCGCAACATTCCCTTGCTGGTGCAAATCTTCCTGTGGTATTTCGTGGTGCCCAAGATGTTCCCGGCATTTCAGCAAGTGCCCGGCTTTGTGCTGGTGGTGGTGGCCCTGGGATTTTTCACCTCGGCGCGGATTGCCGAGCAATTCCGTGCAGGCATTCAGGCGCTGCCGCGCGGTCAGCGCCATGCCGCCATGGCCATGGGGTTCACCACGTTCCAGTCTTACCGCTATGTGCTGCTGCCGATGGCGTTTCGCATCATCCTGCCGCCTCTGACCAGCGAATCGATGAACCTCTTGAAAAATTCATCGGTGGCGTTTGCGGTGTCGATTGCCGAGTTGACGATGTTTGCCATGCAAGCCCAAGAAGAAACCTCCCGTGGCATGGAAATCTATCTGGCGGTGACGGCGCTCTATGCGGCGTCGGCCTTTGCGGTGAACCGGGTGTTTGCGCTGATCGAACGCCGCCTGCGCGTGCCCGGTTTCATTGCCGCGGGCACAGGTGGGGGGCACTGAGATGCTGGGCCTGGACCTGTCCTTCTTCGACCTGGAGATGCTGCGCAAGTTTGTCTTGAGCGGCCTGGTGTTCAGCGTGCAGCTGACCGTGGTGGCCACCCTCGGGGGCGTTGTGCTGGGCACCGTGCTCGCCCTCATGCGCCTGTCGGGCCAGCGCTGGCTGACCACCCCGGCCACGGTGTATGTCAATGGCATGCGCTCTGTACCGCTGGTGATGGTGATCTTGTGGTTCTACCTGCTGATCCCGTTTCTGATTGGCAAACCCATCGGTGCCGAGTTGTCGGCGGTGATCACCTTCATCGCTTTTGAGGCGGCGTACTTCAGCGAGATCATGCGTGCGGGCATCCAGTCGATCCCGCGGGGGCAGGTGTTTGCCGGTCAGGCGCTGGGCATGACGTATGCACAGAACATGCGCCTCATCATCCTGCCTCAGGCGTTTCGCAACATGTTGCCGGTGCTGCTGACGCAGACCATCATCCTGTTTCAGGACACCTCGCTGGTGTATGCCATCGGTGCGTACGATCTGCTCAAAGGATTTGCCAACGCCGGGAAGATTTATGGCCGACCTGAAGAGGCGTATTTGCTCGCGGCCGTGGTGTATTTCGTGATCTGTTTTGCCTTGTCCTGGGGCGTCAAGCGCCTGCAGGCCAGGATTGCCATTGTGCGTTGAGCGCGGGTGCGGAGAATTCTCATGATTGAAATCAAGCAGGTATCCAAATGGTATGGCCCGGTGCAGGTGCTCAGCGACTGCTCGGTCAGCATCCACAAAGGCGATGTGGTGGTGGTGTGCGGCCCCTCAGGGTCGGGCAAGTCCACGCTGATCAAGACGGTCAATGGCCTGGAGCCTTTTCAGCAAGGCGAAATTTTTGTGGATGGGGTGCCACTGCATTCGCCCTCCACCAACTTGCCCCAGTTGCGCTCGCGCGTGGGCATGGTGTTCCAGCACTTCGAGTTGTTTCCCCATTTGTCCGTCACCGAGAACCTGACGATTGCACAGGTGAAGGTGCTGGGCCGCTCCATCGACGAAGCCACCGCACGCGGCCTCAAGATGCTGGACCGCGTGGGCCTGATGGCGCACAAGGACAAGTTTCCAGGGCAGCTCTCTGGAGGTCAGCAGCAGCGCGTGGCGATTGCGCGCGCCTTGTCCATGGACCCCGTGGTCATGTTGTTTGACGAGCCCACCTCGGCACTGGACCCCGAGATGGTGGGCGAGGTGCTGGACGTGATGGTGCAACTTGCCCACGAGGGCATGACCATGATGTGCGTGACCCACGAAATGGGCTTTGCCCGCAAGGTGGCCAGCCGCGTGATCTTCATCGACGTGGGCGGGCGCATTGTGGAGGACTGCTCCAAGGACGAGTTCTTCGGTCACCCGGAAAACCGTCAGCCGCGCACCAAGGAATTTCTCTCGAAAATCCTGCAGCACTGAGGCGGCACTTGCGCGGCCCCTCTGTGGCTCAGTCGACCTTGCCGATGCGGCGAATCGCCGCGCTGATGCGCTCCGAGTCTTGCTGCAAGAAGGCTTGAAACGCGGGGCCGTCGCGCACATCCAGCGGGGCGCCCAGGCGGCCCATGTATTGCACAAACTCGCTGTCGGTGGCCGCACGCGCCACATCGCGTCGCAGTTGTTGCACCATGGCGTCATCGGTTTTGGCTGAGGCGAACAACCCGACCCACAGGTAAAACTCCGCGCCTGCAAAGCCCAGCTCCTTGGCTGTGGGCACGTCGGGCAGCAAGGGGTGGCGCGTGACGCCCGTGGTGACCAGTGCGCGCAACTCGCCCGCCTTGATCTGCGGGGCCAGCACGGCCGGTGCACCCGCGGTGGCGGCCACCACATTGCCCAGCACGGCAGTGAGAGCAGGGCCGCCGCCGGCATAGGGGATGTGACGCAGCTTGATGCCGGCAGCGTGGGCCAGCATCTCGACGGGCAGATGCACCGCGCTGTAAGCACCCGATGACGAATAGGCGATGGTGTCGGGGCGGCGACGGGCGTCGGCCACGAACTCCTCGTAGGTTTTCCAGGGGGAGTCGGCCTTCACCACCAGCACCAGCGGATCGGCCACGATCAGCGACAGCGGCACGAAGTGGCTGCGGTCATGCGCCGACGTGCGCCCGAACTGACGCTCCGATTCCGGCAGGGTGTTGATGAACGGGTGCGCGGCCAACAAGGTGTAACCATCGGCGGGGGCATTGGCCACCGTGGCCATGCCGATCGCACCGCCCGCACCAGGCTTGGTGTTGATCACCACGGGTTGCTTCCAGATCTTGAACAGCGACTGCGCAATGGCGCGACCGGTCTGATCCACCACACCTCCGGGCGGGAAGGGGACCACCAACTGCACGGGTCGCGTGGGGAAGTGGGCTGACTGCGCCCAACTGGCATCCAGACCCGACAGTGCGAGTGCGGAGCCCGCGACGAACTGGCGTCGGGAGACGAGGGGATTCATGGAGAAACTCCTTGTGACAATTCAGGACATGGCTTGCACGATGCGGTCGAACTGCAGCGGCAGATCGCGCACCCGCACGCCCAATGCGTTGTACACCGCGTTGCCGATGGCAGCGGCCGTGGGGCCTGTGACCCCTTCGCCCACACCCAGCGAGGGTTCGTCGGGGCGTGAGATCAGTTCAATGTCCACGCGTGGCAATTCGCTGAAACGCAAAATCGGATAACTGTCCCAGTCGGTGCTGGTGATGCGTTGGTCGTCGAACTGCACTTGCTCCTTGAGCACCCAGCTGGTGACCTGCACCACGCCACCTTCCAGCTGGTTGAGGACACCGTCCGGGTTGACAATGCAGCCGCAGTCCACCGCTGCCACCACCCGCTTGACGGCCACGCGCTCGGTCAACTCCACCTCGGCGATGACGGCGGCATAGTTGCCGATGTTTTTGTAACGGGCAAACGCCAGCCCCACGCCACGGCCTTCTCCTGTCTGGGAGCCCGGCTCCCATTGCGCCCGTCGCACCACCGCTTCGATGACCGCGCGGGCACGCGGGTCTGACAGGTGACGCAAGCGAAAGCTCACCGGGTCTTGTCCGCTGGCCAGGGCCAGCTCGTCCATGAAAGATTCGATGGCGAACACATTCAGATACGACCCGAGCGCACGCAAGGCCGACACCCGGATGGGCATGGGAATCACGGCGTGGTTGGTCACTTGCATGGCCGGCAGGTCGTAGTAGGGCACGGCGTTGCGCTGGCTGCCCCCGCCCATGTGCAGGGGCATGTCGGTGCCGGGCATCATGGGGTGTCCTTCGCCCTGGTGCCAGGCCGCCAACAAGCCGGGTTCGGGGCGGCGTCCAGGTCGCTGGATGTGCCGATTGCCCCAGATATGCTCTTCCCAGTTGGCGATGCGGCCCTCGTCATCGAGACGGGCCTTCAGCGCCACCACCATGGCCGGGCCCTGCGGCTCCCAGGCAAACTCGTCGTCGCGCATCCACTGCACGCGCACCGGTGTGCCCGGCAACGCGCGCGCGAGCAGCACGGCATCAAAACTCACATCGTCGGCACCGTTGTGTCCATAGCAACCCGAGCCTTCGGCGTGGCGCACCACCACACGCTCGGTGGGCAGGTTCAGCAGCTTGACGATTTCGTCTCGCAAGGCATGGATGGACTGCGAGGCCGACCAGACCTCCAGTTGTTCGTCCTGCCACCGGGCCAGCCCGCAGGACGGGCCGATCGATCCATGCGACAGATAGGGGCGGGTGAACGT
>CANFMY010000021.1 GCA_947448375.1 Comamonadaceae bacterium | reverse complement strand
GGCGCCGTTGTACAGGTCCTGTGCGACGTTGGAGTTCCAGTTGCCCACATAGAAGCCGCTGCTGTGCGTGATGTCGATGCCGCCTTGCAGGGCTGCGCCGTAGTTGGTTTGCGTGAAACCACGGAAACGGTAGTCGCTGTTGATGGAGGCGTTGCCGGCCACGGTCCAGTCAGGCGTGGGGGCAGCAGCAGCCGGCGCAGCGGTCTGCGCTTGTGCGGCACCGGCCAGCATCATCAAGGAAGCGGAAACAGCGAGGATTTTTTTCATTGTGAAACTCCAGTTACAAAATAAGGTCGTTCGTGATTTGCAGGTTCCGTGCCAAGGCCGACTCACCGCCAACAGGAGCAGAACTACCCCATTTTGACCGCTTTCCCTGCAGAATGATCGATTTCGGGCACCAAGTCGGTGCAGATGGGTGCGGAAACAGGCATTGGCGCCACGTCGCGCACCAGAAAGGGGCGTCATGGGTTTTGCATCCATCCACAGCTGCGCCATGCTGGGCCTGCAGCTGATTCCGGTGACCGTGGAGGTCCACCTGGGTAATGGGTTGCCCGGCTTCACGCTGGTGGGCCTGGCCGACACCGAGGTCAAGGAGGCCCGCGAGCGGGTGCGTTGCGCCATCACGCACGCGGACCTGCCGTTTCCGTCCAACCGGCGCATCACCGTCAACCTGGCGCCTGCCGACCTGCCCAAGGACTCCGGGCGGTTCGATCTGCCCATCGCCCTGGGCATCCTGGCCGCCAGTGGCCATCTGGATGCCCAGGCGCTGGCGGGCTATCGGTGGGCCGGCGAGCTGTCGCTGGCCGGTGACGTTCGCCCGGTCAAAGGCGCCCTGGCCATGGCGCTGGCCTTGCAGCACAGCGGCCAACCGGGGCGGCTGGTGCTGCCACCGGGCAGTGCGGAAGAAGCCGCGCTGGTCCCGGAGCTGGCGGTGTACCGGGCCACGCATTTGAATGCCGTGGCTGCGCAGTTTTTGGCCTCGAGCGCGGGAGGCCCGAGCGACCACGACCCGGGGGACTGGTGCCGACTGGCAACCCCCACCCCGGCGCCCCTCGCCGTTCCTGGGCCCGACCTGGCCGACGTCCGCGGCCAGCCCGCGGCGCGGCGCGCGCTGGAGATTGCCGCGGCCGGCGGGCACAGCCTGTTGCTGGTGGGGCCTCCCGGCACGGGGAAGTCCATGCTGGCCCATCGCCTGGCCGGCCTGCTGCCACCCCCGCAGACGCATGAGGCGCTGGAGAGCGCGGCGTTGTGGAGCCTGGCAGGTCAATTGCGGGTTGAGCGCTGGGGACAACGCCCCACGCGCAGTCCGCATCACACCGCCACCGCCGTCGCCCTGGTTGGCGGGGGGTCGCCGCCCAGGCCAGGCGAGATTTCGCTCGCGCATCACGGCGTGCTGTTTCTGGATGAGCTGCCCGAATTTCCCCGTCACGCATTGGAGGCCTTGCGCGAGCCGCTGGAGAGTGGCGTCATCACGATCTCGCGCGCAGCGCGGCAAGCCGAGTTTCCGGCGCGCTTTCAGTTGATCGCCGCGATGAACCCGTGTCCGTGCGGGTACCGGGGCTCCACCCACCGGTTATGCCGCTGTTCGCCCGATCAAGTCGCGCGCTACCGGCATCGCCTGAGCGGGCCCTTGCTCGACCGCATCGATCTGCATGTGGAGGTGGGGTGGCAAGGTGCACACACCGTGCTGGACACGCCGGCGGGTGAATCCAGCGCTCAGGTGCAGGCGCGCTGTGCCGCCGCTCGCGAGCGCGCCTGGGCCCGGCAGGCCTGCTGCAACCAGGCGCTGACGCCGGCTCAGCTGGCCAGCAGCGCCATCACCCCCGAGGCACGCCAGTGCCTGCAGCAAGCCGCCACCCGCTGGGCCTGGTCCACCCGGCAATCGCACCGCACGCTCAAGGTGGCGCGCACCATTGCCGACCTGGACAGCGCCGACACCATCGAGCTCGGCCACGTGGCCGAAGCCTTGCAGTACCGCAACACCGCCGAGGACCAGGGGAGTGTCCCCGCATAATCCGATCTCATGCAGCCACCCCACGACGACGAACCCGACGCCGGTCACCGCTCGCCGCTCGTGCTCTGGCTGTCCGTGGCCCAGCTGGTGAGCTGGGGCAGCGTGTTTTACGGCTTCTCGATGTTGATGGAGCCGGTTGAGTCGGCGCTGGGCATGAGCCGCGCCGAGTCGTCGCTGGCCTTCAGCCTGGCCTTGCTCATGGAAGGGCTGCTGGCCTACCCGGTGGGGCGCTGGATCGACCGCGGGCACGAGCGCGCGGTGATGGTGAGCGGCTCGCTGCTCATGGGGCTCGCGCTGGCCGCGCACAGCCTGGTGCAAACACCGCTGCAGTTTTATGCCGTGTGGCTGATGCTGGGCGTGGGCATGTCGGCCACCTTGTACCCGCCTGCGTTTGCGGTGCTGACCCGTCGCTATCCGCAACACTTTCGTCGCGCCATCATCACCCTCACGTTTCTGGGGGGGCTGGCCAGCACGGTGTTCATTCCCCTCATTGCATGGTTGTTTCACACCCTGGGGTGGCGCGAATCGCTCTGGGTGCTGGCCGCCTTCCAGTGGCTGATCTGCCTGCCCATCCATGCCCTGATGTTGCGCCATGCGCCCACCGCGTCGCACACGCGCACGCCCAGCGCCGACGCACCGGATCTGCGGCAGCACCTGTTGAGCCCCACCTTCTTGCTGCTGGGCACTTTCATGGTGCTGATCATGGGCGTGACCTCGGCCTTGCCGGCGCACATGGTGAGTTTGCTGCGCGAGTCCGGCATGGCCGAGGCGTGGGTCATTGCCGTGCCCGCGAGCATCGGCGTGCTGCAGGTGCTGGGACGGTTGCTGCTGTACTGCTTCGAGACACGACTGGATGTGCACCAGGCCAACCGCTGGATTCCGTGCCTGATTGTGCTGGGTCTGGTCGTGTTGCTGCTGGGGGGCCACGACCCGCTGTGGGCGCTGGTGTTCGTGGCCTGCTACGGCATGGGCAACGGCATGATCACCATCGTCAAGGGCACGGCGATCGCGATGTATGTGAGCCGCCCGCTCAACGCCAGCCTGAACGGCGCGCTGGGTGTTCCGATGGCGCTGGCCCGCGCCACCGCGCCGTGGCTGATGGGCGTGCTATGGAGCGCCGAGAGGGGTTACCGCTGGGGCCTGGGGGTGATGACCACGCTGGGGCTGGTGGCCATCGTGGCGTTGTGGTGGGCGCAGGCGCACGCGCTGCGGCAGGCGGGTTCCAGGCCCTGCGGCACCGCTTAGGCGGGCTTCACAAATTCGGTGCCAACAAGCGCTGCACGTCCGCCAGTGCCATGCCCTTGCGCCGCGCTAGGTCCTGCACCTGGTCGTCGCCGATGCGCCCCACGTTGAAATAGCGGCTGGCCGGATGCCCCACGTAGAAGCCACTCACACTGGAAGCCGGTGTCATCGCCAGGCTGTCGGTGAGCCCCATCTCGATGTCGTCGCATTGCAGCAAGGCGAACATCTCGCGCTTGACGCTGTGGTCCGGGCAGGCGGGATAGCCTGGCGCGGGACGAATGCCCTCATAGCTTTCCGCCACCAGCGCCGCGTTGTTCAGTGACTCGTGGGGGGCATAGCCCCACAGGTCTTTGCGCACGCGCTCGTGCAGGCACTCGGCAAACGCCTCGGCGAGACGATCGGCCAATGCCTTGAGCATGATGGCGCTGTAGTCGTCGTGGTCGTCCACAAAGGCTTGCGCCTTGGCGTCCACCCCCAGCCCCGCCGTGACGGCAAACACCCCCACGTAATCGGCCTGACCCACGGGGGCCACAAAATCCGACAGGCATCGGTTGGGCGAGTCCGACGGCTTTTCGGTTTGTTGCCGCACGCCGTGCCAGGTCAACACCGGCTCGGTGCGGGACTCGTCGCGCCACAGCACGATGTCGTCGCCCACGCTGTTGGCCGGATACAGGCCCACCACGGCGTGCGCGGTCAGCCACCGGCCCTCGATGAGGCGACGCAGCATGCGACGACCGTCGCTGAACACCCGCACGGCCTCGGAGCCCACCACCGGGTCTTGCAAGATGGCCGGGTAGGGGCCGGCCAGATCCCAGGTCTGGAAAAAAGGACCCCAGTCGATGTAGCGCTCGAGTTCGGCCAGGTCGAAGTTGCGAAACACACGGCGGCCGATGAACTTGGGCACCTGGGCACGGTAGCCCGCCCAGTCCAGCCGCGCCGCGCGTGCGCGCGCCTGCTCGAGTGTGACCAGCGGCGTCTGCTTCTTTTGCGCATGCAGTTCGCGCACGCGCTCGTAGTCGGCGCGCAGGTCGGCGATGTATTGCGCGGCCTGGTCCGAGAGCAACCCCTGCGCCACGCTCACACTGCGCGAGGCATCGGGCACATAGACCACCGGTCCTTCGTAGTGCGGCGCGATCTTCACCGCCGTGTGCACGCGACTGGTGGTGGCGCCACCAATCAGCAGCGGGATTTTGCGCAGGCGGAAGTGATCGTCCTTTTGCATTTCTGCGGCGACGACCTGCATCTCCTCCAGGCTGGGCGTGATCAGTCCGGACAAGCCAATGATGTCGGCGCCCTCCACCTTGGCGCGTGCCAGGATGTCGTGGCAAGGCACCATCACGCCCATGTTGACCACTTCAAAGTTGTTGCACTGCAAGACCACGGTGACGATGTTTTTGCCAATGTCGTGCACGTCGCCCTTGACGGTGGCGATCACGATCTTGCCCTTGCTGCGCACCGCCTCGCCGGCGGCTTCCTGCTGGCGTTTTTCTTCCTCGATGTAGGGAATGAGGTGGGCCACGGCCTGCTTCATCACGCGCGCGCTCTTGACCACCTGCGGCAGGAACATCTTGCCCTGGCCGAACAAATCGCCCACGATGTTCATGCCGTCCATCAACGGGCCTTCGATCACATGCAAGGGCCGCCCACGGCGCGCCAGCACCTCCTGATACGCCTCTTCGGTGTCCTCGGTGATGAAGTCGGTGATGCCGTGCACCAGCGCGTGGCTCAGTCGCTGCGCGACCGACACCGGCGCCTCGGGCGTGCCGCGCCAGGCGTTTTGTTGCGCACCATCGCGCGCCGCGCCTTTGGCGGATTCGGCAATCTCGATCAGCCGCTCGGCCGCATCCGGTCGTCGGTTGAGCACCACGTCTTCCACGCGCTCGCGCAGCGTGGGCTCGACGTCGTCGTACACGCCCACCATGCCGGCGTTGACGATGCCCATGTCCATGCCGGCTTGAATGGCGTGGTACAAAAACACGGTGTGAATGGCCTCGCGCACCGGGTCGTTGCCACGGAACGAGAAACTCACATTCGACACCCCGCCCGACACCTTGGCGCCGGGCAGGTGCTGCTTGATCCAGCGCGTGGCCTCGATGAAATCGACCGCGTAGTTGTCGTGCTCCTCGATGCCGGTGGCGATGGCAAAGATGTTGGGGTCGAAGATGATGTCCTCGGGCGGAAAGTCCACCTCATCCACCAGCACGCGGTACGCGCGCTCGCAAATTTCAGTCTTGCGGGCAAAGGTGTCGGCCTGACCTTTTTCGTCAAAGGCCATCACCACGGCAGCCGCGCCATAGCGGCGCACCAGTCGGGCTTGCCGCTTGAACTCGTCGACGCCTTCCTTCATGGAAATGGAGTTGACGATGCCCTTGCCCTGCACGCAGCGCAGACCCGCCTCGATCACGCTCCACTTGGAGCTGTCGATCATGATGGGCACGCGCGCAATATCGGGCTCGGAGGCAATCAGGTTGAGGAAGCGCACCATGGCCGCCTGGCTGTCGAGCATGGCCTCGTCCATGTTGATGTCGATGATCTGCGCGCCGTTTTCCACTTGCTGCCGTGCCACGGCCAGGGCTTGCTCGAAGTCCCCGTTGAGGATCATGCGCGCAAAGGCCTTGGAGCCGGTGACGTTGGTGCGCTCGCCGATGTTGACAAAGAGCGTGCCCTCGGCAATGGTCACGGGCTCGAGGCCAGAGAGCTTGAGGGGCGGCGGTGTGGAAGTCATGGTCTCACCTGGGGTTCGGCAGGTGAGCGTCGTTGCAACTGAAGACCCAAGCCTGACCCGCGTGTGAGGTTGTCGAAGCGACAACCCACGGGCTGCAACGCTCCTTGGGAAGTGCGTATTTTAACGGAGTCAGGCCACGCGGCGAGACAAGCCCAGCGGGCGGGCACGTTCGGTGCTCACCGCATCGCGAATCGCCCCGATGTGATCGGGCGTCGTGCCACAACAACCCCCGACGATATTCACCAGACCTTCGGCCGCAAACTCGTGCAACAGACGGCTGGTGACCTCGGGTGTTTCGTCAAACCCGGTCTCGCTCATGGGGTTGGGCAAACCGGCGTTGGGGTAGCAGCTGATGAAGGTGTCCTCGGCCACGCGCGCGAGTTCCTGGATGTAGGGTCGCATGAGCGCAGCACCGAGCGCGCAGTTCAACCCCACCGCCAGCGGCCGGGCGTGTCGCACGCTGTGCCAAAAGGCGCTCACGGTTTGACCACTCAGGATGCGTCCCGAGGCATCGGTGACGGTGCCGCTGATGATGAGGGGCAATCGCTCGCCCGTTAGCTCGAACACCTCGTCAATCGCAAACAGGGCCGCCTTGGCATTCAGCGTGTCGAAAATGGTCTCGACCAGCAGGGCATCCACGCCCCCCTGGATCAGCGCCAGGGTTTGCGCGTGGTAGGCCGCGCGCAGGGTTTCAAAGTCGATGTTGCGCGCGCCGGGGTCGTTCACATCCGGGCTGATGCTGGCCGTGCGCGGCGTGGGGCCCAGCGCACCCACGGCAAAGCGCGGTTTGTCCGGGGTGCTGAAGCGGTCACAGGCCTCGCGCGCCAGACGTGCCGAAGCGAGGTTCATCTCGTCGGCGAGTTCGGCCATGTCGTAGTCTGACTGCGCGACGGTGGTGGCACCAAAGGTGTTGGTCTCCACCATGTCGGCACCGGCCGCCAGATAGCCCTCGTGGATGTCGCGGATGACGTCCGGTCGCGTCAGGCTCAGGAGTTCGTTGTTGCCCTTCACATCGCGGTGGAAGTCGGCAAAACGCTCACCCCGGTACTGGGCCTCGCTCAGGCGCAGGCGCTGGATCATGGTGCCCATGGCGCCATCCAGAATCGCAATGCGCTGCGTCAGCAGTTGCGGCAAGTTGGCCGCGCGGGTATAGGCGTTCGTCATGGGCGAATTGTAAGAACATGGACAATAGCCCCCTATGCGCAATCTGCTCCCGCGAGAAACCTGGGCCCTGATGCAGGCCCAACCCGAGGCCGTCCTGATCGATATCCGCATGGAGATCGAGTCGATGTATGTGGGACGCCCGCCTGGGGCCATCAACATCCCCTGGTACGAATACCCCGAGTTCACGCCCGATGCGGCCGCGTTCTGTCGCCAAGTCGAGGAGCAGGCGGGGGGCAAATCGCAAACCGTCATTTTGCTGTGCCGCAGTGGCCAGCGTTCGCTGGAGGCCGCGCAAGTGCTGATGACGGCCGGGTTCTCGGATGTCGTCAACGTGGTGCATGGCTTTGAGGGCGACCTGGACGCGCAGTTTCATCGCTCCACCCTGAACGGCTGGCGCTTCGATCAGCTGCCGTGGGAGCAGATGTAGGTGGGTGAAGCCGTCACGCTGCTCGCACCCCGTGAGGTCGTGACAGCGTTCGCCAGGCGTGGAAAGCTCTGAGCATGTCCGAAGCTCTCTCCATTTTGCGCGAGGTGTTTGGCTATCAGGCCCTGAGAGGTCCGCAAGCCGAGATCATCGACCACGTCCTGGGCGGGGGCGATGCGCTGGTGCTCATGCCCACGGGCGGCGGCAAGTCGCTGTGTTACCAGATACCGGCCATTGCACGGCAGCGTGCCGGCCAAGGCGTGACCGTGGTCATCTCACCGCTCATCGCGTTGATGCAAGACCAGGTGGGGGCGCTGCACGAGGTGGGCGTGGAGGCGGCCTTCCTCAATTCAACCCTGAGTGGCGAGACCGCGCACGAGGTGGAGCAGCGGCTGCGACGAGCCGAATTCACCCTGCTGTATGCCGCCCCCGAGCGGCTCAACACACCGCGGTTTCTGGGCCTGCTGGACAGCCTCCATGCCCGTGGGCTGCTGAGCCTGTTCGCCATCGACGAGGCGCACTGCGTGAGCCAATGGGGGCACGACTTCCGCCCCGAATACCGCGCCCTCAGCCTGTTGCACGAACGCTATGCCGATGTGCCCCGGCTGGCCCTCACCGCCACGGCGGATGCGCTCACGCGCACCGACATGGTGGAGCGCTTGCAGCTGGAAGGCGCACGGCTTTTTGTCAGCAGCTTTGATCGACCCAATCTGCGCTACACCATCGTTGAAAAGAAAGACCCGTTCCAGCAGTTGCTGCGTTTCATCCAGCACGAGCACGCAGGCTCGACCGGGTGCGACAGCGGCATTGTGTATTGCCAGTCCCGCAAGCGGGTCGAGGAGGTGGCCGCGCGCCTGAGCGAAGCGGGGCTACCGGCCCTGCCCTATCACGCCGGACTGGACAGCGAGATACGCCAGCGCCACCAAGACCGTTTTTTGCGCGAGGACGGCCTCATCATGGTGGCCACCATCGCCTTCGGCATGGGCATCGACAAGCCCGATGTGCGCTTCGTGGCGCACCTGGACATGCCCAAGAACATCGAGGGCTACTACCAGGAGACGGGTCGCGCCGGTCGTGACGGACTGCCCGCCAACGCCTGGATGTGCTATGGCCTGCAAGACGTGGTGCAACAGCGACGCATGATCGACGAGAGTCCCGCCAGCGAGGAGTTTCGTCAGGTCATGCGGGGCAAGCTCGAGGCCTTGCTGACATTGGCCGAATCCATCCACTGTCGGCGCGAACGTCTGCTGGCCTACTTTGGCGAAACAGCGGCTCCGGCCGGTGCGCAGCCCGCACCGCCCGATGCATCGGACACGGGCGCCCGCTGGCGCTGCATGAACTGCGACAACTGTCTGACCCCGGCCCAGGTCTGGGACGGCACCGATGCGGCGCTCAAGCTGCTGTCCACGGTGTACCGGGTGCAACAGCACTCCGGCTTTGGCTTTGGCGCCGGACACATCATGGACATCGTGCGCGGCAAGACCAGCGACAAGGTGGTGCAGTTCGGCCATGGCACGTTGAGCACGTTTGGCGTGGGCGCCAATTACAGCGAGCCGCAACTGCGCGGCGTGCTGCGACAACTGCTGGCCCTGGGGGCGCTCGCGGTGGATGCACAGGCCTTCCAGACCCTGCAGCTGACCGAGGGCTCGCGTCGCGTGTTGAAAGGACAGCAACCGGTGGTGCTTCGGCTGCCGGCCAAGTCCTCGTCGTCGTCGTCGGGCACGGCTCGCACACGACGCTCGGCCCAGACGGCGATGGCACTCGACGGGGTGGCGCTGGCCCGCTACGACGCGCTCAAAGCCTGGCGCGGCGAGGTGGCCCGCTCGCACAACCTGCCGGCCTATGTGATTTTTCATGACGCCACCTTGCAGGCCATCGCCCAGACCGGGCCCACCACCGAAGCCGAGTTGCTCGACATCAGCGGCATCGGCCAGCAAAAGCGCCAGGCCTACGGAGCCGAGGTGTTGCGTGTTGTGTCGAGCGTGGCTTGAGGGGGCAGGTGACGGCCGGCATGACCTCAGTGACCTGAGCGGTTGACGTGGCCTGTGTGTGCTGTGTGCTGTGTGCTGTGTGTTGCGGCCTGCTGTGTGCTGTGTGCTATGTGCGATGTGTTGCGGCCTGCTGTGGTCGGTCAAGCCCCGTTTCGGCCCATTGCGGCAGACCACGGCAACCGGGTTAAAATTGACAGATAGCCTCAAGAGGACACAACATGTCGAACCATTCAACCCCTGATCACAGCGAGTCGACTGACGTGGTCGAATCCATCGTCCCGCTCATGCCCATCGTGCTGCCCATTGGCGGCGGCATTCTGATTTTCCTGCTGGCCTTCATTGCGGTCTTCATGTCCTGAGCGAGACATGCCCCGCACCCCAACACCGCCCAGGCGGTGTTTTTTTATGCTTTTTTCTGACATTTTTGTCGGGCCTCATCAAACTATGCGGGTTTTGCATGGGTTGATTCAGCAAAGACTCAGCTGAATTCATAAAATTGCCATCCACATCGAGTCGGGCCTGGGCCCGCATGTCGGGGAGGTTGTTTGAGGTCAGTTTCCGGGACGGTCCTGTGTGCGCGAACGCGCCCGGGCGTCGTGGGGAGCTGACCTCAACCAATTTTTGATTAGGAGCTCTCGATGAACGCACCCACCATGCAGGGTCTCGCACTGAATGTGCCCGCCCATGTCAAACATGCCCGCCTGATTGCCTGGGTGGCCGACATGGCCGCCTTGTGCAAGCCCGATGCCGTCTATTGGTGCGATGGCAGCGAAGCCGAATACAACCGCCTGTGCCAGCAACTGGTCGACGCCGGCACCTTCAAGAAGCTCGACCCCGTCAAGCGCCCCAACTCGTACCTCGCGTGTTCTGACCCGAGCGACGTGGCGCGCGTGGAAGACCGTACCTACATCTGCTCCGAGCGCAAGGAAGAGGCCGGCCCCACCAACAACTGGACGGCCCCGGCCGAGATGCGCGCCACGCTGCAACCGCTGTTTGACGGCTGCATGAAGGGCCGCACGATGTACGTGGTGCCGTTCTCCATGGGCCCGCTGGGCAGCCCCATTGCACACATCGGCATCGAGTTGTCCGACAGCCCGTATGTAGCAGTCAACATGCGCATCATGACCCGCATGGGCCGCGCCGTGTACGACATTCTGGGCAGCGACGGTGAGTACGTGCCTTGCGTGCACACCGTGGGCGCTCCGCTGCAAGCCGGTCAGCAAGATGTGAGCTGGCCTTGCAACAAAACCAAGTACATCGTTCACTACCCCGAAACGCGCGAGATCTGGTCGTTCGGCTCAGGCTACGGCGGCAACGCCCTGCTGGGCAAGAAGTGCTTCGCCTTGCGCATCGCCTCCAACATGGGCCGTGACCAGGGCTGGCTGGCCGAGCACATGCTCATCCTCGGTGTGACCAACCCGCAGGGCAAGAAATACCACGTGGCCGCGGCCTTCCCCAGTGCCTGCGGCAAGACCAACTTCGCCATGCTGATTCCGCCGAAAGGTTTCGACGGCTGGCAAGTCACCACCATCGGTGACGACATCGCCTGGATCAAGCCGGGTGCCGATGGCCGCCTGTACGCCATCAACCCCGAAGCCGGTTACTTCGGCGTGGCCCCGGGCACCAACACCCTGACCAACCCCAACTGCATGGCCAGCCTGAACAAGGACGTCATCTTCACCAACGTCGCGCTGACCGATGACGGCGATGTGTGGTGGGAAGGCATGGGCAACGCGCCGGCCCACTGCATCGACTGGCAAGGCAAGGACTGGACCCCCGAGATCGCCAAGGCCACGGGGGCCAAGGCCGCTCACCCCAACGCCCGCTTCACCGTGTCGGCCATCAACAACCCGGCGCTCGACAGCGCCTGGGATGACCCCAAAGGGGTGGCCATCGATGCCTTCATCTTCGGCGGTCGCCGCTCCACCACCGTGCCGCTGGTCACCGAAGCCCGCAACTGGGTCGAAGGTGTCTACATGGCCGCGACCATGGGCTCTGAAACCACCGCCGCCGCCACGGGCGCGCAAGGCGTGGTGCGCCGTGACCCCTTCGCCATGCTGCCCTTCACCGGCTACAACATGAGCGACTACTTCCAGCATTGGCTGGATCTGGGCAAGAAGCTCGAGGCCACCGGTGCCCAGCTGCCGCGCATCTACACCACCAACTGGTTCCGCAAGGACGCCGACGGCAAGTTTGTCTGGCCCGGTTATGGCGAGAACATGCGCGTGCTCAAGTGGATGATCGACCGCATCGAGGGCACGGCCGCGGGCCAGGACAACGTGTTTGGCGTGAGCCCGCAATACCGCGAACTCAACTGGAACGGACTGGATTTCAACGAGCAGCAGTTCCAGCAAGTCACGAGCGTCGACAAGACCGCCTGGCAAGCCGAGCTCCAGCTGCACACCGAACTGTTCGAGCAGTTGCACCACCACCTGCCGGCGGCGCTGTCGGACACCAAGGCCGCGCTGGAAAAGCGCCTCGCGGCGTGATCCATCGGCGGTGAGCGCCTGGCCCGTCCGGGCCATGAAAAAACCCAGGCAACGCCTCTCGGCGCTCCTGGGTTTTTTATTGGGTACGTGGGGACTGTCAACACCCCGCGTGTGGCGTCAGATCACTTGGCGCGGCCCATGGCACAGAGGATATCGGCCATGACGCGCGAGTCGTGTTGGGCAACGCCCCACAGGCGAGCGTCCTGCGCAGCCTCGCTGCGTGCGGCACGCCAGTGGCGCCAGGCCAGGGGAGCGCGCACGGTCAAGGCGCGCATCGGCTTGGCCAGCAGCGCCAGTGCAGCAAACCCGACCAGCCACAGGGCAATCCAGGCGGCCAGCAGATGGCCATCGCTCCAGGTCTCGATCACCTCGTTGGCCACGACCAGCAAGGCCGACACCAGGGCCGCCAACAGCAGTGTGGCCACGCCTCGGGCACCGTCAAACGTGGCGGTGGCCTGCTCGAAGCGTTCGAACACCTGCTCGGCGCGCTCCACACCGGGATGCTGGCGGGGAAAGTCAACGTTGACGAAAGCGGTCATGGGGTCCTCCAGAGAAATGCACGATTGGTTGCTGGGTCCAATACTAGGGTTTTCTCTAGTGTCATTCAAATTTATTGTGATGATGTATATCATTCACGGCATTTATGCACACGGTCAAAGCCCTCAACTTTCGCAACCTGGACCTGAACCTGCTGCGGGTCTTTGATGTGGTCATGGCCGAGCGCAGCCTCACCCGGGCAGGGCGCCGTCTGGCCTTGACGCAGCCCGCCATCAGCAACGCCCTGCGCCGCTTGCGGGACACGCTGCACGATGAGCTGTTGACCCGACAAGGCCTGGTGTTGGTGCCCACTCCCAGGGCGGAGGCCTTGTGGCCTGTGATTCGCACAGCCCTCCAACAACTGGAGCAATCGCTGGCCCCGAGCGGATTCGAGCCGTCCACCGATCAATCGACCTTCATCCTGACCATGGCGGACGCCACGGCGTCCGAGCTCATGCCCGGCCTGTCCTCCTGGCTGGAGACACAAGCCCCCGGGGTGTCTCTGCGGGTGGTCCCCCTGACCACGCGGGACCCGCGCCGGCTGCTGCGCGCCGAGACAGCGGATCTGGCCGTGGGGCATTTTCCGGCGGTGCTGGCCGATCTGACCGCCCGCGCTCAAAGCGGCGAGGGGGTGGATTTTCAGCACCAGCGGCTGTTCGATGGCGAGTATGTCTGCGTGATGCACCGCGACCACCCGCTGGCCCGCGCGCCGCTCACGCTGGACGCCTTTTGCGAGGCCCGCCATCTGCTGGTGAGTTTCTCAGGCCGGCCGTTTGGTTTCGTGGATGAAGCGCTGGCCTCGCTCGGACGTCAACGGCGCGTCGTCATGACGGTGAACCAGTTTGCCACCGCCGGGCGGGTGGTGGCGCAGTCCAATATGCTGACCGTGTTGCCCCGCCACTTCGTGCGGGTGGCCGGCATGGGCGAAGCGCTGGCCTTGCGCGAATTGCCACTGCATGTGCCACTGGTGCATGTGGACATGCTGTGGTCGTCTCACCGCCCCCCCACGGGCGCGTTGAATTGGCTGCGCGATGCGGTGGCGCGCGCTGCACAGGAGGCGCAGGACCGGCACGGGCCACGTGTGCAAACCGACGGGGCCACACAACACCCCGCGACCTGATGTGACCTGAGCCGCCGTGCCTGCCGCCAGCGGCTTCAGTGTCAGTGTCAATGACAGGTTCAGCCCGGCAGAGGGCCCGGTCTGCCGGCCAACACCTGAAACGCTGCCTGCACACTCAAAGCGTCCTGAGTGCCCGCAGGGTGCGCCGTGGTGCGGAACTCGGCCCGCAGCACATCGGGTCTGACGTCCAACAGGGTGTATCCGCGTTCGTCGGAGCGCGCATGCAGCAAGTCAGGGTTGCTGCCGCGGATCAGCGACAGGATGTTCTCGCTCAGCCCCCGCGACGTGATCGAGGTGGTGACAAACTCGCTCGCCACGACGGGTGAGGACGAGTCGCCCGGCCGCAACCGCAAGGCGGCGGCCACGTTCATGTGCACATCACCTCCCAGAGTCACCACGTTGCGCTCGGGCAGGTCGGCAATGGTTTGCAACAAGCGCAGGCGGGCTTGCGGATAGCCATCCCAGGCATCGTTGAAGGTGGTCCGGCCCAGGGGCGTGGCAATGGACGTGGAGCTGATCTGGGTGCTCTGGGCAATCAGCCGCCAGCGCGCGCGCGATGCGCGCAAGCCCTCGCCCAGCCAGGCTTCCTGCTCGCGGCCCAGCATGCTGCGAGCGGGTTCATCGAGCTCGGCACAGTTCATGACCGTGCGCGCTCCTCCCTTGAGGGGGTCCGGGCACGCCTGGTAATCGCGGTACTGTCGGCAATCGAGGGTCCACAGATCGGCCAGCGTGCCCCAGCTCAGCCGGTCATGCAAGCGCATCGAGGCGCGCGCCGGGCTGGCAGGGTCCGGCCCGATCCACACCGGCTGGTGCTCGAAGTAGGCCTGGTAGGCCGCCGCTCGGCGCGCCAGAAACACCTCGCGCGAGGAGTACCGGTTGTCGCGGTCGTTGGCGTAGTCGTTGACCACCTCGTGGTCGTCCCACATCAGCACCCAGGGACGCGCCGCATGCGAGGCCTGCAGCCAGGGGTCACGCTTGTACTGCGCGTAGCGTTGTCGGTACGCCTCCAGCGTCATGGGCTCGGGGCCTTCGTGCTGGCGAATCTGAAAGCGTGGATTGGAGCTCTCGTAGATGTAGTCGCCGACGAAGAGCACGAGGTCCAGCGATTGCTCGGCCATGTCTCGGTGCGCGATGTACTGTCCCTGCTCAAAGTGCTGGCACGACGCCAGTGCCAGGCGCAAGCGCTGCACGGGTGCGTCGGCGGCCGGGGCTGTGCGGGTGCGGCCCACCGCACTCGTGGCGTCTCCGCAGGTGAAGCGATACCAGTAGTCGCGGCCCGCGGACAAATCGCGCAGCGGCACGTGCACGCTGTGGCCGCGCGTGGCGTCGGTCACCACCTGCCCCTGCCGCACCAATTGACGCAGCGCGTCGTCGGCGAACAACTCCCATCGCACCGTCACCGGTTCAGTCGCGGGTTCCGCCACGGGCCCGGATGCGGCTGCAGCCCCGGCCCCCGAACCTGCCCCGGCCCGTCGATCGGCCTCGTCGATGATGAGTCGCGTCCACAGCACCACACCATCGGCGCGGGGTGAACCACTGGCCACGCCCAGGGCAAAGGGCGAGGTTTTCCAGTGCCGCGCGACGCCCTGCGGCTGGGCAATGGGCAGGCACCAGGGCGCAAGCGCCAGGGCGATGGCTTGTCGCTGCCATTGACGACGGGTGGTGGTGAACATGGTCAGCTCTCCAGCGGGTGGGCGTTGAGGGTGTCGGCGTGCAGGATGACGCCACCCCCCAGGCACACCTCACCGTCGTAGAGGACCGCCGATTGACCGGGGGTGACGGCCCATTGCGCCTGCGGAAAATCCAGCGCAAAGCCCTGCGGCGCAGAGGCCAGGAAGCGGCACGGCGCATCGGACTGTCGATAGCGTGTCTTGGCGGCCAACTCGCGCGCGGCCCCCGGGGTTGCAGGTGGGTGACCCGCCACCCAGCTGGTGTCGCCCACCTCCACCTGATGCGCCAGCAACCACGGATGGTCGTGCCCCTGCACCACCACCAGAACGTTGCGCGTCAAGTCCTTGCGTGCCACGAACCACGGCGCGTGCTCACCGGCCCCGCGCTGCGCGCCGGGGGTCTTGAGTCCGCCAATGCCCAACCCCTGGCGCTGCCCCAGGGTGTAGAAGCTCAGGCCCACATGGCGACCGATCTGGCGGCCCTGGTCGTCTTCGATGGGGCCAGGCGTGTTGGCAATGTAGCGGTTGAGAAATTCGCGGAACGGCCGCTCACCGATGAAGCAAATGCCGGTCGAGTCTTTTTTCTTGGCGTTGGGCAACCCGATGTGCAAGGCCAGTTCGCGCACCCGCGTCTTGTGCAGTTCGCCGATGGGAAACCAGCTGCGAGACAACTGCACTTGCGAGAGGCGATGCAAAAAATAGCTTTGGTCCTTGGCCGGGTCCAGGCCCTTGAGCAGCTCGAACAAACCCGTGGTCGGGTTGTGACGCACGCGGGCATAGTGGCCAGTGGCGATGGTGTCCGCCCCCAGGCGCATGGCGTGATCCAGAAATGCCTTGAACTTGATCTCGGCATTGCACAGCACATCCGGGTTCGGCGTGCGGCCGGCCTGGTACTCGCGCAAAAATTCGGCGAAGACGCGGTCTTTGTAGTCGGCGGCAAAATTGACGTGCTCGATCTCGATGCCGATCACGTCGGCCACTGCCGCCGCGTCGACAAAGTCGACGTTGGAGGAGCAGTACTCGCTGTCGTCGTCATCTTCCCAATTCTTCATGAAGATGCCGACCACCTCGTGGCCTTGCTGCTTGAGCAGCCACGCGGTGACGGCGGAGTCCACCCCGCCGCTCAAGCCCACGACGATGCGCCGCGGTTTCACGTCAGACATCCCAGGCGCTCCAGCACTGTGAATGGGCCGACGGATCGCCGCGCCGGCCAATCAGTTGGCAAATGCCGCGATGCCCGTCTGGGCACGACCCAGGATCAGGGCGTGGATGTCGTGCGTGCCCTCGTAGGTGTTGACCACCTCGAGGTTGACCAGGTGGCGTGCCACGCCAAACTCGTCGCTGATGCCGTTGCCGCCCATCATGTCGCGTGCGAGGCGGGCAATGTCGAGCGACTTGCCGCAGGAGTTGCGCTTGAGAATGGAGGTGATCTCCACCGAAGCGGTGCCTTCGTCCTTCATGCGGCCCAGACGCAGGCAGCCTTGCAGGCCCAGCGAAATCTCGGTTTGCATGTCGGCGAGTTTTTTCTGGATCAGCTGGTTGGCCGCCAACGGGCGACCAAACTGCTTGCGGTCCATCGTGTACTGACGCGCCGCGTGCCAGCAGGATTCAGCCGCCCCCAGCGCTCCCCAGGCAATGCCATAGCGCGCACTGTTGAGGCAGGTGAACGGGCCCTTGAGGCCTTGCACCGTGGGAAAGGCGTTTTCTTCCGGCACAAACACGCCATCCATGACGATTTCACCGGTGATGGAGGCGCGCAGTCCCACCTTGCCGTGAATGGCCGGTGCGCTCAGGCCCTTCATGCCTTTTTCCAGCACGAAGCCACGGATCGGGCCCACCTGGCCGCCCTCGGACACTTCCTTGGCCCAGACCACGAACACGTCGGCGATGGGACTGTTGGAGATCCACATCTTGCTGCCCTTGAGGCGGTAACCGCCATCCACTTTCTGGGCGCGCGTGGCCATGCTGCCGGGGTCGGAGCCATGGTCGGGTTCGGTCAGTCCAAAGCAACCGATCCACTCGCCGCTGGCGAGCTTGGGCAGGTATTTTTGTTTTTGCGCTTCGGTGCCGAATTCAAAGATGGGCACCATGACCAGCGAGGATTGCACGCTCATCATGGAGCGGTAGCCCGAGTCGACGCGCTCGACTTCGCGGGCGATCAGGCCGTAGGCCACGTAGTTCAGGCCCGGGCCGCCGTATTCGGTGGGGATGGTGGGACCCAGCAGGCCGAGTTCGCCCATTTCGCGGAAGATGGACGGGTCGGTTTTTTCATGCCGGAAGGCCTCGAGCACGCGCGGCTGCAAGCGCTCCTGGCAGTAGGCGGCGGCGGCTTCGCGCACCATGCGCTCGTCTTCGGTCAGCTGCTGGTCAAGCAGGAAAGGGTCATCCCATTGAAAGCTGGCGTGTGCCATGTGGTTCTCCGCATCGAGTTCGTACGAGGGCAGTGCACACCGCCCCTGAGCCGATGATTCTAGTGTGCAAACCCCCTCGCGCCGGCTCAGGCGCTGGCGCGGGAACGGGCAAAGTTCACATACCAGTCCAGGCATCCCGGGTTGGCCATGGCGTCGCGGTTGAGCACCTTGTCCACGGGCTGGCCCAGCAGCAGCTTCTTGATCGGCAACTCCTGTTTCTTGCCCGAGAGCGTGCGTGGAATTTCGGCCACCTGAAAGATCTCGTTGGGAATGAAGCGGGGGCTGAGCGCGGTCTTGATGGCGTCGTTGAGCCGCGCACGCAAGGCCTCGTCGAGTTGCACGCCTTCGCGCAACACAATGAACAGCGGCATGTAGCTCTCGCGCCCCAGGTACTCGAGGTCGACCACCATGGAGTCCAGCACCTCGGGCAAGGCCTCCACCGCGCGGTACAGCTCGCTTGTGCCCATGCGCAGGCCATGGCGGTTGATGGTGGCGTCGCTGCGGCCGTAAATGATGCAACGGCCTTCGGGCGTGATGCGCAGCCAGTCCCCATGCCGCCACACGCCGCCAGCCGAGGGGGGCGCATCGCCGCCGCCCACACGGCGACCTTTGCCGGGCGGGTACATGTCAAAGTAGCTGCCCAGATAGCGCTGGTGATCGGTGTCGCCCCAGAAGAAGGGCGGCATGGAGGGCACGGGTTGCGTCACCACGAGTTCACCCACCTGGTCCACCACGGGTTCACCCTGTTCGTTCCAGGCCTCGACCGCCACGCCCAGGAAGAGGCACTGCATTTCACCGGCCACCATGGGCAACTCGCGATGCCCGCCGACAAAGGCGCCGGCGTCGGTGCCGCCGGAGATGTTGCACCACCAGATGTCGCGCGCCGCGCCCTCGGCTTGCGCGGTGACACGGCGGAATTGCTCGGTCCCCCAGTCCTGCACGTCGGCGCTCAGGGGCGAGCCGGTGGTGCCCAGGGCGCGCACGCGCGCCAGCCCCGGCCAGGGGCTCAGGTCAACCTGCGCCTTCATGCAGTTGGTGAAAAAGGCGGCGCCGCCCCCCATGAAGGTCACGCGCTCCTGCTCGGCATAGCGCCACAGCGTGGTCCAGTCGGGCCGCTCCTTGGTGCCGCCCGGGTTGCCGTCGTAAATGACGCAGGTGGTGCCGCCCAGCAGGCCGCTGATCTGCGAGTTCCACATCACCCATCCGGTCGAGCTGTACCACATGAAGCGCTCGCCCCAAGAATTGGGGTCGTAGCTGCAGGCGACGTCGTAGTGCAGCGTCTTGTGCGCCATGCCATTGACCAGCGACCCCCCGTGGGTGTGCACGATGGGCTTGGGCATGCCGGTGGTGCCGCTGGAATACACAATCCACAGCGGGTGATCGAAGGGCAGCCAGCGCGGCTCGAAGCTGAGTTGTTCGGGCGCCACGTGTGACACGATGTCGTCGTAGTTGGCACTGTGGGCCACGGCGGGCTGTCCCCCGAGGTTGCGCAGCAGCACCAGGTGCTCCACGCTGGGCAAGGCGGCGCGCAACTCTTCCACCACCGCCGTGCGCGGGTGGTCGCGGCCGCCATAGCTCACGCCATCACAAGCAATGAGCGCCTTGGGGGTGATCTGGCGGAAGCGGTCGAGCACCGCGTTGGTCCCCATGTCGGGTGCGCACACACTCCAGATCGCGCCCAGGCTCACCACCGCCAGAAAGGCCACGATGGTGGGCGGAATGTTGGGCAGGTAAGCGGCCACGCGGTCACCGGGGCCCACCCCTTGCGCCTGCAGGTGCAAGGCCATCGCGGCCACCTGACGGCGCAACTCGGGCCAGCTCAGTTCGTGGCGCTGACCCTTTTCGTTGCTGCCGATGATCGCCGGAAAACCCGCCGCCTGCGCCGGCTGCACGTGGCGAAACACCTGCTGCGCGTAGCTGACCTGGGCGCCCGGAAACCACACCGCACCGGGCATGGCATTGCGCGCCAGCACCGCGGTGTGGGGCGTGGGCGATTGAATGTCGAAGTAGTCCCAGATCGACTGCCAGAACGCGTCCAGGTCGGTCACCGACCACTTCCACATTGCCTGATACGACGGGAAGTGAAGTCCGCGCTCGCGCTCCAGCCACTGGGCATACAGTCGAATCTGCGGCACAAAGGGGGCGGGCTGGTTGGGGTGGGCAGTGGGTGCGTTCATGGGCGGGATTATGTCGCCGCGCCTGCACGTCGACCAGAGCAGTTGCACGAAGCACGCGGGACGCTGTGCTACAAAGGCGACATGAGCATCTGGAAAAAACCCCTCAGCGTGCAAGCGCTGACCGACTCCCACACCGGCACGGCCACCCAGCACCTGGGCATGGAGTTTCTGGAAGTGGGGGAAGACTTCATCACCGCCCGCATCCCGGTCGATCACCGCACCCGACAACCCTACGGGCTGTTGCACGGCGGCATGAGTGTGGTGCTGGCCGAAACGCTGGGATCGTGCGGGGCCTACTATGCCTGTCCCGAGGGTTTTCGCACCGTGGGCCTGGACATCAACGCCAACCACATCAAAGGCGCGCGGGAGGGCTGGGTGACAGGCATCACTCGCCCGGTGCACATCGGACGCAGCACCCAGGTGTGGCACATCGACGTGCGCAACGACGCAGGCGAGTTGACCTGCGTGTCACGCATCACCATGGCGATACTGGAGGCGCGCTGATCCGGCCCTGGCGCGGGCCTTGGGGCCGCCCCCGGGGGCTGAACCCGTGGGCGAGTCAGGTGTCTTCGGCGTAGGCCAGGGGGAGGGCCAGGGGGAGAGGGAGAGAGCGGGCGAACGCGTGAACGCGTGAACACGCGACTGCGCCACGGCGGCTCAGTCGCCCCGCATCAAGCGGTCGCTCTTCCAGTACACATCGTCGCCGCCGTGCCAGCGGTTGAGCGTGCGCGCCAGGACGAACATCAGGTCGCTCAGGCGGTTGAGGTACTGACGCGGCAAATCCTGCAGGGTTTCCGCCGCGCCCAGGGCCACCACCGCGCGCTCGGCGCGGCGGGCCACGGTGCGGCACACATGGGCCTGCGATGACGCGCGCGAGCCGGCCGGCAGGATGAACTCTTGCAAGCGCGGCAGGGCTTCGTTGAACTGCTCCAGGGCCTGGTCGAGCGACAGCACCGCATCGAGCTTCAACAGCTCGAAGCCGGGAATGGACAGCTCGCCGCCGAGGTTGAACAACTGGTGTTGCACGTCGATCAGCAATTCGCGCACCTCGCGCGGCATGTCTTCGCACAGCAAGAGGCCGATGTGGGAGTTGAGCTCGTCGACATCACCCATGGCCTGCACCCGCAGGCTGCTTTTGGAGACGCGCTGGTTGTCCCCCAGCCCGGTGGTGCCGTCGTCGCCGGTGCGGGTGGCTATTTGCGTGAGTCGGTTTCCCATGGGGTGTCCTTGCGGTGGTCTGGCGCTATTGTCCCCGCAAAGCGGGCCGCGTCTTGCGGTGGACTGCACGGCTTGGACAGGATTCGTAGAATCCGCTTCATCACCCAACCCAGCGGAGCCCCTCATGAATGCGCCCACGACCCCGAACCACCTGATGCCGGCCGTCTCCCAGCGCGAGGTGCCTGCGGCCCTGATCGACCAGCTCAAGGCCTTGTTTGGCGAGCGCTGCTCCACCGCGATGGCCGTGCGTGAGCAGCACGGGCGCGACGAGTCGTCCTTCGAAGTGCCGCCGCCGGCGGCCGTGGTGTTTGCCGAAAGCACGCAGGATGTGGCGGCCGCCGTGAAGCTCGCCAACGAATACAGCGTGCCGGTGATTCCGTTCGGCGTGGGCTCGTCGCTCGAAGGCCACTTGCTGGCGGTGCAGGGCGGCATCAGCATCGACCTGGGTCGCATGAACCGGGTGCTGGCCATCAACGCCGAAGACCTGACGGTCACGGTGCAGCCCGGCGTGACCCGCAAGCAGCTCAACGAAGAGGTCAAGAGCACCGGCTTGTTTTTTCCGATCGACCCAGGCGCGGACGCCACCATTGGCGGCATGAGCGCCACGCGCGCCAGCGGCACCAACGCCGTGCGCTACGGCACCATGCGCGACAACGTGCTGGCACTGGAGGTGGTGACGGCATCGGGCGAGATCATCCGCACCGGCACGCGCGCCAAAAAGTCCAGTGCCGGCTACGACCTCACGCGCCTCTTTGTGGGCAGCGAGGGCACCCTGGGCGTGTTGACCGAAGTCACCGTCAAGCTGTACCCCTTGCCCGAGGCGGTGTCGGCCGCCGTCTGCTCGTTTCCCTCGCTGGAGGCGGCGGTGCTCACCACCATCCAGACCATCCAGCTCGGTGTGCCGATTGCACGGGTGGAGTTGATCGACCACAACGCGGTGCGCATGGTCAACGCCTATTCCAAGCTGAGCCTGCGCGAGGAGCCGTTGCTGCTGATGGAGTTCCATGGCTCGCCCGCCGGCGTGAAGGAGCAAGCCGAAACCGTGCAGGAGATCGCCCGCGACAACGGCGGCAACAACTTCGAGTGGGCCTCGACTCCGGAGGAGCGCACGCGCTTGTGGACCGCTCGCCACAACTCGTATTTCGCCGCTGTCACCTCACGCCCGGGCTGCCGCGCCATCAGCACCGACGCCTGTGTGCCCATCAGCCGCCTGGCTGAAGCCTTGCTGGAGTCGGTGGACGAGGCCGACAACAGCGGCATCCCGTACTTCCTGGTCGGTCACGTGGGCGATGGCAACTTTCACTTCGGCTATCTGATCGACCCCAACGACCCGGCCGAGCGCGCCAAGGCCGAGGCGCTGAACCAGACCATGGTGGAGCGTGCCTTGCGCCTGGGTGGCACCTGCACCGGCGAGCACGGCATCGGCCTGCACAAGATGGACTTCCTGGTGTCCGAAACCGGAGCCGCCACGGTGGACATGATGCGCACCCTCAAGCGCGCACTCGACCCCAAGAACATCATGAACCCGGGCAAGATTTTCGCCCTCTAGTCAGGGGCAGGGTGGCGCGGCCCCTCAGTCGGCACCGCGCAAACGCTCGATCAAGCCATTGAGTTCATCGAGTGAGCCGAACTGAATGGAGATGTCGCCCATCTCCTCCACGCGGCCATTGCGCTTGACGCGTTTCTTGACACGCACCTCCACTTCGGCGGTGAGCAAATCGGAGAGCTCTTCCTCGATGCGACGCAGGTCGCGCGATTTTTCTTGCTTGGGCTTTTGCGTCACGAGTTGAAACTCGGCGCCCAGCTTCTTGACCAGGCTTTCGGTTTCACGCACCGACAAACTCTTGGCGGCCACTTGATTGGCCGCCGTGATCTGTGCCGCACGGTCCAGCGACAACAAGGCGCGCGCATGGCCCATCTCCAGGTCGCCGGCCATCAGCATCGACTGCACCGGGTCGGCCAGGTTGAGCAGACGCAACAAATTGGACGCCGCGCTGCGGGAGCGTCCCACCGCCTGCGCGGCCTGTTCGTGCGTCAAGCCGAACTCACGGATCAGGCGTTGCAGGCCTTGCGCCTCTTCCAGCGGGTTGAGGTCTTCGCGCTGGATGTTCTCGATGAGCGCCATCGCTGCGGCGGCTTCGTTGGGCACATCGCGCACCAGCACCGGCACTCGGTCCAGCCCCGCGAGCTTGGCCGCGCGCGAACGCCGCTCGCCCGCGATGATTTCGTATTTGCCGGCGTTGGCCCCTTCGCTCAGGCGTCTCACCAGGATGGGCTGCATGATGCCTTGTGCGCGAATGCTTTCGGCCAGTTCGTACAAGGCGCCTTCGTCCATGCGCGTGCGCGGCTGGTACATGCCGGGCACCAGGTCGCTCAGCGCGAGCTCACCCGTGCCACCGCTGGTTGATGTGTCCTGCGCAGAAGTGGTGACGCTCGGGCCCAGCAGTGCTTCGAGTCCGCGGCCAAGGCCTTTGGGTTTTTTGGTGACCATGATGTTGAGGCGTTCGACAAAGATTCAGAGAAAAGCGTGTTGTGTGGCGGGCTCCTGCAGCCAGGCCAGAATCGCCTCGCGCTGTCCACCCGGGTCCAGCGGACCCGTCCAATGTGCACCCCAGCACGCCGCCCACTGCTCTTGCTGCGACAGGTGACTGCGGGGGCTGTGCTCCGGGATCACCCAGGCGGGGAACGGCAAGCGCGAGGGGGTGACCGCGCGCCAACTGCGGTAGCGGCCGGAGGGGTGCGCCGCATCGGGGCAAAAAGGGCTCAGCAGCAAGGCTGACTCCACCCGCGCACAGGACGACGAATAGGCCGCCCACGCCGCCACCAGGGCGCAGCCCAGACCTTGCGCGATCAGGCGGCAACGCGGACCGCTGCGCACGGCCGACTCGAGTTGTACCAGCCAGTCACCGCGCAAGGGCAAGGGTGCCGCGTGTTGCAGCACCTCACGTGCACCATGGGCACGCGCGAGCTGCCAGGACCAACCGGCGGATCGGGCCTGGGCCGGGTCGTCTCCCAGCCAGAGCAAGTGGTGTGTGGTGGACATCGTGTGTGCAGGCGTCAGCGTTTCAACCCGCCTCACAGCGTGGGGCTGCGCTCCACCAGCTCGCGCGCAAAGTCCACGTAGGCCTGACTGCCCTTGGCGCTGACATCGAACACGACGCCGGGCAAGCCATAGCTGGGGGCCTCGGCCAGCCGCACATTGCGCGGAATGACCGTGTTGAACACCTTGTCGCCAAAGTGGTCCTTGAGTTGATCGCTCACCTGTTGCTGCAAGGTGATGCGCGGGTCGAACATCACGCGCAACAAGCCGATGATGCGCAGATCCCGGTTGAGGTTGGCGTGCACCTGCTTGATGGTGTTGACCAGATCGGTGAGACCTTCCAGGGCAAAGTATTCGCACTGCATGGGCACGATCACCCCATGGGCGGCACACAGGCCATTGAGGGTCAGCAAGGACAACGAGGGCGGGGAGTCGATCAGCACGAAGTCGTACTCGTGCTCGACCTGGGCCAACGCCTGGCGCAAGCGTTTTTCGCGGCGCTCCAGCCCCACCAGCTCGATTTCGGCCCCGGCCAGTTCACGGTTGGCGCCCAGCACATGGTAGGTGGGCTTGCGGGCGACGTTCGCACCTTCCCCCCACTGGCTGGTCTGACGCGCCTCGGCAATCGAGGCCGATTCCAGCAGCACGTCGTACACCGAGAGTTCGAGTTGGCGCTTGTCGACCCCCGAGCCCATGGTGGCGTTGCCCTGGGGGTCCAGGTCGACCAAGAGCACGCGCTGCCCCACGCTGGCCAGCCCCGCCGCCAGGTTGACGGTGGTCGTGGTTTTACCCACGCCTCCTTTTTGGTTTGCAACGCAAAAAACGTAGGGCATCTTATGTGAACTCTTTGGTATTCATTATTTGGTCAGTGCCAGCTTGCAGCCAAACCCCATCAGCAAGGCGCCAGCGGTGGTGTTGAGCGCACGGGCAGCCCAGGGATGCGCGCGAACACGCGAAGACAACCGGTGCGCCAGCATCACCAGCACCACGCCGTAGCACAGGGTGAGCGCAGCCACCGTCAGGGCCATGACCCCGAAGGTGGCCAGCGCGGGCGGCTGAGCCGGGTCCACGAACAAGGGAAAGAACGCCATGTAAAAGACGATCGCCTTGGGATTGAAGAGGGTGATCAGGCACGACTGCCGACAATATTGGCCCACCGCAATGTCCAGCACCGGGGTCGCGCCCGGGCGCGCCCGGATCATCTTCCAGCCCAGCACTGCCAGGTACAGGGCACCCAGCCATTGCACCGCGGCAAACACCGCCGGCCAGGCCAGCAGCAAGGCAGAGACCCCCAACACCGCCAGCCAGATCAGCACTTGGTCGCCCGCCATGATGCCCAGGGTCGAGGCCAGGCCCCCGCGCACACCCCCCTTGGCCGTGGAGACCAGCAGGGCCAGGTTGCCCGGGCCGGGAATGGCCAGGAACACCAGGATGGCCAGGACAAAGGCCGGATAGTCGGAAATGCCGAGCATGAATCGGGGGGCGGTGGGTGCGTGGGAGTGAGTGGGCGAGTTTACTCGCCTTGTCCACCCATCACGCTCAAATTCAGACCCTTGGGCACCCAGCCAAGGCTCGCCGCCCCTCACGCCGGCTGATGGGGGCGCATCCAGACCAGGCAGCGCTCGGCCGCGAGGCCTGGAACCTGCAAGGGTTCCACGTGAAACACCTCGACGCGGGCGGGCAGGGCCACGCGCTCGTCCACGGGGTCGCGACCTTTCATGGCCATCCAGACCCCCGCGAGGGCGAGGGCATGCTCAGACCAGGTCACCAGGTCGGGCAGGGCCGCGAACGCGCGCGCCGTGATCACCTCAAAAGGGCCCGCCAAGGATTCCACCCGGGCGTGCACGGCCGACAACCGGGTCAAGCCCAACTGCCCGGCCGCCTGCTGGACAAACGCCATCTTTTTGGCCACCGTGTCCACGCACGTGACCTGCCACTCAGGGCACAAGGTGGCAATGACCAGGCCG
>CANFMY010000020.1 GCA_947448375.1 Comamonadaceae bacterium | reverse complement strand
GCCCCGCGCGGGGCTGAAGGTTTTGGCCACAAGTCTGAAGGCTTCAAGCGCAAAGGCGAGGGCCCTGTGCGCCACGCCGATGCCGCCGCCCGCGCACCGGGCAAAGGCGCCGAGCGCCGGGGTCCGATGCAAATTCGCAGCAATGGCAAACCGGCCGGTCCCCGCGCAGCCTTCAAGCCGCGTTCGCGCTGAGCCTGACCGTGCGGACGTCGTGCCGCACCCTGCAAAACGCCCGTTCAAGACGGGCGTTTTGCTTGGGCGCAGCAATCGGGATGCGGGCAGGTGGTGGCTTCACACCACCGCCAGGCACACGCCTTAAATCAACGGCGTGACCGCGCCATCCATCGCCAGGGTGGCCCCCGTGACATAGCTGGCTCGCGCCGAGGCCAGGTACACCACTGTGTCGGCAATTTCCTCCGGCCGAGCGATACGCCCCAGCGGCAATTTGGCGCTGGAACGCGCCAGCACTTCCTCTGGGCTCACGCCCCCGGCACGCGCCTCCGCCACCAAGCCCTCCTGCAGACGATCCGTCAGGGTCAGGCCGGGGTTGACCGCGGTCACGCGAACGCCCTGAGCGCCATAGGCCGCAGCCATGCCGGCGGTGACCAGCATGAGCGCCGCATTGGCTGCGCCGCCGGGCATGTGGATCGGGCTGGCCACCTTGCCGCCCTGGCCAATCACGTTCACGATGACACCGCGTTGGCGTGCGCCCATGCGCTTGACCACCGGATCCATCATGTGGATGTAGGTGAAGTATTTGGCCTGCATGGCGTCTTGCCACGCTTCGGGGGTGAGTTCGGCGGCCGGGGTGCGCTTGGCGGCTCCGGCCGAGTTGACCAGCACATCCACCGGGCCAAAATGCTGTTCGGCAGCGTCCAGGGCACGCACCGCATCGGCTGCGTCTCGCAGATTGGCCGAGACAGTGAAGATGCGGGCCGCACGATCGGCGCTGGTGTTGAGCTGGGCGGCGCCCTGCGACAGGTTGGCGGGGTCGCGCGAGACCAGCGTGACACGCGCGCCTTCTTGCAGGAAGGCCTCGGCGCAGGCCAGGCCAATGCCCTTGCTGCCGCCAGTGATCAAGATGTGTTGTTGAGCGAGTTGCAAGTCCATGGGGTATCCTGAAGTGGTGTCGGAATGGGGCGCGATTCTAGGACGAGCGCTTGAGCTGCGCTGTAGCCTTCATGACGTCCGGGTGAAGATCAAGCGGGGAAGACCGGCTCGCCCAGGTTCAGCATGAGGCGGTTGGCCCAGGCGAAGATGGCGATGGCGTGGATCAAGTCCAGAATTTCGGCATCGCTCAGCCCCGCATCGGCCAGTCGCTGCAAGCTGCTGTCGGTGATGTCGTTGGGTTGCAGCGTGAGATCGATCGAGAACGCCACGACGGCGCGCTCGCGCTCGCTGGTGCCCGCCGTGGCCGGGTCCGCAAACACCTGGGCAATCACGTCCTGGCGTTTGGCCAGTTGCTCGAAGCGCTGGGCATGCACCGATGCGCAGTAGACGCACCCGTTCACGCGCGAGACCACGGTGGAGGCCAATTCGCGCTCGGCACGCGACAGCCCGCCCGGGGCATACATGATGGCGTTGAACGCGGTCGATCGCTGGTCCAGGATCTCGGCCTGATGCACCAGCAACAGGTAATAGTCCGACACCTTGGCCTTGGGGTGGCTGCTGTCCAGCACCTGCATCTGTTGCGGGGTGGCCTGATCGAGTTGAACGGTGTCCAGCCAGGCCTTCCATTCCAGCGTGGCGTTGGTGAAGCCATGAGATTCGAGCAACGTGGTCATGAGAGGCTTTCGATCATTGGGCGCGCCAGCGCTTGAGGGCTTGCAGGCCCGAGACCAGGCGTGCCTGGTAGGACAGGAAGGCAATCCACTGCGCCAGGGCGACCACCGCCGGGGTGCTCAGACCCGCCGCGGGCAAGGTGTGGAGCAAGGCCTGGTCGCCAGTGATGGGCTTGGTGATCAAGGCGCGCACAAATTGCAGGACGGCTCGCAGGCGCGCATCCTGCACCTCAGACAGTTGATCCCGTGTGATGGCGTCGAGCACCTGGGTTGACCAGCTGTCATCCAGCTGTGCGCGGTAATGCGGCTCCAGAGTCGGGCAGGGCGTGAGCCGCGCCGCATACCAGCCCACCAGCAATCGCTCCTGAACGCTCAGGCCTTCCACGTCGGGGCTCAACAGGGCGTCGACACTGCCTTGGGTGGCATGAACGACTTTGTCGCGTTGATGGCGGACCGCATGCAGCGGCATGCCGGGAGCAAGACCGACCAGGTGGTCGACCACATCGGCACCGGTGGAGGAGGATGTCATGGTGGTGAAGGGCAGTGTCAGCGGTGGATGGGGTGAGGCAGGTGAGAGCCAGACGTTACGCACAAGTACAAGGTGCAAGGTACAAGGCACAAGGACGGGCTCGCCGTGATGCAAGGATCATAGCCCGAGGACGCCGCCTGGCGGTTGCCTTCATGTCACAATGCCGGCATGAAAAAGATGCTGCTTCTCAACGGACCCAACCTCAACCTGCTGGGCTTGCGCGAGCCGGAACAGTACGGGCGCACCACCCTGGCCGATGTCGAGGCCATGTGCCAGGACGCGGCCAAGCGGCTGGGCGTTGAGCTGGAGTGTTTTCAGAGCAATTGGGAAGGTGCCCTGATCGACAAGATTCATGACTATGGACGCCTGTTCAAAGCCGGCCAAGCCGTCGGGGCCGTGTTCAACCCCGGCGCCTTCACCCACACCTCGGTGGCCTTGCACGACGCCATCAAGGGGGTGGATGGTCTGCCGGTGATCGAGATTCACATCTCCAACGTGCATGCGCGCGAGAGTTTCCGGCACCACTCGTATGTGTCGCCGGCGGCGGCAGGCATTGTGGTGGGCTTTGGCGTGCAGGGGTACCTGTTGGCCATGGAAGGCCTGATGCGCAAGCAGGCTCAAGGCTGAAGTTCCCGACGGGCAAGCGAGGGCGGGGGTGCGCTCCCCCAGAGCCTGGCCGCCAGGATCAAACGGGCGAGGGATGCAAGTCCGTGATACGTCCGGCCTTGATCATCTGTCCCGGCACGCTGTGACCCACCACATCGGGCAGGCCTCGACCAATGGCGAGCAATCGGTCCAGGTCGATGCCGGTCTCATAGCCCAGACACATCAGCAGGTGGATGGCGTCCTCGCTCGAGATGTTGCCACTGGCCCCCGGCGCGTAAGGGCATCCCCCCAGCCCACCCAGTGAGCCGTCAAAGCGGGTGATGCCCGCGCGCGCAGCGGCCATGACGTTGGCCACCCCCATGCCTCGCGTGTTGTGGAAGTGGAAGGTCATTTGCAACTGCGGGAACGTCTTGAGCATGGCTTCGGCCATTGCTTCCACCTGGGCCGGGTGCGCCATGCCCGTGGTGTCGCAAATGGTCAGGCCCCGCACCCCCAGATCGGCGAAGCGGTGGGCAAAGCGCATCACCTCGCTGAGCGGCACATCGCCTTCCATCGGACAACCAAAACACGTCGAGAGCGAAACGTTGATGGGCGTCTTGCCCTCCACCCATTGAATGACCGATGCCAATCCTGCCAAGCTGTCTTCCCGGCTTTGACGCAGGTTGGCGCGGTTGTGCGTCTCGGAGGTGGACATCACCAGGTTGAGTTCATCTGCACGCGACGCCATGGCACGCTCCGCGCCGCGCAGGTTGGGAACGAGCACCGTGTACTCCACCCCCGGCACGCGCTGGATGCGGCCCATGACCTCCTCGGCATCGCGCAGCATGGGGATGGCCTTGGGCGAGACAAACGAGGTGACCTCGATCTTGGCGTAGCCGCACTGGCTCAAGGCGTCGATCAGCGCCACCTTCTCTTCGGTGGGGATGAAGTTGGGCTCGATTTGAAATCCGTCGCGCGTCACGACTTCGTTGAAATAAATGCGGCTCATGAGGAGGCTCCTGTGGGGGCCGAGGCGACGATGCCCTGGGCCTTGAGTTGTTCAATCTGTGATTCGGTGAGGCCGATGCCACGCAGAATGGTGTCGGTGTCCTGGCCCAGCGCCGGGGCGTTACGTCGATGCTCGCCCGGTGTGCGCGAGAGTTTGGGAATGATGCCGGGCACGAGCATGTCGGTGCCATCGTCCATCGTCACCTGCTGCAGCATGCCGCGCGCCTCATAGTGCGGATCGGCCGCTATGTCGGCCACGGTGTAGATGCGACCCGAGGGGACGCTGGCTTTTTCCAACGCAGCCAGCACCTCGTCGACGCTGCGGGTGGCTGTCCAGGCACCGATGGCAGCGTCGAGCTCATCCACCCGAGCCACCCGACCCGTGTTGTCAGCCAACGCCGGATCCTGCGCCAGGTCATCACGGCCGATGCAAGTCATCAGGCGCTTGAAGATGCTGTCGCCGTTGCCAGCCACCAGGGCATAGCCGCCATCGCTGCAGCGGTACGCATTGGTGGGGGCGATGCCGGGCAGGGCGCTGCCAGCCGGTCCGCGTACCGCGCCAAAGGCGCTGTACTCGGGCAACAGGCTTTCCATGCAGTTGAAGACCGCTTCGTACAACGCGACGTCGATCACCTGTCCCTGACCGGAGCGATGACGCTCCTGCAGTGCCATCAAAATGCCGATCACCCCATGCAACGAGGCCAGGGTATCGCCCAGCGACACGCCCACGCGCACCGGCACGCGCCCCGGTTCGGCGGTGAGGTGGCGCAGGCCGCTCATGGCTTCGGCCACCACGCCAAATCCGGGGCGATCCCGGTAAGGGCCGGTCTGGCCGTAGCCGCTGATGCGCAGCATGATGAGTCGGGGGTTGAGGGCTTGCAAGGCCTCAGGGCCCAGGCCCCAGCCTTCCAGGGCACCGGGGCGGAAGTTCTCGATCAGCACGTCGGCTTCGCGGGCGAGTTCGCGCACGATGGCCTGGGCTTGCGGTTGGCGCAAATCGAGCGCCAGCGATTGCTTGTTGCGCGACTGCACCTGCCACCACACCGAGGTGCCGTCCTTGATGAGGCGCCACTTGCGCAGCGGATCACCGCTGCCAGGTGGCTCGATCTTGATGACCTCGGCGCCGAAATCGGCCAGGGTTTTGGCGGCAAAGGGGCCAGCAATGAGCTGGCCCATTTCCACCACCTTGAGACCGGCGAGGGGGCCGCGGGACGCGGTGGGCAATGAGGAGAAGTGGTGGTCTGCAGTCATGGGCGTCAGTGTGCCCAGGGCTGTGACGCCTGTCCATTGCTATTGCTGCCGGCGAGCCTTCGCGTTTGGCGAACGCTCGCGGCGACTACCGCGACTACCACTGGCGCCACGGGTGCCGCGAGAACCCGACGCAGACGCTGTGTGGCAACCCGCTGCATCGGCCAGATACGCCATGAGCACACGCACCGCTTCGTCCTCTTGGCGTCCTGCCCCTGCCGCGAGCAACAAGCGTCGTCGTGCCCAGTTATCGGTCAAGGCGCGGCAGGTCAGTCCCATGGCTTGCGCCAGGGGCTCCACCGCTGCGCGGGGCAAGACGGAAATGCCCAGGCCGGCGGCCACGAGGTGGCACACTGCATCAAAGCTGCGTACCTGCATGCGCAGTCGCAGGGGCAGACCGCGTTGCTCGGCCGCCCATTGCAGCGACTGCAGCAAGGCGGCGCCCTCGTTCATGCCGATCAGGTCCTGGTCCAGTGCCGCGTCAAAGGCGATGGGCTTGCTCTGCCGCGCCAGCGCGTGCGCGCGAGGCAACACCAGCACCAGCTCGTCGTGGGCGAACACTTGAGGCATCAGATCGTCGGTGGAGGGGCCTTCCACAAAAATGCCCAGGTCGCAGCGTCCTTCGCGCAAGGCGCTGACCACCGAGGTGGTGACTTGTTCCTCCAGGTCCACCCGTATGTCAGGGTGCAACTGGCCAAACCCTGCCAGCAGCGGAGGCAAAAACTGGTTAAGCGCGGCTGTGCTGGTGCACAGCCGCACATGTCGGGTGTGGCCCTCGCGCAGGTCGGTCACCTCATGGCTCAAGCGCTCCAGGTGCTGCAGCAAGGCCAGACCATGTCGCACCAGCACTTCGCCGGCTGCGGTGACGCGCAAGCCGCGCGCATGACGCTCGAACAAGGTGCTGCCCAGCGTGGCCTCGAGTTCCTTCAAGCGGCGACTGGCGGCAGCCGGGGCCAGATGCAGTTCAAGCGCGGCGGCGGTGAGGCTGCCCGTGCGCGCACACGCCAGCGCCAGGCGCAGCGAGGTCAGATCGAGTCGCGCGAGGTTCATGCATGCCCTCCCTCGAGTGGCAAGGGCAGGGCGGTTTTGTAGCGCACCTGCTTGAGGGCAAAGCTCGAGCGGATTTTCTCCACGCCCGGGATGGGGGTGAGCTGTTCGAGGATGAATTTCTCCAGGGCGCCGATGTCGGACACCGCCACCCGGATCAGGTAGTCCGAGTCGCCCGTCATCAGGTAACACTCCATCACCTCGTCGTGCTCGGCAATGCGGCGTTCAAAGTCCGCCAGAGCTTCCTTGCTTTGTGTTTTCAGGCTGATGTTGATGAACACGTTCAAGCCCAGTCCCAGGGCCGTGGCGTTGGCCAGTGCGACATAGCGCTGGATCACCCCGGCAGCCTCCAGGGCCTTCACCCGCGCCAGGCAGGGCGAGGGCGAGAGGTGAACCCGGCGAGCCAACTCCACGTTGGACAGCGCGCCGTCACGTTGCAAGTGGTCCAGAATGCGCAAATCGATCGTATCCAGCTTCATGTGCCAATAATTGAATTATTTGACGCATATTATGCTTTCAAAATCCCTGAAATGGGCTCAAATTGGCATCCTATTTGGCCCTGAGCCGTTTATCGTGTTGTCCCATGAACGCACCTTTCCCCCTCTCCCTCTTGCAAGCCGGCGAGCCCGCCGGTGATGTGGACCCGTCTGAAACCCAGGAGTGGCGTGAAGCCTTTGACGCGCTGCTGGCCACGCAAGGCCCGGACCGCGCCCGCTTCATGCTCGACGAGTTGATCCGCCTGGCACGTCAGCGGCAGGTGGGGTGGCAACCGGATTTGTGCACGCCCTATGTCAACAGCATCCCCGTCGAGCGTCAGCCGTCTTTTCCGGGTGACCTGGCGATAGAAGAACGCCTGGCTTCTTTGATGCGCTGGAACTCGCTGGCGATGGTGGCGCGTGCCAACCAGGCCTACGGTGAGCTGGGGGGCCATATCGCCAGCTACGCCAGCGCCGCCGATTTGTTCGAGACGGGCTTCAACCATTTCTTTCATGCTCGCAACCAGCAACACCGCGGCGACCTGGTGTTCTTTCAGCCGCACAGTGCGCCCGGCGTGTACGCGCGCGCCTACCTCGAAGGTCGACTCACCGAAGAAGACCTGACCTACTACCGACAGGAACTTTCCGCGCCCTACGCCACCACCGGCCAGGGTGCGCGCGGCCTCTCGAGCTACCCGCACCCCTACCTCATGCCGGATTTCTGGCAGTTCCCCACCGGCTCGATGGGCATCGGCCCGATCAGCTCGATCTACCACGCGCGCTTCATGCGCTACCTCAGCCACCGTCAGTTGCTGGACTGCAGTGGTCGCCAGGTGTGGGGCGTGTTCGGGGACGGCGAGATGGACGAGCCCGAATCCATGAGTGCGCTGACGTTGGCCGCGCGTGAAGGCCTGGACAACCTCACCTGGGTGGTCAACTGCAACCTGCAGCGCCTGGATGGTCCGGTGCGCGGCAACGGCCGCATCGTGGATGAACTCGAGCAGCTGTTCGCGGGTGCCGGCTGGCACGTCATCAAGCTGCTGTGGGGCAGCGACTGGGACGGCCTGTTTGCCCGCGATGTGACCGGGGCGCTGGCACGCGCCTTTGCCAACACGGTCGACGGTCAGATGCAGACCTTTGCGGCCAAGGACGGTCGCTTCAACCGCGACACCTTCTTCGGTCAGAACCCGGAGCTGGCCCAACTGGCTCAAGGCATGACGGACGATCAGATCGACCGACTCAAGCGCGGCGGCCACGACCTGGTGAAGATTTATGCCGCCTACCAGGCGGCAGCGCAACACCGCGGCCAGCCGGTGGTGATCCTGGCCCACACCAAGAAGGGCTACGGCATGGGCTCGGCGGGGCAAGGCAAGATGACCACGCACTCGCAAAAGAAGCTCGACGAGCAAGACCTGATCGAGTACCGCAACCGTTTCAACCTCCCGCTCTCCGACGAGCAGGCCAAGACCCTGAGCTTTTACAAACCGGCGGACAACAGCCCCGAGATGCAGTACCTGCATGCGCAGCGTGCCGCCCTGGGGGGCTATCTGCCCCAGCGCCACACCGCCTGCGAACCCATTCCCGTCCCCGCCTTGAAGGATGTGGCGCAGTTTGCGGTGCAACCGCAGGGCAAGGAGATGAGCACCACCATGGCGTTTGTGCGCCTGCTGGGCAACTTGCTGAAGGACCCGGTGCTGGGTCCGCGCATCGTGCCCATCGTGGCCGACGAGGCCCGCACCTTTGGCATGGCCAACCTGTTCAAGCAAGTGGGCATCTATTCCAGTGTGGGCCAGCGCTACGCGCCCGAGGACATCGGCTCGGTGCTGAGTTACCGCGAAGCCATGGACGGCCAGATTCTGGAGGAAGGGATCTCCGAAGCTGGCGCCATCGCCAGCTGGACGGCGGCGGCCACCAGCTACAGCGTGCACGGCATGGCCATGCTGCCGTTCTATATCTACTACTCGATGTTCGGTTTTCAGCGTGTGGGCGACCAGATCTGGGCGGCGGCAGATCAACGTCCTCGGGGCTTTCTGCTGGGCGCCACCTCGGGCCGCACCACCCTGGGCGGCGAGGGCTTGCAGCACCAGGATGGCACCAGCCACCTGATCGCCGCCACCATCCCCAACTGCAAGGCCTGGGACCCGGCGTTTTCCGCCGAGATGGCCGTGATTGTCGACCGCGGCATGCGCGAGATGATGGTCGAGCAACAAGACGTTTTCTACTACATCACGCTGATGAACGAAAACTACGCGCAAGTCGATTTGCCCGATGGCGCCGAGGAGAACCTGCTGCGTGGCGCCTACCAGCTGATGCAGTTGCGCCCCGCGACGGCCGCAGGCGCTGCCTCCACCAATGCGGCCAAGGCCAGCCAGGCTGGCAAAGGCTCGGGCTCATCCAGCCACCAGCCGACGTCGGTCTCGGCGATCACGCTGCTGGGTTCGGGGGCCATCCTCACCGAGGTCATCAAGGCCGCCAAAGCCCTGGTCGAACAGGGCGTGGCCGTGGACGTGATCAGCGTGACCAGCTGGAGCCAATTGGCGCGCGACGGTCAGGCCAGCGAGGCTGACGACACCACGCCCTTCCTCACGCGCTTGCTGACCACCACCCAGGGCCCTATCGTGGCGGCCACCGACTACGTGCGCGCCGTGCCGGAGTCCGTGCGGGCCTACCTGCCCGAAGGCCGTGCCTACACCACGCTGGGCACCGATGGCTTTGGTCGCAGTGACACGCGCTCGGCCCTGCGCTCGTTCTTCGGGGTCGATGCCGCCAGCATCCAGGCGGCCGCGCACCGTGCCTTGAAGCGGTGACAGCGCCTTGGCGCGATGGCCACTAACATCGCGCCATGAAGATCGTCGATATCCGTGAAGTGGCGCTGCCCCTGCAAGGGCAGATCGCCAACGCCGTGGTCAACTTTGCCGAACACGACGTCAGCTTGCTGGCGCTGGTGACCGATGTCGTGCGAAACGGGCGCCCCCTGGTGGGCCTGGCCTTCAACTCGATCGGACGGTTTGCCCAGTCCGGCATCCTGCGCCATCGCCTGTTGCCGCGTGTGCAACAGGCCGCTCCCCAGAGTCTGCTGGATGACGGGGGAACCCGATGGGACCCGGCACGCGTGCTGGCGATTGCCCTGAAGAACGAAAAGCCCGGCGGCCATGGCGACCGTGCAGGGGCTGCCGCTGCCATCGAACTCGCGGTGTGGGACCTCAACGCCAAACTTGCCGACGAGCCCGCCTGGGCCACGCTGGCACGGGCCTGCGGTCGCCCTGTGTCGTTGACACCGGTGGACGTGTACGCGGCCGGTGGTTATTACTACGCGGGCGGCAGCGGTCATTCGCTGGGCGATGAATTGCGACGCTACCGCGACATGGGCTACCAGGCCTTCAAAATGAAGATCGGCGGCGCCTCCTTGACCGACGATCTGCGCCGCATCGAGGAAGCCTTGACGGTGGCGGGTGCGGGCAGCCGTCTGGCGGTGGACGCCAATGGCCGCTTTGATCTGGCCTCCGCCACCGCCTACGCCCAGGCCATGGCGGGCTATGGCCTGCGGTGGTTCGAAGAAGCGGGCGACCCGCTGGATTACGACCTCAACCGCGCGGTGGCTGACCTGGGCCTCGGCCCGGTGGCCACGGGCGAGAACCTGTTTTCCTGCCAGGATGTTCGCAACCTGGCTCGATTTGGCGGCATGCGCGCCGGTCGGGATGTGTTCCAGATGGACCCGGGGTTGAGCTATGGCATTGGCGAGTACCTGCGCATGCTCGAGGTGCTGGAACAGTCGGGCTTCTCGCGCCGTCAGTGCTACCCGCATGGGGGACATCTCATCAATCTGCACATCGTGGCGGGCTTGGGTCTGGGCGGTTGTGAGTCCTACCCCGGTGTGTTTCAACCCTTTGGCGGTTACTCACCCGCGTGTCGGGTCGAGGGCTCGACGGTGATGCCCAGTGACGCGCCCGGCTTCGGGCTGGAACAAAAGCCCGAGTTGTCGGCGCCCATCGCACAATTGCTGGCATGACCGGTCTCGGTGCACCTCCATTCCTTCATCCTCGCTCAGGAGAATCTCATGTCCTCACGTCTTGAAAACCAGGTGGCGCTCATCACGGGCGCGAGTCGCGGCATTGGCCGCGCCATTGCCCAAGCCTATTGGCAGGAAGGCGCTCGGGTCGCCCTGGTGGCCACCGACGCTGCCAAGTTGCAGGAGTTGCAGCAGTCCTGGGACGTGTCCCCCGACCGGGTGATGACACTTGCCGTGGATGTGCGCGACCGCCAGGCCTGCGTGCAGGCGGTGGAGCGTGTGCAGGCGCAGTGGGGCGGTATCGACATCCTGGTCAACAACGCCGGCATCTACCGCGCCAAATCTTTTCTGGACTACACCGACCAGGATTTTCAGGATTTGCTCGACGTCAATCTGTTTGGCGTGCTGCACTTCATGCAGGCGTGTTTGCCGGGCATGCAGGCCAGGCGTCGCGGCAGCATCGTCAACGTGGCGTCCACGGCGGGCAAGTGGGGCTCGCGCAACCAAAGCGCTTACAACACCAGCAAACACGCGGTCGTGGGCTTGACCCGCTGTGTGGCGCTGGAGGCGTCGGCGCATCAGGTGCGGGTCAACGCCATCTGTCCGGGATTTGTGCAGACCGATATGGTGGAAACGCTCAAGAGCGAAGTGGCGCGCAGCGGCGGTGTGTCCACCGATGCCTTCATGGCCAGCATGCTGGCTCGCGTGCCACTGGGCCGCATCGTCGAGCCCGAGGAGGTGGCTGCGCTCGCGGTGTACCTGGGCTCGCAGGAGTCTCGCAGCATCACTGGCCAGTCGATGATGATCGACGGCGGCATGGTGATGCTCTGACGCGGCATCTTCAGCACGTGCTCAGTAGGAGCGCGGCATCCCCAGCACGTGTTCGCCCAGGTAGGACAGAATCATGTTGGTCGAGATGGGGGCGGTGCGCTGCACGCGGGCCTCGCGCCATTTGCGCTCCACGTCGTATTCGCGTGCATAGGCAAATCCCCCGTGCGTTTGCATGCAGGCTTCACCGGCTTCCCAGGCGGCCTCGGCGCTGAGCAGTTTGGAGAGGTTGGCGTATTCGCCGCAAGGCAGGCCGGCTTCGAACATGGCGGCACCCTTGCGCAACATGAGTTCAGCCGCTTGCGTTTGGGCATAGGCCTTGGCAATCGGGAACTGAATGCCCTGGTTCTGGCCAATGGGGCGATCAAACACGCGGCGCTCATTGGCGTAGTTCACCGCGGTCTTGATGAACCACTTGGCGTCCCCCAGGGATTCATGTGACACCAGGATGCGCTCGGCGTTCATGCCATCCATGATGTAACGCAGGCCTTTGCCCTCCTGACCAATCAGGCTGTCGGCGGGAATGCGCAGGTTGTCAAAGAACACCTCGGTGGTGTTGTGGTTGATCATGGCCTTGATGGGCCGGATGGTCATGCCGTTGCCCACGGCCTGGCGCATGTCGACCAGAAACACCGAGAGGCCCTCGGTTTTCTTGGTGACTTGTTCCAGTGGCGTGGTGCGTGCGAGCAGCAGCATCAGGTCCGAGTGGAGGGCCCGCGAGGTCCAGATTTTCTGACCGTTGATGACGTAGTGATCGCCCTCACGCACGGCCCGGGTCTTGAGCTTGGTGGTGTCGGTGCCGGTGGTGGGTTCGGTCACGCCAAAGGCTTGCAAACGCAATTCGCCTGAGGCGATCTTGGGCAAGTAGCGTTGCTTTTGCTCGGGGCTGCCGTGGCGCAGCACGGTGCCCATGGTGTACATCTGCGCATGGGTGGCGGATGCGTTGCCTCCGCAGGCGTGAATCTCTTCCAGAATGACACAGGCTGCGCGCAAGGGCAGGCCAGCGCCCCCGTATTCTTCAGGAATCAGGGCGGACAGAAAGCCGGCTTCGGTCATGGCCTTCACGAACTCTGTTGGATAGGCCTCGCGCTCGTCAAGCTCGCGCCAGTAACTGCCGGGGAAATCGGCGCAGATGCGGCGAACGCTTTCGCGAATCTCGGTGTAGTCCTCATGGAGGGACATGGAGACGGGGGTGGTGGCGTCAGAGGTGTTCATGTGTCAACGAAAGCAAGGGCTATCAGGATTCGGGTTTGATGTTGGCGGCGCGGATCAAGCGTCCTCGCTGCTCCAGATCACGGCGCACCACCTCGGCGAGTTCGGTGCCGGTGCTGCCCACCGGCACCAGTCCGCTGTCGCGCAACTTGGTGCGGACCTCGGGATCACGCAAGGCGGCGGCGATTTCGTCGCTGAGTCGCTTGCTGATGGCTTCGGGCATGCGCGCCGGGCCAAAGAAGGCCAGCCAGGAATTGAGCTCGAAGCCCTCCAGGCTTTCAGCAATGGCAGGCACCTGGGGCAAGGCTTCGAAACGTTGCAGCGACGTGACACCCAGCGCACGCAGGCGACCGGACTGGATGTGCTGCAACACCGTGATGAGGCTGGCAAACAGCATGGGCAGTTGTCCGCCCATCACATCATTCAGTGCCGGACCACCGCCCCGGTAGGGCACATGCACCAAGGGTGCGCCGGTGCGTTGCTTGAGCAATTCACCCGCCAGATGATGGGGCGAACCCGAACCGGACGAGCCAAACCCACCTTGCTGGGGTTTGGATTTGACGTAGGCCACCAGCTCTTGCAGGTTGTTCACCGGCATGGAGGGGTGCACCACCAGCACGATGGGGTTGAGCGTGGCCAGGCTCAGCGCGGTGAAGTCGCGCGAAGGATGGAACGTGGGTTGGGTAGCCAGATGCATGTTGGAACTGTGCGTGGCATCGGTTCCCAGCAACAGGGTGTAACCGTCCGGTGCCGACTTGGCCACGGCTTCACTGCCGATATTGCCACTGGCGCCACTGCGGTTGTCCACCACCACGGGCTGACCCAGCGGGCCGGCCAATTTTTGGGCCACCAAGCGACCCATGGTATCCGTGGAGGCGCCCGGCGGATACGGGACCACCAGTTTGATCGGACGATCGGGGTAGGTGGATTGTGCCCACGCAGATTGACTCAGGATGCCCAGAGGCCCTGAGCCCATCCAGGCCACGAGTTCGCGACGCTTCATCGGGTGTCTCCATCAAATGCTGAGCCAAGCTTAACATTGACTCCACAGCCGCCGCGTCACACGGGTGGCACTGCTGTCGCATCGATCGCTGACCCGGGACCGCCTCGTGGCCATCGTTGCAAGATGGCACCGGCACGGCCGGTGACCTTGCTTCAGGGCGTAGGAGGTGAGCTGGCGGGGTCCGCCAGTGCCTGGAGCACGCGTTGCATGCGTGCGGCATGGGGGTCACGGTTGTCAATTTGCTGCGCCAGCTGGTCGGGGCCCGCGGCTTGTTGCAGCAAGTCGAGTTGCGACACCAGCAGGCGCAACTGGTGGTAGGCCAGTTCCGGGTGTTGCTTCGGGTCCAGCACCACGGCCGTGGTGAGGTGCCGTTCCTCGCGTTGTTTGGCTTCAAAAGCCTCGCGCGCTTCCTGGGTCAGACGGCGCACATCGTCATCGGACAAATGCAGTCGCTCGGTTTCTTCGGCGATGGCCGCACGTTCCTTGGTGCTGAGCTTGCCGTCCTCGAGGCTCATGAGCAGTTTGTGCTTGAACGCCTCGCGGTCCATGCGCAGCTGGTCGGTGAAGGCCGAGGCCAGCAAGCCCGCCGGAATGGCGAAGATGCCAATGCCTATCAGGGCCAGCACCACGGTGAGTGCCCGTCCCATGGGGGTGATGGGCGAAATGTCGCCATAACCCACCGAGGCCAGCGTCACCACCGCCCAGTAGATGGATTGCGGGATGTTCTCGAATTTGTCGGGCTGTGCCTCGTGTTCGAACAGGTAGCCCAGGCTCGCGGTGAGAATCACCAACAGCAGCATGACAAACACCGAGGCCAGGATCACCTGCCACTCACGCAGCACCACTTTGTAGAGCGTTTTGGTGGCACTGGTGTAACGCGTGAGCTTGAGCATGCGCATCAGGCGGAACACACGCAGGAATCGCAAGTCGAGCGCGACGGGTAACAGGGCTTCCAGCAGGAAGGGCAGGATGGTGATCAGGTCCACCAGCGCGTGACCGGACCAGACATACGACCAGCGGGGGGCAAACCGGTGCTTGAAGGCCGGATTGTCGGGTGCAGCGTAGATGCGCAGCAGATATTCGAGGGTGAACACGCTGAAGGCCACCGTGTCGATGATGCGAAATTCCGTGGCCAGCACCGCGTGCACGGATTCAACCGATTCCAGAATGACCGAGATGATGGACAGCAACACCCAGAACATGATGAAGTTGTCAAAGTACACATGCAACTGGCCCGAATGACCCGTGGGCTCCAGCAGGGCGTGCACTTTGCCGCGCTGGGTGCGGTGCTGGTTGAGTTCCATGAACTCCCGCCAGGCCGGCACCATGTAGCGCGAGAGCTTGAAGATTCGCATCAGCCGCAGCAGCCGCAACACGCGCAGCATCTCGACGTCGAGCGTGAAGTAGCTCGCCAAGTAAAACGGGGCGATGGCGATCAGGTCCACCAGGGCATAAAAACTGAAGACATGACGAATGCGCGCAAAGGGCTTGCCGGCCCACTCGGGGTCGTGCGGGGCAGCGCCCAGCCGCAGCAGGTATTCCACGGTGAACACGCCCACGGTGATGACGTCGAACAGGTGGAACCACTGGGCGTTGGGCGTGTAGAGCAAGTCGTTGTGCTCGGCCACGATGGCCAGCACGCTCAGGATGATGAGCCAGCCCACGCTGTTTTCAATCAGACGCGCATGGCCTGGCTCGAAACCCGTGTTGAAGAGCCAGAGATGAACGCGTGCCCACAGCGTCAGCGGCGGTTCATGTGGGAGGGTGTGAGGTTCGTTCATGGCATCGAATCGGGGCAGGGATGGCCCGATTCTCGCCTGCGCACCTCACACGAAATTGACACGCGTCAGTCGCAGGAGCGATAGCGGTCTGCGATGACGCCGCGCTCGAACAGCGCCTCGATAGCCGGCTCGGCATAACCCAGCGAGGCCACGATTTCCTGGCTGTGCTGCCCCAGCCAGGGCGCAGGCAAGCGGATCTGGCCCAGGTCGCCGCTGGACTTGATGGGCAAGCCGATGGTTTTCATGGGGCCGATGCGCGGGTGTTCGATTTCGTGCACCATTTTTCTGAAGCGCACATGCGGGTCGTGCAAGGTGGTTTCAAAACCGAACACGGGTCCACCGGGCACACCCACGGCATCGAGTTTTTCCACCCAGTGGGCGGTGTCGTGGTGAATGAAAATCGCCTCGATATCCGTTTCCAGGTCTTCGGCGTGTTTCACGCGCAAGGCCTGGGTCAGGTAGCGTGGGTCTTGCAACCACTGGGGCTGGTTGACCACCTGCTCGCAAAAGTTGGTCCACATCTTCTGGCTGCTTGCGCCCACGGTGGCATAGCCATCGCGGGTGCGGTAGGCCTGGTAGGGGGCCGAGCGCCGGTGGCGGGTGCCCGTGGCGGTGGGCACTTCGCCACCACCAAAGTAGGCGCCGAATTCCCACACCGCCCAGGCCATGCCGGCTTCGAGCAGCGAGGTTTCCAGGTACTGGCCCTCCCCGTGACGCAGCTTGCCAATCAGTGCGCCCAGCACGCCATACAGCGTGGTCACACCACTGGCGATGTCATTCATGGCGATGCCCACCTTGGCGGGACGACCGCCCGGATGACCCGTCATCATCATGATGCCCGACATGCCTTGGGCGATGATGTCCAACCCCCCTTTTTTGCCATAGGGGCCGGTCTGGCCAAAGCCCGACATGGAGGCATAGATGACCGCCGGGTTGAGCGCTCGAATGGCGTCATAGTCCAGCCCCATGCGTTTGACCACACCGGGGCGGAAGTTTTCCAGCACGATGTCGGCGCGCGCGGCCAATGCCAGTGCAATCTTTTTGCCTTCCGGGTCCTTCAGGTCCAGGGCCAGGCTTTTCTTGTTGCGGTTGAGCACCGCAAAGCAATACGACTCGCCGTTGACCTGCGGCTCGAAATTGCGCGAGGTGTCACCCTTGTCGGTGTTTTCGATCTTGATGACCTCGGCGCCCATGTCGCCCAGGACCATGCTGCAATAAGGACCCGCCAGCACATTGGTGAGGTCGAGAACGCGAATGCCTTGCAGGGGGAGTGTCATGGAAAAGTCCTTGTCTCAGCGGCCCTGAAAGACGGGCTTGCGTTTTTCCATGAAGGCGGTACGGCCCTCGCGGTAATCCTGGCTGTTGAAGCACTCGTCCACCACGCGATCGCACCGCGCGATGTCACGCTGGGTCTCGTCCTTCACGATTTCACCCACGATGGTCTTGATGGACGCGACGGTCATGGGGGCATTGGCGGCGATGGTGTTGGCATAGTCCTGGACCAGGCTGGCCAATTGGTCGACGCTCACCACGCGGTTGATCAAGCCCATCTCGCGGGCTTCCTGCGCATGGAATTGACGCGCCGTGAAAAAGATTTCCTTGGCAAAGGACGGTCCCACCACGTCCACCAGTTTGCGCACGCCCTCGTACTCGTAGCCCAGGCCGAGTTTGGCCGCCGGCACGGCAAACCGAGCGTTGTCGGCGCTCAGACGGATGTCGCAGGACAAGGCCACCGCCAGGCCGCCGCCGATGCAATAGCCCTGGATCATGGCCAGGGTGGGTTTATGCAACTCGCGCAGACGGCGCATGGCGCGCTGCGAGGTCTCGTTGTAGTGGCGCGTGGCCGCTTCACCCGAGCGCTGGGTTTCAAACTCGGAAATATCGGCGCCCGACACAAAGGCCTTATCGCCCGCACCACGAACGACCACCACGCGGATGTCCGGGTTGTGTTCAAAGTGATCCACGATGACTTCCAGGGCCTCCCACATGGCCAGAGAGACGGCGTTGTGGCGTTCGGGTTGGTTGAAGATGATCCAGCCGATCGATCCATCCTGGCGGGCGATCATCTTGTCAGAGGGGGAAATCGACATGCGTGTTCCGAAGGCAAGAGTAGGGTGGAAACATCATACGGGGTGCCCAGCCGTCCCGCTGTCTCGTTGGCAAACGCGCTGCCGCCGCCCGGCGCTATGATCCATCCCCATCTTCATTCGACAACCTCAAGGACACCTCGCATGACGGCGCCTATCCTGTTTCCCACCACCCTGGTGGGCAGCTACCCGCAACCCAGCTGGCTGGTGGACAAAGAGCAACTGGCGCGCCGTGTGCCGCGCATTCGCGACCACGACTTGTGGCGGGTGCCGACGGCCCAATTGCAAGAGGCCATGGAGGACGCCACCCGCGTGGTGATCCGGGCCCAGGAAACCCTGGGCATCGATATCGTGACCGATGGCGAGGTGCGCCGTGAGAGTTATTCCAACCGCTTCGCCACTGCGCTGGATGGCATCGATCAGGACAACCCCAAAACCGTCCCGGGCCGCAATGGTTTGCCCAACCTGGTGCCTCGCATCGTGGGCAAGATTCGCCGCACCCGCCCGGTGGAGCTGGAAGACTTGCTGTTTCTCAAGGCCAACACCGACCGCCAGGTGAAGATCACCGTGCCAGGACCGTTCACCATGCTGCAGCAGGCCTGGAACGAGTACTACCCCAGCGAGGCGGAGGCCGCGATGGACTATGCCCAGGCACTCAACGAAGAGATCCGCGATCTCTTTGCCCACGGCGCCGATGTGGTGCAGATTGACGAGCCCTACATGCAGGCGAGCCCCGACAAGGCTCGTGACTATGGTGTGAAGGCGCTCAACCATGCCCTGGCCGGGCAGACCGGGACCACGGCGGTTCACATCTGCTTTGGCTACGCCGCCCTGGTGCAAAACCGCCCCAGTGGGTATGACTTCCTGCCCGAACTCGCGGGGTGCACCTGTCAGCAGGTGTCGATCGAGACGGCCCAATCACAACTGGACTGCTCCATCCTCACCACGTTGCCCAACAAGAAGATCATGGTGGGCTGTCTGGACTTGAGCGACATGACCGTGGAAACGCCCGAGGTGATTGTCGGGCGCATCCGAAAGGCCTTGCAGTACATCGCGCCCGAGCAAGTCATCCTGGCGCCGGATTGCGGCATGAAATACCTGCCCCGCGATATCGCCTACGGCAAGCTGGCCTCCATGGTGGAGGCCGCTCGCGTGCTGCGCCAGGAATACAGCGCAGCGGCCTGAACTCAGTTCAGGCGACTCAGTCCACGCGAGCGCCGGAGTCCTTCACGATCTTGCTCCACTTCGCCACCTCGGTGACGGTGAAGTCGTTGAAGTCCTTGACAGGCATTTGCAGCACCTCGAGGCCCATGGTCACGAATTTTTGCCGCGTGTCGGGGTCGGACAACACGGCGGTGCTGGCCTGATAAATTTTGTCCACGACTTCCCTGGGCAGACCTGCCGGGCCGCTGATGCCCCACCAGGGTTTGATGTCGTAGCCAGGGACTGTGTCCGCAATGGGCGGCACCTCCGGGGCGATGGAACTGCGGTCTTTGGTGGCCACACCCAGTGCGCGCAATTTGCCCGCTTTCACATGCGGCAAGATGACCGGCACATGGTAGAAGGTCATGGACACTTCGCCGCCGAACAGGTCGGAGAAGCCTTGCGTGATGTTCTTGTAGGGCACATGACGGATGTCAATGTTGGCCATGGTCTTGAGCAATTCACCCGCCATGTGGGGCGAGGTGCCGGAGCCTGCGGAGATGTAGGTCAGCTTGCCAGGGTTGGCGCGCGCATAGGCGATCAGTTCCGCCATGTTGTTGGCGGGAATCTTGGGGTTGATCGCCAGCATGTTGGGTGCGGACACCAGCGAGGTGATGTGGGTGAAGTCCTTGATCGGATCGAAGGATACCTTGCCATACAGGGACGGGTTGGTCGCGTGCGTGGCGCTGGTGGACAGGGTCAGGGTGTACCCGTCAGGGGCAGCACGAGCCGTGGCCTCGGCGGCGATGTTGCCGCCAGCACCCACCCGGTTTTCCGTGATGATGGTCTGACCCAGTTGTTCGCCCAGTTTCAGTGCGTACAGGCGGCCAAACACGTCCGTGGTGGTGCCGGTCGAGTAGGGGATGATCAGGCGGATGGGTTTGTTGGGATAGTTTTGCGCCAGGGAGGCTGTGGTGCTCAGACCGCCCAGCCCCAGCAGGACCCCCGCCAGCCATTGGCGTCGGGAGGGAAAGACAGCAAATGAAATCAACCGTTGAACAGGGCGCATGAAAATCTCCTTGGTCCCAAGGATGGCCCATGGCGAGCCATTTGAGACCTGGGGTATTCACTAGACCGTGCTACCCCGGCGACAGCGCCTGGCACGCCATCATGGGCGTGCCAGGCGTGCCACAATGACTGCCTATTTGATTTCTGCGGAGACCGTTGATGACGCTCAAGTTGTGTGGTTTTTCAGTCAGTAACTACTATTCCAAGCTCAAGCTGCAATTGCTGGAAAAGCAAGTGCCCTTCGAAGAGGAGCTGGTCTGGGTTGGCAACACCCACCCCAAGCTGATGGACCGCTCGCCCATGGGCAAGGTGCCTTTCCTGCAGACCGATCACGGCTGCATTTCCGAGTCCATGGCCTGTGCCGACTACATCGAGCTAGCCTATCCGCAACATCCCTTGCTGCCATCCGACCCCTGGGCCGCGGCCAAAGTGCGCGAGTTGATCGTGTACCTCGAGTTGCATCTGGAACTGGTGGCGCGCGAGTTGTACGCGCAGGCTTTTTTTGGCGGCAAAGTCAGCGAAGAGCGCCTGGCGTTTGTCCGCAAGCAGTTGCCCAAGGGGGTGGCAGCGTTTGCCAAGCTGGCTTCGTTCAAGCCGTTTGTGGCCGGCGACCACTTCACGCTGGCGGATTGCGCCGCCGCGGTGCACCTGCCGCTCATTGCCTCCGCGTGCAAGCGGGTGCTGGGCGAGGACTTGCTGGCCTCACTGCCCGTCAAGTCCTACCTGGAGCACATCGATGCCCGCCCCACCATGGCGCGGGTGAATGCCGATCGAAAGGTCAACAGCCAGGAAATGGCCGCGCTGATGCAAAAGGCCCGCTCGTAAGCCCTTGGCCTTTTACTCCACGATCAACTTGCAGGGCATCTTGATGCGATGCTCAGTGCGTGCTTCTTCGCAATAGTGCATGGCGCGTCGCGCCCCTTCGTGGGCCATCTTGATGTGGATCGAGCACTTGAACACCATGCGGTCGCCCTCGGTGTTGCTGTCAAACGCCGCCGCACAATGGCTGTTTTCGTTCATCTCGGACTTGAGGCTGTTCCAGTTGCTGCGCAGGCCATCGGGCAGATCCTTCACGTGAAGGGTGGGGAAGGGGCCATGCGCCTGGGCAGGCAACAGCCACAGGGCTGACAGGATGATCAGGCCCCCGCAACAGGTCAGCGATTTCAGGATGTTCATGGCAGGATTGTTCAGTGGCGTGCGCTCAATGCATTATCGCAGGGACGATGCGCACAAGACAGTCCCGGCTTGCCGCCACCGGTGCTGCGGTGTTACAACGCTCACTTCATTGTTCAACCTGATGCGGGATTGGAGACATCATGCCCAAGGCTTACTGGATCAGCGCTTACCACGCTGTTCACGACGACAACGCGCTGGCCGCTTACGCCAAACTGGCCGCCCCGGCCCTGACCGCAGCGGGTGGTCGTTTTCTGGCCCGCGGTGTGCCGGCCGCTGCCAAAGAGCAGGGCAAGGTGCAGCGTACGGTGATCGTGGAGTTTGACAACCTGCAGGCCGCGCTGGCAGCCTACGACAGTCCCGCCTACAAGGAAGCCTTGGCTGCCTTGGGACCCAACGGCGTGACGCGCGACATTCGCATCATCGAAGGCGTCTGAACGTCCTGCCCACGCAGGCGCACAGTCCTGTGTGGGCGTCTGGTCAACACTCAGGTGGAGGCAGGCTGCTGCTCCAACCACGCCAGCGCTTGTTGAGCCGCTACCCGGCCTTCATCGGTGGGGATCACCCACACCTCGATGCCGCTGTCCTGGGCCTGCACCGGGACGATGGCGTCGCCTTGGGCTGCGCGATTGCGGTCCGGGTCCAGCTTGACGCCCATCCAGGCCAGGGCTTCGCACACCTCGGCGCGCAACACGGCGTCGTGCTCACCAATGCCGCCACTGAAGGCCAGCACATCCAGACCTTGCAGACAGGCCGTCATGGCACCCGCCTCGCGCACCACCCGGTGCGTGAAGAGCGTCAGCGCTTCCCGGGCTGCCGGCTCCGCGGACTGGCGCAGGCGACGGACATCGGCACTGATGCCTGACACCCCGAGCAAGCCACTTTCCTTGTAGAGCAGGCGCTCCAGGCGGTGATGGTCCCAGCCTTGTTCCAGCAGGAACAACACAACACCCGGGTCGAGTGTGCCGCTGCGCGTGCCCATCATCAAGCCATCGAGCGCTGAGAACCCCATGGTGGTGGCCAGGCTTCGTCCGTCGCGCACCGCGCACAGGCTGGCCCCGTTGCCGAGGTGGGCCAACAGCAGGCGCTGGTCCGCCCGTGTGGAGTGGCGCTGCAGGCTTTGCAGGATGTATTGGTAGGACAGGCCATGAAAGCCATAGCGCCGAACGCCCTGGTCGTGCAGGGCGCGGGGCAAGCCAAAGCGTTGGTGCAGCGCGGGGACGTCCACGTGAAAGGCCGTATCAAAGCAGGCGATCTGCGGCAAGTCGGGAAACGCCTGGGCCATGGCCTGGATACCCGCCAGGTTGTGCGGCTGGTGCAGCGGCGCCAGCGAGTTCAGTGTGGCCAGACGCGACATCACCTCGGGGGTGACCAGGGTCGCCTGTGAAAAGTCCGCTCCGCCATGCACCACCCGGTGCGCCACGGCGCGCAGCGGGGGCATGCCAGGCAGTTCGCGCAACCATTGGCGCAGGCGTTGCAAGGCGCTGGCAAAGCCATCGCCATGATCGACCGGCAGGGTTTCATGCTGCGATTGGCCTGCCATCGACCACTCCAGGCTGGGCGTGCCGCCGGGCTCCAGACCTTGCAGAGCACCACTCACCCAGGCACTGTCCACGTGGTGGTCGTGGAACCGATGCAGGGAAAATTTGAGCGACGAGGAACCGGCGTTGACGCTGAGAATGGCCATGGTGCGAGCCTCAGTTGGCCAGGTGAAGCTGGGCGCGACGGATCGGATCTTGACGCGCCTGATAGGCCGCCAACAGCGCCAGCAGGGCCGAGGCCACCCGCGTGCGCGGACCGTCCGCGCGGCTGGTCAGAGCGATGGGCAGGCGTGCGCCCACCACCAGCCCGGCGCCACTGGCGCCTGCCAGGTATTCGAGTTGCTTGGCCAGCATGTTGGCCGCCTCCAGATCGGGGGCCACCAAAATGTCGGCGTCTCCCGCCACCGGGGATTCGATGTGCTTGATGCGCGCTGCCTCGTGCGAGATGGCGTTGTCAAACGCCAGCGGACCATCAAGCACGCCGCCCTTGATCTGACCACGCTCGGCCATCTTGCACAAAGCGGCGGCGTCCAGCGTGGAAGGCATGTCGGGGTTGACCGTTTCCACCGCTGCCAGTATGGCCACCTTCGGATTGTCCAACCCGAGCGTGTGCGCCAGGTCGATGGCGTTTTGAATGATGTCGGCCTTGTCGCGCAAGGTGGGGGTGATGTTCAAAGCCGCATCGGTCACCATCAGCGGCTTGGGGTAAAGCGGCACGTCAAAGCGAAAGACATGCGACATGCGACGACCGGTGCGTAATCCCGGTTGGGCCAGCACGGCGTGCAGCAGTTCGTCCGTGTGCAGGCTGCCCTTCATCAGGATTTCCAGTTCTCCCTGCACCGCCATCGCCGCGGCGCGCTCGGCGGCCTCATGGCTGTGGGCCACCGGCATGATGTCCACGCCCTCCAATGACAAGCCGGCAGCCTGAGCGGTGGCGCGAATCTTGTCCTCCGGACCGATCAGCACCGGAATGATGAGGCCATGCGACGCTGCATCGAGCGCGCCACTGAGCGACTCGGCATCGCACGGATGCACCACCCCGCAACGCACTGGCGACAAACCCTTGGCCAGGCCCAGCAGCGCGTTGAACCGTGCTTGCGGATCGATCAATTGAATGGACGGTGCATCGATGCGAGGCCGTCGCACTTTTTGGGTCGGGGCCATCACGCGGGCCATGCCGCGCAACACCAGGGTGCCGGTCTGGTTGGTCACCTGGCACGCCAGATCCACGCGGTGGTGTTCGTCTTCCTTGGCGGCCACGGTCACTTGCACCGTGAGGGTGTCGCCCACGCGAACGGGCCGCAAAAAATCCAGATCCTGGTGCAGGTAGATGGTGCCCGGTCCTGGGAACTCGGTGCCCAGCAGGGCCGAGATCAAGGAGCCGCCCCACATGCCATGGGCGATGACGCCATGGAACAGGGTGTCGTTGGCGTATTCGGGGTCCAGGTGGGCGGGGTTGGTGTCACCTGACACCGCAGCAAAGGCCTGGATGTCAGCCAGTTGAAGGGTGCGCTGCAGGTGTGCGCTCTGACCGACCGACAGTTCGTCGAAGGTCACGTTTTCAATCCAGGCGGTGGTGTCGATGCTGTTCATGGCGCAATCAAGCTGGGGGACGCGTCTGAGTACAGGCGAGTCGGTGGGGGGGGGCGCATCAGCCCTGAGCGGTGTCAGGTGAGGCCTGATCACCGAAGAGGTGGTGAATGTCCAGGTGGAGTCCGTCAATGCCCGGCTTGAACCCGGCGATGGTCAGGTGCAACTCGGCATCTTCCAGAATTCGTCGACTCAAGAGAATCCCCATGTCCTCGATCAGGTGGCGCTCGAGTTCGTATCGCAACACCAGCAGTCCGCGCAATTCGGTCCAGGCACGTGCGCGCAAGTGGAGCACACGGTGTGCCATCTCGTCACCGCTGGCGGGCGCTTCAGTGTGGTGCAGCACGCGGTGAACGTCTTGTTCCTGATCCAGTTGCAGACCCAGGGCAATGGCCAGTCGGGCAATGCGCATGGTCAGGTCGGTGACGGTGGATTCACGGCGCAGGGCTTCGTGAGCGTGCTGCTCCAGGGCGAGTTCGGTGAGGGCTTGCATGGTGGGTATGGGGGTCCAGGAAGGCGCTACACTGCCTCAGCAGGCACAGGGTGCGCACTCGTACAGAGTATGCCTCGCGGCCAGCGCATTCTGATGAGGATCAAGTGGGCATTGTGCCCGGACTTGATGTGAGTCAAGAAGACGCCCGCTTCCCGGGCTGGAATTGCACATGAACACCACACTCCCCGCCGCCACCCAATTGCCCCGCGACCAGGAGCTGGTGCTCAAGGTCATTCCCATGCCGGCGGACTGCAACGCCAACGGCGACATCTTTGGGGGCTGGGTGATGGCACAGGTGGACCTGGCTGGGGCGGTGCTGCCGGCACGCCGCGTCAACGGACGCATGGCGACCGTGGCGGTCAACCAGTTTGTGTTCAAGCAACCGGTGAAGGTGGGGGATATCCTGAGCTTTTTTGCCCGCATCACCCGGGTGGGCAACACCTCGGTGACGGTGCAGGTCGAGGTCTACGCCGAGCGCATTCGCCAGCAGGGCGTTTACCTGAAGGTGACTGAGGCCACGCTGACCTATGTGGCCATCGATGACGAGGGCCGTCCGCGCAGCATTCCACCCCAGGGTTAAGGTTTGCGGCCTGTCTCGTTGAAGCCCTGACGGAAGGCCTCGTCCACCGGGATGCGGTAGCCGCTGGCCAGTCGGTTGGTTTCATTGGCCAGCGACACCACGGCCATCAATTCATGGAACTGCGCCTCGGTCATGCCCTTGGCCTTGGCTGCGGCCAGGTGCGAGTGAATGCAGTACTCGCAGTTGTTGGTGACGCTCACCGCCACGTAGAGCATTTCCTTGGTCAGCGGGTCCAGCGCACCGGGGGCCATGACCTGCTTGACGCTTTCCCACAGCCGACGCAAGGTTGCGGGATGACCGGCCAGCACGCGCCAGAAGTTGTTGATCCAGGGGGTGTTGCGGGTCTGGCGGATGTCTTGAAATACCGACTGTACGTCGGGGTGGGGGTGGTCCTCGGCCACCAGAGGCACCAAGGGGGTGGCGTGATGATCAGGCATGCGGTTCTCCCGGAAAGATCAATCGGCGGCGGGCTTGGCGGGTCGGCCCGGCACCAGCACAATGGCCATGGCACTCAGGATGAAGCCCAGCGCCAGCCAGTCGGTGAGGGCAATGGTTTCGCCCAGAAAAAAGTTGCCGCCCAACAGGCCAATCACCGGCACCAGCATGATGGACAAGCCACTGGCCACCGGCGTGAGCTTGCGGGCCACCCGAAACCAGGCCACATAGCTCACGGCAAAGGTGAACACGCCGCCATACACAATGGCCAGCCATTGCATCAGGTTGGGCCAGTGCCAGGCGTCAAACTCGAACGCCAGCGCCATCACGCTGAAGCACACGGCGCCGGCGGCCAGCGACCAGAACGTGAGGGCGATGCTGGAAATCGACAGCCGGGTGTGTTTCATCATGGCGTTGCCAATGCCCCAGGAGATCGCCGCCCCGAACGTGAACAGCAAGCCCAGCGGTTGCCCCGCAAAGTGCGACATTTCATCAATGCCCAGCAGCACGGTGGCGGTGAGCGAGCACAGCACGCCCAGCATGGCGCGCCAGGTGAGGGGGTTGCGATACAGCAGCACGCTGGCCAGCAGCGCCCACACGGGCATGGTGTAGCCGATGATGGCGGCACGGCCTGAATTGAGCAGCGTAATGCCGTAGACCAGCCCGGCATGCCACATCACCATGTTGGGAATGCTCAGCCGCAGGGTGGTCCAGCGTTCATGGGGGGGCACCCACAGGGGTTCACCACGGGTTCGGGCATACAAGCCCAGCACGCAGGCGCCCAGAATGAAGGTCAACGCCCGAAAACTCGACGGAGGGTACTGCGTGACCACGAACTTCATGATCGGGTAGTTCAGCCCCCAGGAGCAGGTCACCAGCAGAATCAGGAACAGGTCCACACTGGTGATGCGGGTCGTGGTGGGGGCAGGCGTTGAACTCATGGGGTTGGGGTGCAAGGCGTGTCGACTATAGCCGTTCTGGCCAGGCACGAACGACCTGCATCAAGGGTCCTTCACGAGCGTTCCTGCACAGATGCCCGTGCAGGAACGCTCGTGCAGGACGCCCCTCGCGGACGGCGCCCCAACTCAGGGTCCGCTGGGGCATCTGCTGGTT
>CANFMY010000019.1 GCA_947448375.1 Comamonadaceae bacterium | reverse complement strand
GCGCACGCCTTCGGCCTCGGCTGAGACGTCGAGCAGTCGGATCAGCTGGGCCTTTTGCTCGAACAAGTCGAAGGCACGGCGCAACTGCCCCATGTCGCTGTTGAAGTCGCTCACCGACAGCAGGTTGCGCTCGCCGCTGATCACCACCTCGTCCTGGGTCTGGGTCAGGGCCTCGGAGCTCACCTGCACCGCCGCTTTCATCAAGGTGGCGATTTCTCCACGCAACGACTCCACCTCATGCTGAAGCTTCTCGCGCACTTGTTCGATGGCCATGCCTGCATAGTGGGCGTTGAGGAAATTGGCCGCGGTCAACAGCTGGTCCTGGGTGTAATCGGACTCGGTGAAGATGACGCGGTTTTGCACATCTCCGTCCGGCGACACGATGATCACCAGGTACCGTCGGTCCGACAAGCGCAGGAATTCGATGTGTCGAAACACGGTGGTGCGGCGCGGGGCCATCACCACGCCGACAAAGTGCGACAGGTTGGACAACAGTTGGGCCGCGCTGGCGATGACCTTTTGCGGCTGGTCGGGGGTCAGGGGCGCCGTCTCGAAGGACTCGCGTCGGGCGGTCAGCATGGTGTCGACAAACAGCCGGTAGCCACGCGACGTGGGAATTCGACCGGCCGAGGTGTGGGGGCTGGCAATCAACCCCAGTTCCTCGAGATCGGACATCACGTTACGAATCGTGGCCGGCGAGAGCTCCAGGCCGCTGGCGCGTGACAAGGTGCGCGATCCGACCGGCTGGCCGTCCGCGATGTAGCGCTCAACGAGGGCTTTGAGCAACAACTTGGCGCGTTCGTCAAGGTGAGTCATGGTAGCGATGCATTTTAGTGATGTAATTTGCGCATGAAGTCCCAATTCCGGCATATTGCCCTGATCGGTAAAACCCATGCCACCCTCGTGGGCAGCGCCTTGACCGCGTCGCGCCAGGTGATGGACAAGCTCACCCACTTCCTGCACGACCAGGGTTGTGACGTGGCCATCGAGCAAGAGACGGCAGCCCACCTGGGCATGAGCGGGCACCAGGAACTGGATGTGGTGGGCATCGGCGCCGATTGCGATCTGGCGCTGGTGGTGGGCGGAGACGGCACCATGCTGGGCTTTGGCCGCCAGCTGGCCCCCTATGGCGTGCCGCTGATCGGCATCAACCAGGGCCGGCTGGGCTTCATCACCGACATTCCGCTCGACAAGATCGAGGCCACGTTGCGTCCCATGCTGCAGGGCGAATACACCGAGGACCGGCGCAGCCTGTTGCACGCCAAGGTGATGCGGGACGATCAGTGCGTATTCGACGCGCTGGCGCTCAACGACGTGGTGGTCAACCGGGGCGGCACCTCGGGCATGGTGGAGCTGCGCATCGAGGTGGACGGGCACTTTGTGGCCACTCAGCGCGCCGACGGCTTGATCATTTCCACCCCCACGGGTTCCACCGCGTACGCCTTGTCTGCCGGCGGGCCGCTCTTGTACCCCTCGTTGCGTGGCTGGCTGATGGTGCCGATTGCACCGCACACCCTGTCCAACCGTCCCCTGGTGCTGGCCGATCCGGGCGAAATCGTGATCGAACTGGTCTCGGGGCGGGACGCCAGCGCCAACTTTGACATGCAATCGCTGGCCTCGTTGCTCCCGGGCGACCGCATCATGGTGCGCCGTTCACAGCACCATGCCCTGTTTTTACACCCCCGCGGGTGGAGTTACTTTGACACACTGCGCAAAAAGCTTCACTGGAACGAAGGGGTGGCATGAGTCTCAAACGGATCAGTCTGCGCGATTTCGTCATCGTGCGCGAACTCGAACTCGAGTTGGACCACGGGTTCAGCGTGCTCACGGGCGAAACCGGTGCGGGCAAGTCCATCTTGATTGACGCCTTGCAACTGGTGCTGGGTTCTCGGGCCGAGAGTTCCGTCATCCGCGAAGGCGCGCAGCGCTGCGAAATCAGCGCCGAATTCGACCCCGCGCCCCACCTCGACACCTGGCTGGATGCGGCCGGGTTTGCTTCAGGCGAGAGCCTGCTGCTGCGCCGCGTGATCGACACCCAGGGCAAAAGCCGCGCCTGGATCAACGGCAGCGCCGCCACCGCCACCCAGTTGCGTGAACTCGGCGATGCCCTGGTGGACATCCACGGCCAACACGCCTGGCAAAGCCTGACCCGACCGGATTCGGTGCGGGGGCTGCTCGACGCCTATGCGGGCACCTCCACCACGCCACTGCAAGCCCTGTGGTCCACCTGGCGCGAGGCTCAGCGCACGCTCGACGATGCCTTGCAAACCCAGGACCGACTGCAACAGGAGCGCGAGCGCCTGGCCTGGCAAATTGGCGAGGTGGACAAACTCGCGCCCGGCCTGGACGAGTGGGACGAACTCAACACCCAGCACACCCGCCTGTCCCACGCCCGCACCCTGATGGAGGCGGCCGAGTCGGCCCTCACCCACCTGCAAGACGACCAGGGCGGCGTGTTGCGCGAACTCAGTCGCGTGGTCAGCCAATTGCAAGAGCACACCTCGATTGAGCCAGCTTTTGCCCCCGTGGCCGAGGTGCTCGCCTCCAGCCTGGCACAGGCCGAAGATGCGGTGCACTCGCTACAAACCTGGTTGCGACGCACCGACCTCGACCCCGAGCGCCTGGCAACACTCGACGACCGCATGTCGCAATGGATGGGTCTGGCTCGCCGCTACAAGCGTCCGCCCGCCGATCTGGCTGGCCTGTGGGAAGGCTGGAAACAGGAACTGGTGCGACTCGACCAGGCGTCGGACCTCGAAGGATTACGCCGACAGGTCGACACTGCGCAGTCGGCCTACCAGACGCAGGCACGCCAGCTGTCTCGCGCACGCCAGCAAGCTGCGCCCCGACTGGCCGAAGCCATCACGCACGCCATGCAAGGCCTGGGCATGGCGGGTGGGCGCTTTGAAGTGCAACTCGAGGTCTGCGAGCCCAGCGCCAGCGGTCTGGAAACCGTGGTGTTTTTAGTGGCAGGCCACCCTGGCAGCACACCGCGCCCCATTGGCAAAGTGGCCTCGGGTGGCGAGCTCTCGCGCATCGCACTGGCCATTGCTGTGACCACCAGCCGTCTGGGCACCGCCCAGACGCTGATCTTTGACGAGGTGGATGCCGGCGTGGGCGGTGCCGTGGCCGATACCGTGGGCCGTTTGATGAAGCAACTCGGACGCGATCGTCAGGTGATGGCGGTGACACACCTGCCCCAGGTGGCGTCCTGCGCGGACCACCATCTGCTGGTGGCCAAACAGGCCGATGACCAGGGCACCTCCAGCCATGTGCGCCCCGTCGAACGCGAGGAACGCGTCACCGAAATCGCCCGCATGCTGAGCGGCGAGCGCCTGTCTGACACCACCCTGGCGCATGCGCGCGAAATGCTGGACGGCGCGGCCCACCCGGATCTGACGTCCACCGCAACGTCCACCACAGCTCCCACCGACTCGGCCCCCAAGCGAACCGGCCGGGCCCGTGCGGGCGGACCTGTGCGCTCATGAAACGCGATCTCATCCTCCTCACCGGCATGTCCGGCTCCGGCAAGTCGGTGGCCTTGCACGCCCTCGAGGACAACGGTTTTTACTGTGTCGACAATCTGCCGCCCGAGTTGCTGCTCCCCTTCATGCAACTGGACCAGCACCACCGCGAGCAACGCGTGGCCATCGCCATGGACGTGCGCAGTGCGGCCACCCTGCCCATGGTGCCAGCCCAGCTGACCCATCTGCGGGCGTTGAATGTGGACGTGCGGTTGCTGTTTCTCGACGCCACCACCGACACCCTGGTGCACCGCTACTCGGAAACCCGGCGTCGCCATCCGCTGTCCACCCACGAAGATCAACCCACCGACATCCAGCGCGATCTCATGAGCGCCATCGAGCGCGAGCGGGAGCTGCTCTTCACCCTGCGCGATCAGGCCCACGTCATCGACACCAGCCTGTTGCGCTCGGGGCAGCTGCAGGCCTATGTGAAGTCGATGATCGCCGCCCCGGCGGCACAGCTCACCCTGATGTTCGAATCATTTGCCTTCAAGCGTGGCATTCCGGTTCACGCAGACTTCGTCTTCGACGTTCGCATGCTGCCCAACCCGCATTACGAGTCCGAGTTGCGCGCCTTGAGCGGACGCGACGCACCGGTGGCCGAATGGCTCAACACGCACCCCGACGTCCTGCAGATGCAACAGCACATCGAAGGCTTCCTCGACCAGTGGTTGCCCGCCTTGGTGAGGGACCACCGCAGTTACGTCACCGTGGCCATCGGTTGTACCGGTGGGCAGCACCGGTCGGTGTACCTGGTGGAGCAACTGGCCCAGCGTTACTCGGCCGCATGGGTCACGCTGCGCCGTCACCGCGAGTTGGACGCCAAGACGTTTGCGTGAGCAAGTGGCTCACCGGCGCCGGCAACCCCAACCCGCTCCAGGCCTCCGGCCCATACCAGTTCCCTTGCACGGCACTGGCCACCGCATCCGCCTGACGTTGCCCCAGGGGCACCACCACGGTGTGCAGATGCAAATCTCGGTGCGTCAGCACGTGCAGTTGCGCGGGCAGGTGTTGCGCCTGACGTTGGGCGGTGGCGGGCAACAGCGAGAGGAGCGCCTCCTGCTCGTCCCACATGGGCAAACAGTGCAACCCGGCCCAGATGCCTTGTAGCGGCCGCTTGACGAGCAACACATCACCGCGCGGATTGGCTGCCAGCAACCACCACCACGACTGCGATGTCCGGCGCAGCGTGCGGGTCTTGATCGGAAAACGATCGGTCTCGTTGCGCTGATGGGCCTGACACAGCGCGCGCACCGGGCACGTCGGACATTTGGGCTGCGAGCGGGTGCACACCGTGGCCCCCAGGTCCATGACACCTTGCGTGTAGGCCGGCATGTCACGACCGTGCTCGGGCAGCATCGACTGCGCCAGCGCCCACAAGGCTTTTTCTGCAGCGGGTTTGGCCAGATCCTGCTCAAACGCCAGCACCCGGGCGAGCACCCGTTTGACATTGCCGTCCAGGATGGCGATGCGCTCGTGGTGGCACAAGGACGCAATGGCCGCGGCTGTCGATCGGCCGATGCCCGGCAAGGTCAGCAGCACCTCGGCACTGCGGGGAAACTCGCCAGCGTGCTGTGACACCACCGCTTGCGCGCACCGATGCAAATTGCGCGCACGGCTGTAATACCCCAGCCCGCTCCACAGCGCCATGACATCGTCCAGGGGCGCAGCCGCAAGAGCCGACACATCCGGGTAGCGCGAGAGAAATCGGTCGTAGTAACCCAGCACCGTGCTGACCTGAGTCTGCTGCAGCATCACCTCCGACAACCAGACCCGGTAAGGGTCGCGCGTGCGCTGCCAGGGCAGGTCATGGCGACCGTGCTGGCGTTGCCAGCGCACGAGTCCGTGGGCAAACGCCTGGGGCGTCGGCGTCAGGGCTTTTGGCATGCGGGGCAATAAAACGTGGAACGCTGGCCTTGGCGAATCTGCCGAATGGTCGTGCCACATTGCCGGCAAGGCTCTCCGGCACGGTCATAGACCAGCATCTCCAATTGAAAGTAACCGCTCTCGCCTTTCGCATTGCTGAAGTCGCGCAGGGTGCTGCCGCCCACCTCCAGCGCCCGAGCCAGCACCTCGCGAATGGCCACGCGCAAGCGCTCGGCGCGGGGCTTGCTGATTCGACAGGCCGCCACCGTGGGGCGAATACCGGCGCGAAACAGCGCTTCGCTGGCGTAGATGTTGCCCACCCCCACCACCAGGTCTCCGGCCAGCAACACCTGCTTGATCGGCGCGCGGCGCTGGCGCAAGCCCTGGTGAAAGGCGGCCAGCTCAAACCCCTGCGAGAGCGGCTCCACACCCAGATGACCCAGCAACTTGCACGCCACCGGGTCCGCTTCATCCGCGGCATACACCACCGCCCCGAAACGACGGGGATCGTGCAGGCGCAAGAGCCCCTGGTCGGTCTCGAGGTCGAGATGATCGTGCACACCCGCCGGCGTGCGAGGGCGACCGAACGACAAGGCGCCCGACATGCCCAGGTGCAACAGGAGCAGGCCCTGGTCCAGGTCAACCAGCAGGTATTTGCCACGACGCCGCACACCCAGGACGCGTCGACCCGCCAAGGTCGCGGGGTCGATCCCCAAGGGCCAGCGCAAGGGCTTACCCAAACGCAGCGACACAATGCGCGCGCCGGCAATGCGTGCGGCAAAGCTCAGTCGGGTGACTTCAACCTCGGGTAATTCAGGCATGTCGAGCAAGGGCGAGTGACGTGGGATTATCATGCCAGGCCATGCACCACGCCTTGCCCACCTCCTCTGTGACCCCCCTCGGGCGTGGCCAGGGGCGCTCCTCCGCCAGGGCGCGTGCCCGGTTTGACGGCGTCAGGGCCTTGCTCCCCGCGCTGCTGCCCCTGCTGATGCTGGCACCGCCGGCGTGGTCACAGGGCACGATGGCTGACAGCACGACGCAGCGCGAGCCCGTGAACAACTCGTCACTCAGCGCCGAGTTGATGTTTGAAATCCTGCTGGGCGAACTCAACACGCAGCAAGGCGAACCGGGCGTGGGGTATTCACTGCTGCTGGACGCCGCACGTCGGACCGGGGACGCACGGCTCTTTCAACGCGCGGTGGACATCGCCTTGCAATCGCGCTCGGGCGATGCGGCCCTGGAGGCCGCCAATGCCTGGCGACAAGCCCAGCCCCAGTCGCGCGAGGCCAACCGCCACGTGTTGCAAATCCTGCTGGCGCTCAACCGGGTGGCCGACACGTTGCTGCCCTTGCGCAACGACATCAACCTCGCACCGGCCGACGAGCGCGCCAGCGCGCTGGTGTCCATTCCGGGGCTGTACGCCCGCGTCAGCAACAAGAAGCAGGCCGCCCAGATCATCGAACAGGCCCTGGCGCCCTTCCAGGCCCGCTCCGACACTGGCCCGATCAGCTGGACCGTGATCGGCCACATGCGTTTGCTGGCCGGTGACCTGGACGGCAGCTTCCAGGCGGCCCAACGCAGCCTGGCGTTGGACAACTCGTCGCAAGCCCCGGTGTGGCTGGGGCTGGAACTCATGTCGCAACGCTACCCCGGCGCCGAAGCGCTGGTCACTGCTGCGTTGGACAAGCACCCAAGCCCCGACTTGCGTCTGGGACTGGCCCGGGTGCTGATCGAGCAACTGCGTCTGGACGATGCCACCCTACAGTTGAGCCGTCTGAGCGTCAGTCACCCGGATTTTTCACCGGGCTGGTTGCTGCTGGGCAGCGTGCTGGCGGAGAAGGGCGATGCCACCGCTGCCGAGGCGGCCTGGAAACGTTACCTGGGCAGCGTGGACGTGCGAGACGCCAAGCTGCAGCGCGAGTTGGCCCAGGTCTACCTGGGTCTGGCCCAAATCGCCAGCCGGCGGGGTGATGATGCCGCCGCCGAGTCGTGGCTGGCACGCATTGACGATCCGCGCAGCCTGGCGCGGGTGCAGATTCAGCGCGCCAGCATCCTGGCGCGACAGGGCAAGATGCCGCAAGCGCGACAGCTGATCGCCGACCTGCCAGAGCGCAACCCCGCAGAGCGCCGCACCAAATTGCTGGCCGAGGTGCAACTGCTGCGCGACCACCAGGCCCTGGAGGCCGCCTACGAGCGACTGACCCAGGCGCTCACGCTCGAGCCCAACGACGCCGAGCTGCAATACGAGCAAGCCATGGTGGCCGAAAAAATGAACCGGCTCGAGGTGATGGAACGGCTGCTCGGGGACATCATCGCGCGCACGCCCACCCACTACCAGGCCCTCAACGCACTGGGCTACTCCTGGGCGGATCGCGGCATTCGACTCGAAGAAGCCCGCGACCTGATTGTCAGGGCCCTGGCCCAGACGCCCGATGACCCCTTCATCACCGACAGCCTGGGATGGGTCGAGTTCCGGCTTGGGCGTCACCAGGACGCCCTGCGGCTCCTGCAACAAGCTTATCGAGCACGTGCGGACGCTGAAATTGCCGCCCACCTGGGCGAGGTGATGTGGACGCTGGGCCAGCGCGAACAAGCGCTTCAGGTGTGGCGTGAGGGGCTTCGCGCCGCGCCGGACAACACCACCTTGCGCAGCACACTGCAACGGCTGCGGGTTCCGTTGTGAGTGAGGTCTGGCCGTCGACCAGCGCTCGCTGGAACTCATGGACAAGGGCGAGGGCGCAACGGGGTGGGTTGGCCCGGGCCGTCCGGGTGGCCTGGGTTGTCTTCGTCAGCTTGCTGCTCATCACCGGCTGCAGCACCCCACCCCTGGCCCCCACAGCAGCACTCCCCGACGAGGTCCAGATTCGCGAAGGGCGTCTGTTTTTGCGCGTGGACAGCGATCCGCCCACCATTACCCAGGCCGACATCAGCCTGCAGGGCAACGCACAGGCCGGGCAACTCACCCTGTACGGTCCCTTGGGCATCACCCAGGGACGGTTGCGCTGGTCACCGGGCGAGGCGGTCTGGTCCCGCGGCCAGGAGCAACTGCGTTTCAGCTCCCTGGATGCGTTGCTGACGCAAACCCTGGGTACGGCATTGCCGGTCCCCGCCGTGTTTGCCTGGCTGGAGGGACGCGCCATCGCGCTCGACGGCTGGGACCTGGTTTCCCTGCCCTCCCCCGAACAACCCCTGGTGGCACGACGACGCCACCCTGCCCCCACCCTGGAGTTGCGGTTGCGGCTGGCGCCCTGAGCCTCGTCATCCCGCTCTTTGCCTGCCCACGCGCGCGCCATGACCTTCACCGACCTGCCCGCTCCCGCCAAGCTCAACCTGTTTTTGCACATCACCGGTCGGCGCGAGGACGGCTACCATCTGCTGCAATCGGTCTTCATGCTCATCGACTGGGCGGATCGGTTGCACATGGAACGACGCCCCAACGGCCAACTCAGCCGCGAAGACCTGAGCACCCCGTTGCCCGCGGACGACCTGATCCTGCGCGCGGCCCGTGCGCTGCAAACCGCCAGCGGCACCGCCTGGGGCGCACACATCGCCATCGACAAGCAACTGCCCGCTCAGGCCGGCATGGGCGGCGGCTCCTCTGACGCCGCCACCACCCTATTGGCGCTCAACCGCCTGTGGGAACTGGACTGGCCCCTGGAGCGCTTGCTGCCCCTGGGGCTGGCGCTGGGCGCCGATGTGCCCTTTTTCCTGCGCGGACATAACGCCTGGGTCGAAGGCATTGGCGAACAGATCCGGCCCGTCTCCGTGCCGGCGAGCCAGTTTGCCGTGGTCAAACCCGACCAGGGCCTGGAAACCGCGCTCATCTTTCGCGACCCGGCTTTGGAGCGGGATTGCAAAACTGCTACAATGGAAGACTTCGCTGCATCGCCTTTTGGTTTTGGCCAAAACGTCTTGCAGCCTGTCGCGCAACGTGTGTGCCCGGCGGTGACGCAAGCCCTCCAGTGGCTCACGTCCCAAGGGCTCTCGCCTCGCATGACAGGCTCTGGCAGCGCGGTGTTCGCTCCTTGCCCATCTGATTGGGTCTTGGAAGCGCTCCCCGCGGGCTGGCAAGGACGGGTCTGCAGCAACCTGGAGCATCACCCCCTGGCTGGGTGGGTTACAGGGACAGGTTATCGGTGAGTGGATTAGACTGCTCACCCGTGTAGGGGAGTCGCCAAGTTGGTCAAGGCACCGGATTTTGATTCCGGCATGCGAGGGTTCGAGTCCTTCCTCCCCTGCCACCGTTTTTGCGACGACACTTGATACGGCCTCGGTGACATCGCCAGCCCATTCGGTGTTGCCGGTTATTGGTTCACCTTTTATCCGCCGCCGTCATGTCGTCCACACCCCTCAGCTCCGATTTCATGGTGTTCACCGGCAATGCCAATCCGGTGCTGGCTCAGGAAATCGTCCAACACCTGGGCACCGAGCTGGGTGCCGCCAGCGTGGGACGCTTTTCGGATGGCGAGGTCACGGTCGAAGTCAACCAGAACGTGCGCGCCCGTGACGTCTTCGTCATCCAGTCCACCTGCGCGCCCACCAACGAAAACCTGATGGAACTGCTCATCATGGTCGACGCGCTCAAGCGCGCTTCGGCCGAGCGCATCAGTGCGGTCATCCCCTACTTTGGCTATGCCCGTCAGGACCGCCGACCGCGCTCCTCTCGCGTGCCCATTTCCGCCAAAGTGGTGGCCAACCTGCTGCAAACAGTCGGCGTGGCACGCGTGCTCACCATGGACTTGCACGCCGACCAGATCCAGGGCTTTTTCGACATTCCGGTGGACAACATCTACGCCTCGCCAGTGCTGCTGGGCGACTTGCGCCAGAAGAACTACGACGACCTGATTGTGGTCTCGCCCGATGTGGGTGGCGTGGTGCGCGCGCGCGCCCTGGCCAAGCAACTGGGTTGCGATCTGGCCATCATCGACAAGCGCCGTCCCAAGGCCAATGTGTCCGAGGTGATGCACGTCATCGGCGACATCGAGGGCCGCAACTGCGTCATCATGGACGACATGATCGACACCGCCGGCACGCTGGTCAAAGCGGCCGAGGTGCTCAAGGAGCGTGGTGCCAAGAAGGTCTACGCCTACTGCACCCACCCGATTTTTTCCGGTCCGGCCATCGAGCGCATTGCCAAAGGCGACGCGCTCGACGAGGTTGTGATCACCAACACCATTCCGCTCAGCGAGTCTGCCTCGCAGTGCCGGAAGATCCGCCAACTCTCCGTGGCCCCGCTGATCGCTGAAACGATCTCGCGGATTGCCAAGGGCGAGTCGGTGATGAGTTTGTTCTCCGACCAGGATCAGCTGTTCTAAGTTGTCGTCGGTCAGGGGAGCATCCCGCCGGGCTGTTCGCAGTCCTTTTTTAAAACCTGAGCCTCACTGGTCGCGGTGGGTTCAAACAGGAGTTTGCTATGAAATTTGTCGCTTTTGAGCGCGCCAAGCAGGGAACGGGTGCGAGCCGCCGTCTGCGCATCACGGGCCGCACGCCCGGTATCGTCTATGGGGGCACGGCTGAACCCAGCCTGGTCGAACTCGATCACAACGCCTTGTGGCATGCCCTCAAGAAGGAAGCCTTCCATTCCACCATCCTGGACATGGAACTCAACGGTCAATCCGCCCAGGTGCTGCTGCGTGACGTGCAGTACCACCCGTTCAAGCAGCTCGTGCTGCACGTGGACTTTCAGCGGGTGGACGCCAAGACCACGCTGCACATGAAAGTGCCTGTGCACTACAGCGGCCAGGAAGCCTCTCCGGCGGTCAAGGCCGACCAGTGTCTGGTCAACCTCGTGGTGACCGAACTGGAAGTGTCCTGCCTGCCCGCCGATCTGCCCGAGTTCATCGCGGTGGACCTGAGCGGCTTGAAGAAAGGCACGTCGCTGCACCTGAGCGACATCACCCTGCCCAAGGGCGTGACAGCCGTGACACGCGGCAAGACCGACCCGGTGCTGGTGTCGGTGGTGACGACGGCCGAAGAGGCTGCCGACACCCCGGCTGCTGACGCCAAGAAGTGATGCTGCGCCCTGCGGGGCGTGTGTGTCGACTGACAACGGCCCACCTCGGTGGGCCGTTGGTTTTGGTGCGTTCAACAGCTCGGCGCGAGCCACACCGGGGCACCTTCACGGCGCTCGTGCCCCCGAGGCTGATGCGCCTCAACAGGCCGTCGCGCCCTGCGTGTTGACGTACAGGGCGTACAACGAATGACTGGCTGCCATGAACAAACGGTTGCGCCGCGCGCCGCCAAAGCACACGTTGGCACAGCGCTCGGGCAAATGGATGTGGGCCAGCGGGGTGGCGTCCGGCGCAAACACCCGGACCCCATCGTGCCCCTCTCCCATGCCCCAGCCGGCCCAGAGGTTGCCGTCCACATCGCACCGAAATCCGTCGGGTGTGCCCTCGGTGGCGGCGGTCATGAACAGGCGGCCGTTGCGCAGTTGCCGCCCGTCATCGGCAAGATCGAACACATGGATGCGTCGCGGCGTGGTGCCCGACTCGACGATGTACATCCGCTTTTCGTCGGGAGAAAAACACAGGCCGTTGGGTCGGTTGATGTCGGCGCACACCAAGGTGACTTCGCCCGTCGCACCGTCCACACGGTAAACATTCGTGGGCAACTCCTGCGGCGCCGGCACACCCTCGTACCAGCCCAGCAAACCAAAGGGCGGGTCGGTGAACCAGATGGAGTCATCGGACTTGACGACCACATCGTTGGGCGAGTTCAGTCGCTTGCCCTGGTAGTGGTCGGCGATGACCGTGATGCTGCCGTCGTACTCGGTGCGCGTCACGCGCCGCCCCAGGTGCTCGCAGGTGATCAACCGCCCCTGCCGGTCGCGCGTGTTGCCGTTGGCCTGCTGCGAGGGCTTGCGCCACTCGCTCACTTGACCGCTTGCGTCGTCCCAGCGCATGAGACGGTCGTTGGGTATGTCGCTCCAGATGAGCTGGCGCGCGTCGCCCCACCACACCGGGCCTTCGCACCAGCGAAACCCGGTGGCCAGACGCTCGATGGAGGCGTTCATCACGCGGTATTTCAGAAACCGCGGGTCGAGCACCTCGATGGCGGGCTCGGGATAACGAAGGGATGGGGTCCACATGGCCGAATCTCCAGCAACAATGTAGAGGCGATCAGCCGCGCACGAACAAGGTCACCAACGGGTCCGCGCCCACCTGGCGACTCCAGTGACCGTGCACGCTGGCATCAAAGGTCGCACCGTCGGGCAGCAAGTCGGCGGAATAGAAATGCTCACCCGGACTGAACACCCGGGAACTGCCGTCTTGCAGACCGATTTCCATCTGCCCGCCGAGGATGAACACCCACTGCGGATGCGGGCTCACATGAAACTGGCTGCGAAATCCCACCGGGCTGTGTCGCAACTGGTAACCACCACTGGCCATCAGGGACGACAGTTGCGACTGGGGCGTGCCCTGATCGAGGGGAATGGACTCCTCGCGGAAACGGGCCCGACCGTCGGTATCGGTGAATAAAACAACGCGTGTGAAGGTGCTCATCGGCGGATGATAAACGGGGAATTAAAATCACGGTTTTCAACAGCCTCTGGATCTACACCATGAACCGCTGCACGCGCCCCCACGGGGAGGCTCGCCCATGAGCCGCAAAGTCTTCATCAAAACCTTCGGTTGCCAGATGAACGAGTACGACTCGGACAAGATGGCCGACGTGCTGGGCCAGGCCCAGGGTTACGAAAAAACCGACAACGTCGAGGAAGCCGACCTCATCCTCTTCAACACCTGCTCGGTGCGCGAGAAAGCGCAGGAGAAGGTGTTCTCGGACCTGGGGCGCGTCAAGCACCTCAAGGCCAAGGGCGTGAAGATCGCGGTGGGTGGTTGCGTGGCCAGCCAGGAAGGCGAGGCCATCGTGGCGCGCGCACCCTTCGTGGACGTGGTGTTCGGCCCGCAAACCCTGCACCGTCTGCCCGAGTTGCTGAACCAGCGCGACGCCCAGCGCAAGCCCCAGGTGGACATCAGCTTTCCCGAGATCGAGAAATTTGACCACCTGCCGCCCGCGCGCGTGGAAGGCGCGAGCGCCTTTGTGAGCATCATGGAAGGCTGCTCCAAGTATTGCAGCTACTGCGTGGTGCCTTACACGCGTGGTGAAGAAGTGAGCCGTCCCCTGGACGACGTGCTCACCGAAGTGGCCGGTCTGGCCGCGCAAGGCGTGAAGGAAATCACCCTCCTGGGCCAGAACGTCAACGCCTACCGTGGCGCCATGGGCGGCACTGCCGACATCGCCGACTTCGCCCTGCTGCTGGAGTACGTGGCCGAGTTGCCTGGCATCGAACGTCTGCGCTACACCACCAGCCACCCCAACGAGTTCACCCAGCGGCTGATCGAGGTGTACGACCGCGTGCCGCAACTGGTCAGTCACCTGCACCTGCCGGTGCAGCACGGCAGTGACCGCATCCTGATGGCCATGAAGCGCGGCTACACCGCGATGGAATACAAGAGCACCATCCGCAAGTTGCGCGCGGTGCGCCCCGAGCTCTCGCTCAGCTCGGACTTCATCGTGGGTTTTCCCGGCGAAACCGAGGACGACTTCGGCAAGATGATGCAACTCATCGACGACGTGGGGTTTGACGCCTCCTTCAGTTTCATCTTCAGTCCGCGCCCAGGCACCCCCGCCGCCAACTTGCCCGACGACACCCCCCACGAGGTGAAGTTGCGTCGATTGCAAGCACTGCAGGCCGCCGTGGAAACGAACGTGCGCCGCATCAGCGAGAGCCGGGTCGGCACCGTGCAAGCCATTCTGGTGGAGGGCCCGTCACGCAAGGACCCCAACGAACTGATGGGACGCACGGCCTGCAACCGCATCGTCAACTTCGCCGCAGGCGCAGGCGGTGCGCGGTTGGTGGGTCAGATGGTGGACGTGCGCATCACCTCGGCGCTGCCGCACTCGCTGCGGGGCGAGGTGGTGGTGCGGGAAACGGCGTAACCCGTCAGGCGACCGATGGTTGAGTGAGCCTGGGCCTGGGTTGTGGGCCCCGGGCGATCAGCGCGGCATGCCGGGAAAGCCGCCGCCGCCCATGCCGCCCAAACCCTTCATGCCGCCCAGGCGCTTCATCATCTTCATGAGGCCGCCGCCGCGCATCTTCTTCATCATGTCTTGCATCTGGCCGAATTCATTGAGCAGGCGGTTGACCTCCTGCACCTGAACCCCGGCGCCCGCCGCGATGCGACGCTTGCGGGTGGCCTTGATGAGGTCGGGCTTGCTGCGCTCGCGGGGAGTCATGCTGTGGATGATGCCCTGCTTGCGCAGCATGTCGCGCTCGACGCGCTGCAAGTCGGTGTCCTGGGCCTTGGCCTGCAGTTGCGTGGGCAACTTGTCCATCAGGCTGGAGAGGCCGCCCATCTGACGCATCTGCTGGAGTTGCGCGAGAAAGTCGTTCAGATCGAAACCCTCACCGCTCTTGACCTTGGCGGCCAGTTTTTGCGCCGCCTCCATGTCGACACCGGCCGTGACCTGCTCGACCAGCGCCACGATGTCGCCCATGCCCAGCACGCGACCGGCATGCCGATCGGCATCGAACACCTCCAGGCCGTCGATCTTCTCGCTGGTGCCGGCAAACTTGATGGGCGCGCCCGTGATCTGGCGCACCGACAAGGCGGCACCGCCGCGCGAGTCGCCGTCCATCTTGGTCAGCACAATGCCCGTCAAGGGCAGCGCGTCCTTGAACGCCTTGGCCGTGTTGACCGCATCCTGGCCTTGCATGGCGTCGACCACGAAGAGGGTTTCCACCGGGTTGAGCAGTTGGTGCAGTTCCTGGATCTCGCGCATGAGCGCTTCGTCAATCGCCAGCCGGCCGGCGGTGTCCACCAGTAACACATCAAAGAAATGCCGCTTGGCATGATCAAGCGCCGCACGGGCAATGTCAGCCGGCTTCTGGCCGGCTTCACTGGGGAACCACTCCGCACCGGCCTGGGCGGTCACGGTTTTCAACTGCTCGATGGCCGCCGGACGGTACACGTCAGCTGACACGGTCAGCACTTTTTTCTTGCGCTTTTGGATGAGGTGACGCGCCAGTTTGGCCGTGGTGGTGGTTTTACCCGCCCCCTGCAAACCGGCCATCAGGATGACCGCCGGCGGTTGCGCCGCGAGGTTGATGTCCGAGACACCCTCGCCCATGGTGGCCGCCAACTCGCGCTGGACAATGCCCACCAGGGCCTGCCCCGGCTTGAGCGAACCCAGCACCTCCTGACCCAGCGCCTGATCCTTCACGCGCGCCATGAAATCGCGCACCACCGGCAGCGCCACATCGGCCTCGAGCAGGGCCATGCGAACCTCGCGCAGCATGTCCGCGACGTTGGATTCGGTGATGCGGGCCTGGCCGCTGATCTGCTTGACCAGGCGTGAGAGTTTGTCGGTGAGCGCTGTGGCCATGGTCGATATGTCGCTAAACTGCAGCCATGATTCTAGCCAGCGCCAACTTTTACAGTCTGCTCACCGGCTTAGCGGCGGCGACGGTCTATGCTTTGCTCGCCTTGTGGGGCGGTCGACTCCAGGATCGACACACCCAGGTGCTGGTCTGGGCCGGCTGGTTGTTGCACGGCCTGTCGGTCATCTTGTTGCTGGGCAGTGGCGACGATGGCCTGATCCGTTTCGGCTTCGCGCCCGCCTTGTCGGCCACCGCCTGGCTGGTGCTGACGTTCTACTGGCTGGAGCGCCAGTGGTTCCCCTTGATGCAAACTCGCTGGGCCCTTGCCCTGCTGGGGGGCGGTTCCGTGCTGCTGTCACTGACTTTTCCCGGCCAGGCCTTGCACACCAGCGCCTCGGTCTGGCTGCCTCTGCACTGGGTGCTGGGCCTGGCTTCTTACGGGTTGTTCGGGGCGGCGGTCCTCCACGCCTGGTTGATGGTGCGCACCGAAACCCAGATTCGACTCGCCACCGAACCCCAGGCCGGTGTGCCGCTGATGACGCTGGAGCGGCTCACATTCCGGTTTGTCGGCGCCGGTTTTGTGCTGCTCACCGCCACGCTGCTGGCCGGTTGGTGGTTTGGCGATGTGCTCTATGGGCCCGACAAGGCCTGGCGCTGGGACCACAAAACCGTGTTTTCGGTTCTGGCCTGGCTGACCTTTGCCGGACTGCTGCTGGCCCGACGGCAACTGGGCTGGCGTGGGCGCAAGGCCGCCCGGGTGCTGTACATCGGCGCGGGCCTGTTGCTGCTGGCCTATGCAGGCTCGCGTTTCGTGATGGAAGTCGTGCTGGGACGCTCGGCATGAAGTGGTTGCTGGTGCTCTTGATCGTGCTGGGCGGCGTCTGGTGGCTGCGCCAGACCCGCCGTGGCCGACACCAACGCCCCGCCCCACCACCCCAAGCGGCTGCCTCGCCCACACCGGAAGGCTCGACGCGCCCCATGACGCAATGCCTGCAATGCGGCCTGCACCTGCCTCTGGAGGACGCCGTGCAGGGCCCGCAAGGGCATTACTGCAGTGCGGCCCACCGGCAGCAACACGACGCCTGATCCTGCCCCACCATGACCAACCCCGCCGCTTCGCCATCGCCCCGAGCAGATGCGCTGTGGGACCAGGGTTGGTACCGGTTTGCCCGCCGCGTTGATTCGCCCAACTTCGGCCCCCGCCCCGCGGGTGCGTTGGTCGACCTGGTGGTCATCCACTCCATCAGCCTGCCGCCGGGGCAGTTCGGCGGCCCGCAGGTGCAAGCCCTTTTCACCAACACCCTGGACTGGGACGCGCACCCCTATTTCCAGCAGATTCGCGGACTGCGCGTCTCTGCGCATTTTTTCATCCGCCGTGGCGGTGAGTTGGTGCAATTCGTGAACTGCGACGAGCGCGCCTGGCATGCCGGGGTCTCCCGCTACCGAGGGCGAGAGCAATGCAACGACGACTCGATTGGCGTCGAACTCGAGGGCCTGGAAGGCCTCGGCTTTGAGAGCGCGCAGTACGAAACCCTCGCGTCCCTGTGCGCCGCCCTGGCTGTGCGTTACCCGGTGGCTCATGTGGCCGGACACGAACACATCGCCCCCGGACGCAAACAGGACCCCGGCGCTGGCTTTGACTGGGCAGGTTTGCAACACTCGCTGAGTTGGCCCGCTCAGTATTTTCCCGACTAGTTCCGTCGAGCCATCAATCCTCTCCCCGGGCCCCGGCGCCCAAGCCCGGGCCTGGCGGGGTGACACCTGGGCGACAAAAGGTCGAATTCATGCGTACCGGCCACCCAAAAAGGCCCATATCCCGCGTATTTGCTAGTCTTTTTCAGGGACCACTCGAATTGTCGGGGCTTGCACGTGTTGGCCCGCTCCAACCCGTGCTCGCACCCCCGCTCGTTGACCCCTTCTTCGTGGGGCTGTCAACCCCCAAAACACTACCTGTAGTGTGTTGAAAACCCCCTCGACACCAGATATAGTGTCACCTGGCGTGTTGTTGTGATTGTTTGCACGCGCCCAGGCGTCCCGGCAGCCCGGCCTTATCGCGCTGCCAAGCGACCCTCGATGAACACCGAAGGACCTCTACCACTATGCAGATTGCAGCCCCCCACGCCCCCGGCCTTGCCCCGGCACCCCACCTGACGCTTGGCGAAGACCGAGCCGCCCCTCCCCAGGCCTCCGCTCTGGCCCATTACCAGATCATTCGCCGCAACGGAGCCGTGGTGCCGTTCGAGCCTGCCAAAATTGCGGTGGCCATGATGAAGGCCTTTCTGGCCGTGCACGGCACCCAGGGCGCTGCCTCGGCCAGTGTTCGCGAAACCGTGGACGATCTGACGCAAAACGTCGTGCGCGCTCTCATGCGTTCGCGTCCGGGCGGTGGCACCTTCCACATCGAGGACGTGCAAGACCAGGTCGAGCTCGGCCTCATGCGCGGTAGCCACCATGAGGTAGCACGTGCCTATGTGCTGTACCGCGAGCGCCGCACACAAGAGCGCGCGGCGCAAAAAGAGGTGCAAGCCCCGGCCCAACCCACCCTGCACGTGATCGACGGCGGTCAGCGCGTGGCGCTGGACCTGGGACGTCTGCAACACATCATCGAAAACGCCTGCGCTGGCCTGGGCTCTGACGTCAAGGCTGACCCCATCGTGTCCGAAACGCTGCGCAACCTGTACGACGGCGTGCCCATCGAAGAAGTGTTCAAGGCCGCCATTCTGGCCGCCCGCACCCTGATCGAGAAGGACCCGGACTACACCTATGTCACGGCCCGTCTGCTCATGCACACCATCGCCAAGGAAGTGCTGGGCACGGAAGTCACCCAGGACCAGATGGCCGCCCAGTACGTGGACAACTTCCCCGCCTTCATCAAGAAGGGCGTGGAAAACGAGCTGCTCGACGAGAAACTGCTGCAATTCGACCTGCCCCGCCTCGCCCGCGCCCTCAAGGCCGAGCGCGACCTGCAGTTTGACTACCTGGGCCTGCAAACCCTGTACGACCGCTACTTCCTGCACGTGCGCAAGACCCGCATCGAGCTGCCCCAGACCTTCTTCATGCGTGTCGCCATGGGCCTGTCGCTCAACGAGATCGACCGCGAAGCGCGCGCCATCGAGTTCTACGAGGTGCTGTCCTCGTTCGACTTCATGTCGAGCACGCCGACCCTCTTCAACAGCGGCACGCTGCGCTCGCAGCTGTCGAGCTGCTACCTCACCACGGTACCCGACGATCTGGACGGTATTTACGAGTCCATCAAGGAAAACGCCCTGCTCTCCAAGTTTGCCGGTGGTCTGGGCAACGACTGGACGCGCGTGCGCGCCCTGGGCAGCCACATCAAGGGCACCAATGGCGAATCGCAAGGCGTGGTGCCGTTCCTGAAAGTGGTGAACGACACCGCCGTGGCGGTGAACCAGGGCGGCAAGCGCAAGGGCGCAGTCTGCACCTACCTGGAAACCTGGCACCTGGACATCGAGGAATTCCTCGAGTTGCGCAAGAACACCGGTGACGACCGCCGTCGCACCCACGACATGAACACGGCCAACTGGATTCCCGACCTGTTCATGCGCCGCGTGATGGAAAAAGGCGAGTGGACCCTGCTGTCACCGTCCGACGCCCCCGATCTGCACGACAAGTTCGGAGCCGACTTCGAAAAAGCCTACCTGGCCTACGAAGACCGGGCCCGCCGCGGCGAGATCAAGCCAAGCCGCACGGTGCAGGCCGCCGACCTGTGGCGCAAGATGCTGACCATGCTGTTCGAGACTGGTCACCCCTGGATCACCTTCAAGGACGCCTGCAACGTGCGTTCGCCCCAGCAGCACGTGGGCGTGGTGCACTCGTCCAACCTGTGCACCGAGATCACGCTCAACACCAGCGACACCGAAACCGCCGTGTGCAACCTCGGCTCGGTCAACCTGCTGCAACACCTCAAGGACGGCGCGAACGGCAAGGAAATCGACCACGACAAGCTCAAGCGCACCATCAGCACGGCCATGCGCATGCTCGACAACGTGATCGACATCAACTACTACGCCGTCAAGAAGGCCCGCGACTCCAACATGCGCCACCGCCCGGTGGGCATGGGCGTGATGTCCTTCCAGGACAGCCTGTACGCCCTGCGCATTCCCTACGCCTCGCAAGAAGCCGTGGAATTTGCCGACCGCTCCATGGAAGCCATCTGCTACTACGCTTACTGGGCTTCGACCGAACTGGCCCGCGAGCGCGGCAAGTACACCAGCTACAAGGGTTCGCTGTGGGACCAGGGCATTCTGCCTCCCGATACCGTGGATCTGCTGGCGCGTGAGCGCGGTGGCTATGTGGAAGTGGACCGCTCGTCCACCCTCGACTGGGATGCCCTGCGCCGCAAGATTGCGCAAGACGGCATGCGCAACTCCAACTGCGTGGCCATCGCCCCCACCGCCACCATCTCCAACATCATTGGCGTCGACGCCTCCATCGAGCCGTGCTTTGGCAACCTGTCGGTCAAGTCCAACCTCTCGGGCGAATTCACCATCATCAACGCTTACCTGGTGCGTGACCTCAAGCGTCTGGGCCTGTGGGATGACGTGATGGTCATGGACCTCAAGCACTTTGATGGCTCGCTGCGTCCGATCGACCGCGTGCCGCAAGACATCAAGTCGCTGTACGCCACGGCCTTCGAGGTCGAGACGGTGTGGTTGGTGGAAGCCGCCGCACGTCGCCAGAAGTGGATTGATCAGGCCCAGTCGCTCAACATCTACATGTCAGGCGCATCGGGCAAGAAGCTCGACGAGACCTACAAGCTTGCGTGGCTGCGCGGCTTGAAGACCACGTACTACCTGCGCACCATCAGTGCCACGCACGCCGAGAAATCCACCGTGCAAGCGGGTCAACTCAACGCCGTGTCCTCGGGCGCGAGCGGGGGTGGCATGAGCGCGATGGAAGCAGCAGCGGCAGCGGCGCGTGCACAAATGGACGCCACGCCAGCCACCGATATCAAGTTTTGTGGCGTCGATGATCCGACGTGCGAAGCCTGTCAGTGATTCGATGCGAGACCGCGAGGTCTCGCGCGAGTCGATGTTATTGAACAACACTTTGCGTGCACGATGTGAATGAACACTTTGCAATTTGCTTCGTTACGCACATAATCCGCACATTGGAAAACGCTCTATGCTGACCTGGGACGAAGAAGTCAAGCCCACATCGCCAACTTCACAAGCCAACGGCCTCACCGGCCGCGCGATGGATATCCCACCTCTGTCCACACCCGCACCTGCCTTGCGCACGCTGCATGATGGAGCCACTGTTTCCGCTGCAGCCCTCGAGGCAGCCCCCATGACCAGCGCTGCCGCCTCGAGCGCACGGCGCGTGAATGCCGCAGACAAGCGCATCATCAACGGTCAAACCGACGTCAACCAGCTTGTCCCTTTCAAGTACAAGTGGGCCTGGGAAAAATACCTCTCCACCTGCGCCAACCACTGGATGCCGCAAGAGGTCAACATGACCCGCGACATTGCACTGTGGAAAGATCCCAACGGTCTGAGCGAAGATGAGCGACGCATCATCAAGCGCAACCTCGGTTTCTTCGTGACGGCCGATTCACTGGCCGCCAACAACATCGTGCTGGGCACTTACCGCCACATCACCGCGCCCGAGTGCCGCCAGTTCCTGTTGCGCCAGGCCTTTGAAGAAGCCATTCACACCCACGCCTACCAGTACATCGTGGAATCGCTGGGTCTGGACGAGTCGGAAATCTTCAACGCCTACCACGAGGTCTCCTCCATCCGTGACAAGGACGAGTTCCTGATCCCGTTCATCGACGCGATCATGGACCCCAACTTCCACACGGGCACTCCGGCTGACGATCAGACGCTGCTCAAGTCGCTGATCGTGTTTGCCTGCCTGATGGAAGGCCTGTTCTTCTACGTGGGCTTCACGCAAATCCTGGCGCTGGGTCGCCAGAACAAGATGACGGGTGCAGCCGAACAGTACCAGTACATCCTGCGTGACGAGTCCATGCACTGCAATTTCGGTATCGACCTGATCAACCAGATCAAGCTCGAGAACCCGCACCTGTGGACCGCCGAGTTCAAGGCTGACATCAAAGAACTGTTCCTGAAAGCCGTCGAACTCGAGTACCGCTACGCCGAGGACACCATGCCCCGTGGCGTGCTGGGCCTCAACGCCTCGATGTTCAAGGGCTATCTGCGTTACATTGCCAACCGTCGCGCCACCCAGATTGGTCTGGAGGCTCTCTTCCCCAACGAGGAGAACCCCTTCCCCTGGATGAGCGAGATGATTGACCTGAAAAAAGAGCGTAACTTCTTCGAAACCCGTGTGATTGAGTACCAGTCTGGTGGCGCTCTGTCCTGGGATTGAAATTCATCACGCATGTTTTACGTTTTGTCTGTTCCCATCAAGCCTGGCCATTCGAAGCCGGCACTCTGGGGTCAGGCGCACCGTGTTCATGGTGCTGGACCCGGGTCCAACACCATGAATCGCTTGGCGTTGTCCAACCAGCGCGAAGTGTTTTCACCCAACGATCTTTTCATTTGATCTAGGAGTCATCATGGCAACTGCAAAAAAACCGGCCGCAAAAAAGGCCACCGCAAAGAAAGCTGTCGCGAAAAAGCCCGCAGCGAAAAAAGTAGCCGCTAAGAAGCCCGCAGCCAAGAAAGCTGCAGCCAAAAAGCCGGCCGCCAAGAAAGTCGCTGCCAAGAAGCCCGCAGCCAAAAAAGTTGCAGCCAAAAAGCCCGCAGCGAAAAAAGTAGCCGCCAAGAAGCCCGCAGCCAAGAAAGCTGCAGCCAAAAAGCCGGCCGCCAAGAAAGTCGCTGCCAAAAAGCCTGCAGCGAAAAAAGCTGCTGCTAAAAAGCCGGCCAAAAAAGCCGCTGCGAAAAAAGCTGTAGCCAAAAAGCCTGCCAAAAAAGCCGCTGCCAAGAAAAAGCCTGCGAAGAAAGCTGCGAAAAAACCCGCTGCCGCCGCCCCTGCGGCGCAGACCACGTTGAACCCGCAAGCTGCCTGGCCGTTCCCCACGGCTGGCAAGCCCTGAGTTCCGCGTTTCGGCGCAAGCCTCAAGCCCGGTGCTGCAAAGCCCCGGGCTTTTTCATGTCTGATGTCTGAACACACCCTGAGTGATTGGCCCAGCTGGCGCCGTCAGGCCAGCGATGGCACTGTGGTGCTCGACCTCCATGTGATCCCGCGCGCCTCACGCACCCAGCCCGACGGGGTGTACGACGGGGCCTTGAAGGTGCGACTGCACGCACCGCCCGTGGACGGTCAGGCCAACCAGGCCTTGATTGATTGGCTGGCCGATTGCCTGGGCATTGCCAAACGGGACATCAGCTTGCTGCGTGGCGCCACGGCCCGTCGCAAGCAACTGCGCATCAGCGCGTTGGGCGCACAGCGCGCCAACTGGTCAGCGCTCGACTGAATAATTTTGCGGGCCGCGGCTGGCAATCTTGAGTGCCCCCACGCGATTGCCCAGCGCCGCACACTCGGTGAGCGACCAGCCCTGCTCCAAACCAAACAGCAACGCTCCACGCCAGGCGTCACCGCAACCGGTCGGATCCACCACTTGAGTGGCTTGCACAGGCGGCACGTGCGTCATCTCACCGTCCTGCCAGACCTCGCATCCTTGAGCGCCCAGGGTCACGATGAGACCATCGACACGGCGGGAAATCTCAGCCGAACTCCAACCCGTGCGCTCGGTGAGCAGCTTGCCCTCGTAGTCATTGACAGTCACCCAGGTGGACTGCTCGATGAAGCGGGCCAGTTCGGTACCGTCGAACATGGGCAAGCCCTGACCCGGATCGAACACAAACGGAATGTGAGCCGCATGGCACTGCTCGGCGTGCTGCAGCATGGCGTCACGTCCATCGGGCGAGATGATCGCCAGCTTCACATCCGGATGCGATTCGATGCGGGTGATGTGCGCCTGCATCATCGCGCCGGGATGGAAGGCGGTGATCTGGTTGTTGTCGCGGTCGGTCATGATCATGGCCTGAGCGGTGTAGGTGTCGTCCAACAGCCGAACATGGTCGGTGGCAATGTCCAGGTCGCGCAGACGCTGCAGGTACTCGGCACCATCCTGACCCAGCGTGGCCATGGGCAGCGGCGTACCCCCCAGTTGTTTGAGGCTGTAGGCGATGTTGCCCGCACAACCACCAAAATCGCGACGCAAGGCTGGCACCAGGAACGACACATTGAGGATGTGCAGTTGGTCGGGCAGGATCTGCTCGGCAAATCGTCCCTCGAAGGACATGATGGAATCAAACGCGAGCGAGCCGCAAATGAGCGAAGCCATGAGAAGTTCCTTTGTTGTTTCAAGTGCGCGCCGTCATGAGCACCCAACCGTCTTCGGCATCGGACACTTCAAGACGGACGTGCGGCGCATACGCCAGCTTCAATTCATCGGCTTGCCGCTCGAGAATGCCAGCCAGCACCAGTGAGCCGCCCGGCAACACATGCGAGCACAGCAAGGGAGCCAGCACTTTCAAGGGCGTGGCCAGGATGTTGGCCAACACCGTGTGGTACTGCCCCTGGGCCACGTCGGGCAGCCCCGATTGCACACGCACATGGTTGGCCTCGGCGTTCAGGTGCGTGGCGGTGACGGCTGCGTCATCAATGTCGACGCCTTCGACGTGCGCGGCTCCGTGCATCGCCGCACCGATGGCCAGAATGCCCGAGCCACAACCGTAGTCCAGCACGCGCTGACCCGCGAGGTTGTGTCGCGCAATCCAGCGCAGACACATGCGAGTGGTGGGGTGGGTGCCCGTGCCAAATGCGAGCCCCGGGTCCAGGCGGATGAAACGTGTCGCCGCGGCTGGGGGCTCATGCCAGGTCGGCACGATCCAGAAGTCCGGGGTGATCTCGACCGGGGTGAATTGCGATTGCGTCAAGCGCACCCAGTCCTGATCGGCCACGGCCTGCAAGCCCAGCAGCTCACAGCCGGCAAAGAAGTCTTGTGCCTGCAGCAAACGGGCTGCGTCCTCGGCCTGCGCCTCTTGGGCAAACAAGGCGGTGATGCTGGAGCGCTCCCACCCGGCTTGAGGCGGCGGCATGCCAGGCTCACCAAAAAGCGCCTGCTCGGCCTCGGTGTGGGCGTCTGCGTCTTCCACCGAGACGCTCAACGCGTCCAGGGCCTCGAGGGCTTCGCTGAGGGTGTCCACCTGTGCCTGCGGCACTCGAAGTCGAAGTTCGAACATCAGCCCTCCGCACCCGGCCAGATTGCGTGCATGCCACGCATCAGCGCTTGTGATCCGCCAGCCAATGTTCAAGGTAGTGGATATTGGTTCCACCTTCCATGAATTTGGCGTCGACCATCAACTCGCGGTGCAAGGGCACATTGGTGTTGATCCCTTCCACCACCATCTCGGCCAGGGCCGTACGCATGCGGGCAATGGCTTGCTCGCGCGTGTCGCCGTGGACGATGATCTTGCCGATCATCGAGTCGTAGTGGGGCGGCACGAAGTAGTTGGTGTACACGTGCGAGTCAACCCGCACACCCGGCCCTCCCGGGGCGTGCCACATGGTGATGCGACCCGGCGAGGGCGTGAACTTGAAGGGGTCTTCGGCGTTGATGCGGCACTCGAGCGCGTGGCCATGAATGACGATCTGGCGTTGGGTGAAGGGCAGTTTCTCGCCAGCCGCCACCATGATCTGGGTTTTCACGATGTCCACACCGGTGATGAACTCGGTGACGGGGTGCTCGACCTGCACGCGGGTGTTCATCTCGATGAAATAGAACTCGCCCTTTTCGTACAGAAACTCGAAGGTGCCCGCACCCCGATAGCCGATGCGCTTGCACGCGGCCACGCAACGCTCGCCAATCTTCTCGATCAGCTTGCGCGGAATGCCGGGCGCCGGCGCCTCCTCGATGACCTTCTGGTGGCGCCGCTGCATGGAGCAGTCGCGCTCGCCCAGGTAGACCGCATTGCGGTGCTGGTCGGCCAGCACCTGGATTTCGATGTGTCGCGGGTTCTGGAGAAACTTCTCCATGTACACCGCCGGGTTGCCAAACGCCGCGCCGGCTTCCGCCTTGGTGGTTTGCACCGCGTGGATGAGCGCAGCTTCGGTGTGCACCACGCGCATGCCACGACCGCCGCCACCGCCCGCGGCCTTGATGATGACCGGGTAGCCCACCGACTTGGCAATGCGCCGGATCTGGGCCGGGTCGTCGGGCAACTCGCCTTCGGATCCAGGCACACAAGGCACACCCGCCTTGATCATGGCCTGCTTGGCCGACACCTTGTCGCCCATGATGCGGATCGACTCGGGCGTGGGACCGATGAACTGGAACCCGCTTTTTTCGACGCGCTCGGCAAAATCGGCGTTTTCGCTCAAAAAACCGTAGCCGGGGTGGATCGCCTCGGCGTCCGTCACCTCGGCTGCCGAAATGATGGCGGGCATGCTGAGATAACTCTGGGCAGACGCTGCCGGGCCAATGCACACGGCCTCTTCGGCAAGCTTGACGTATTTGGCCTCGCGATCGGCCTCGGAATACACCACTACAGCCTTCACGCCCATTTCGCGACAAGCGCGCTGGATGCGCAGCGCGATCTCGCCGCGGTTGGCAATCAGAATCTTCTTGAACATGAGTCGCTTACTCGATCACCACCAGCGGATGTCCGTACTCGACTGCCTGCCCGTTTTCCGCCAGGATTTGAACCACGGTGCCGCTCTTGTCGGCCTCGATCTCGTTGAGGATCTTCATGGCTTCGATGATGCAGATGGTGTCGCCTTCCTTGACGACGCTGCCCAACTCGATGAAGGCTTTTGCACCCGGGCTGGCCGAGCGGTAGAAAGTGCCGACCATGGGGGACTTGACCACATGACCGGCGGCTTCGGCTGCCGGAGCGGCGTCGGCGCTTGCCGTGACAGGGGCGGTCGTTGCACCGGCCACCGCGGCCAGAGGTGCAGCCATCACCGCAGGGGCTTGAGCCACGGGGGCGGCCATCACCACAGGGGCGCCGTTGGATTTGACAATACGAACCTTGCCTTCGGCTTCGGTGATTTCCAATTCGGAGACATTGGACTCAGAGACCAAGTCGATCAGGGTCTTGAGCTTGCGCAAATCCATACAAAACCTGTCGGGTTATTTCAAACAGGGGGGAATTTACACCAAAAAGCCTGGATTTCTCACTTTTCTCACGTCAACTGATGTGATTTAAATCCATTTTTGCAAATCTTGGGGATCCAGACGCCCCAATTTCTGCTGCACCACATGGCCTTGGGCATCCAGCACCAGGGTATAGGGCAAACTGCCGGACTCATTGCCCAGTTGACGCCCCAGGTGATTGCCATTCACACCCCCCAGGGCAATCGGGTAGTGCACCGGCTGTGCGGACAGGAAGCGGCGCACAGCAGAAGGCTG
>CANFMY010000018.1 GCA_947448375.1 Comamonadaceae bacterium | reverse complement strand
GCCGAGCAGGTGCGCGGCGTGCTCGACAGCTTTGGCACACCCCACACCGACCCCACCACCACGGGGCCCACCCACATCTTCAACCTGGGGCACGGCATCAGCCAGTACACCCCGCCCGAGCATGTGGCAGCCCTGGTGGAGGCCGTGCATCAGCACTCAAGGGCGCAGCGTCGTGCTGGACCCTGAGACGCCGAGATCAGGCCTTTTTCGCGTAGGCGGTACACCAGCCCTTGGCAGATACCTGCTTGCCGGCAAACAGCGGGCAGCCACCGGCAGCTGCGCTACCGCCTTGGTACAGCGCGCAGTTGCCGCAGTTCTGGCCAGCGGCGTACTTGGGCGCCTTGGCCTTGTCCACCTTGGTGGCATCCGCCTTGTAGTTCAGCCCGGCCGCTTGGGGGTCTTTTTCGTCCACCATGGCTTGGGCCGAGGCTTCGGTCACGACCAACGCCGCACCGGCAACGGTCACGGCTTGCATCATGAAACAACGACGGGTGGTGTTGGTGTTCTGGGCGGAAAAACTCATGAATAACTCCAAAGGTTCTAAAGAATCGACGACCGACATTCTCGTGCAATCGCTCGGGTCTGGCAGAGCGTGATGGATTCCCGAGCAAATCACATGAGCTCTCTCGTCGGGGTATTTCATGTCAGCTCCCATTGACAACCCATTTGACAGCCCACTCGGCACCTTATTCAACACCGCCCTGATGGGCTGCAACCTCCGGAGAACGCGTCATGGGCATGTGGATTGAGTTGTGGGTGTTTGGCCTGGTGTTCCTGTTTGCCTGGCATCAATTTCGAGACCTCAAGCGGGAAAGGCTCAAGCGGGAACAGAAACAGCGCGAGGAACAGCAGTCCGCCCCCAGCGCCCGCGACGATTGATCTCCTCCTGGCGTCAATCCCTGTTGACAAATTATTTTGTCTGTTTATATTTACCCCCTCAGGTGTAAATATAAGTTGACACTCACCCCACCAGGAGCCGATATGCCTCTGCTTGCACGGATTGAACAAGCCATTTACCGGCATCTGGAGCCCATGGACACCCCCAGTTCGCCACCCCAGCTGGTCAAAGCGATTCACCACGCGGTGTTTCCCGGGGGGGCGCGCATACGTCCGCAGTTGTGCATGGCCGTGGCCTTGGCCTGCGGGGACGATGCGCCCGAGCTCACTGACGCCGCCTCAACCGCCATCGAGTTGATGCACTGCGCCTCCTTGGTGCACGACGACATGCCCTGCTTTGACGACGCCAGCACGCGACGCGGGCAGCTGACGGTGCACAAAGCTTATGGCGAACCCCTGGCCCTGTTGTCAGGCGATGCGCTGATCGTTCAGGCCTTCCAATGCCTGTTGCGAGTGCAGCATCTCAACCCCGTGCGAGCCGTCGAGTTGATGCGCTTGGTGGCCGACAGTGTCGGTGCACCCGACGGCATTGTGGCTGGGCAGGCCTGGGAATGTGAAACGCGCGTTGATCTCGGGCAGTACCAGCGCGCCAAAACCGGTGCACTCTTTGTCGCCTCCACCTGTGCCGGTGCGATTGCCAGCGGCGCAGACCCACAGGCCTGGCGTGGTCTGGGTGAAGCTTTGGGCGAGGCTTACCAGGTGGCTGACGATATCCGCGACGTCATGGGCGATGCGCAGCAACTGGGCAAGCCCGTGGGCCAGGACGCACAGCACGGCCGCCCGAGCGCCACTGCGGCGCTGGGTCTGACCGGTGCCATCGACTACTTCGAGCGCTTGATCCAGCGCGCCGTGAGCTCGATTCCCGCAGGGCCTGGCCAGAGCGCCATGCAAAACCTGGTGGCCCAGGAGTCCGAGCGTCTGGTCCCCCGACAGGTCATTGCCAACTCGCTGGCACTGTCGAGCTAGGCGCAGACATGAAAACCCTGGACATTGCGCAATCCAGAGCGCCTGGCTGGACCCGAGCCTCCTGGCGTGAATCGTTCGACCGCTGGTGGGACCGTTGTCTCACCAGTCAACGCTTTTATCGCTGGAGCGTGAGCAATCCGCTGACACGGTGGTTCACACGTCGCCGCTCACGTCAGGTGTTTGATTTGATGGCGGGGTTTGTCTATTCGCAAATTCTGCTGGCCTGCGTTCGACTGAATATCTTCACGCGTGTTCAAGATCAGCCCCAACGTCTGGAGGCACTCGCCGAGCAAACACAGGTAAATCCGGCCGCCCTTCAGCGCCTGCTGAACTCTGCCGTGGCCCTGCAACTGCTGACACTGCGTGGCGACCGTTGCTATGGACTGGGCCCCTTGGGAGCCCCCGTGGCTGCGTTCGAAGGCATCCGCGCCATGATCGAACACCATGCCACCCTCTACCAGGACCTGAGCGATCCGGTGGCGTTGTTGCGCGACACACTGCCCACGGCACGCATGGAGGGTTATTGGCCGTATGTGAGCCCCGATGATCCGACACGACTGCAGCAGGCACCCGACGATTCGTTCTCGCGCTATTCGGCGCTGATGTCGGCCTCTCAGCCGTTCGTGGTAGATGAAATTCTGGCCGCCTACAGCTTTCATGACCACCAGCGGGTGCTGGACGTTGGCGGTGGTCAGGGCACCTTTGTGACGCGCTTGGCACGTCACGCCCCCCACCTGCAATTGGCGATGTTCGACCTCCCCCCCGTGGCCCAGTTGGCCCGGGAGAACATCGAGCGCCAAGGACTGTCCGATCGCATTCGAGCGAATGGGGGCAGCTTTCTGGTGGACGCGTTGCCCCTCGATGCGGACCTGGTCACCTTGATACGCATTGCCCACGACCACCCCGACCACGATGTGCTCACCCTGCTCCAGGCCATTCATCGTGCACTCCCCCCCGGTGGAACGCTGCTGCTCGCAGAGCCCATGGCGCAAGACGACCCGCAAGCTGCCCAGGGCGATGCCTATTTTCATTTCTACCTGCTGGCCATGGGGTCAGGCCGGTTGCGGACGCGCCACGAATTGAGTTCGTTGATGGAGCGAGCCGGTTTTTGCCTGATTGAGGCCATTCCGACTCAAATTCCGTTGCACACCCAGATCCTGATCGGGAGGAAATCCAGGTGTTTACCCTAATACAATCAATTATTTGTCATCTTTCATTGACACCCATCAACGTCAACCTAACAATACAGTCATGAAAGCCCAAGCCATTGTTTTTCAACAACCTCGGCAGCTGTCTTTGCAGACGCTGAGTTTGCCGGACCCTGGCCCCGGGCAGATCGAGGTCGAGGTCGAATACAGCGGCATCAGCACGGGCACCGAGCGCTTGCTGTGGGATGGCAGCATGCCTGCCTTTCCCGGCATGGGCTATCCCTTGGTACCGGGCTATGAAACCGTCGGCCGCGTGCTCCGAGGCGGGGACAACACGGCGTATCGACCCGGGCAACGGGTGTTCGTGCCAGGTGCTCAATGCTTCGAGGGCGTGCGCAGCCTGTTTGGTGGGGCAGCCTCCCGGCTGGTCGTGCCTGAGTCACGCACCGTGGCCATCCAGGAATCGCTGGGTGAGCAAGCCGTGCTGCTCGCCTTGGCAGCCACGGCTTACCACGCGGTGGCCGGAGGGGGGCAACGCGAGCACATCCGGGCACCAGAACTGATCGTGGGTCATGGCGTCATGGGACGTTTGCTGGCCAGGTTGACCGTGGCGGCGGGCGAACCCGCGCCCACCGTCTGGGAAACCGCCGAACACCGGCAATCGGGCGGTCTGGGTTACACCGTGATGCATCCGGATGACGACCCCCGCCGCGACTACCGCACCATCTACGACGTCAGTGGTGATGCTGCCATTCTCAACACCCTGATTCAGCGCCTGCAACCAGGCGGCGAGGTGGTGCTGGCCGGTTTTTACAAAAATGATCTGAATTTTGCCTATGCCCCCGCTTTCATGCGCGAGGCCCAAATCCGCACAGCCGCCGAATGGAAACGTCCGGATCTGCTGGCTGTCACGGAGCTGGTGCAAACCGGCCGTGTTTCTCTTGATGGATTGATCACACACCATCAACGCCCGTCACAAGCCGAACAAGCCTACGAGGTGGCATTTGGTGACGCCCATTGTCTGAAGATGGTCCTGGATTGGAGTGCCAACGCATGAACATGAATCCCCCCCCGGTCAATACCCAACCCATCCAATTCGTGGAGCGCCTGCGCCAAGAGGCGTCCGAGCCGCCCGCACCCGTGATCACGGGTGAGCCCACCAAAGAAACGCAGATCATCGCGATCTACGGCAAGGGCGGAATCGGCAAAAGTTTCACCCTGGCCAATTTGAGCTACATGATGGCGCAACAGGGCAAGAAGGTGCTGCTGATTGGATGCGACCCCAAAAGCGACACCACCAGCCTGCTGTTTGGTGGCAAGGCTTGTCCGACCATCATCGAGACCTCGTCGCGCATGAAACTCGCTGGCGAAGCCGTCAGCATCAGCGATGTCTGCTTCAAACGCGATGGTGTGTTTGCGATGGAACTCGGCGGTCCCGAGGTCGGTCGAGGCTGCGGTGGTCGCGGCATCATTCACGGCTTTGAGACCCTGGAAAAACTGGGCTTCCACGACTGGGGCTTTGACTACGTGCTGCTGGACTTTCTGGGCGACGTGGTCTGCGGCGGGTTTGGCCTGCCCATCGCGCGCGACATGTGCCAAAAGGTCATCGTGGTTGGCAGCAACGACCTGCAGTCCTTGTACGTGGCCAACAACGTCTGCTCGGCCGTGGAGTATTTCCGCAAGCTCGGCGGTAACGTGGGCGTGGCGGGCATGGTCATCAACAAGGACGACGGCACCGGCGAGGCCCACGCATTTGCCGCCAATGCCGGTATTCCGGTGCTGGCCTCTATCCCCGCGCACGAAGACATCCGTCGTAAAAGCGCCAGCTACGAAATCATCGGCATCCCGGGTAGCACCTGGGGGCCCCTGTTCGAGCAACTGGCCACCAACGTCGGCTTGGCGCCCCCCGTGCGCCCGAAACCGCAAACGCAGGACGAACTGCTTGGCCTCTTCAGCGCCGACACCGTGGGACGCAATGTGGTGCTCGAACCTGCCACCACCTTCGACATGATGGGCCGCCACGAACTGGTCAAGCCGACACTCGAAGTCATCTACGACGCCGCGTGAGCATCATGGACAACGCTCGAACCATTCCGATCCAGACCGCCTCGCTCGAGGGCGATGGCATGGGCTGTCACGCCGGTGGCGAGCAGCTGCTGGCAGCGGCCAAGGCGGCGGGCAAGTCCGAGACGCTGCAGCAATACGCAGCCGACTACCCGCGCGTGGAAAATGCGGGCCCGCACGATCAGCCACAAAGCATGTGCCCGGCCTTCGGTTCCTTGCGTGTGGGCTTGCGCATGCGACGCACGGCCACGATTTTGTCGGGCTCGGCGTGTTGCGTGTACGGCCTCACCTTCACCTCGCATTTTTACGGCGCACGCCGAAGCGTCGGCTATGTGCCCTTCAACTCCGAGACCCTGGTGACAGGCAAGTTGTTTGAAGACATCCGGGAGGCCGTCCACGCCCAGGCCAATCCGGCCGAACTCGATGCCATCGTGGTGATCAATCTGTGTGTGCCCACGGCCAGCGGAGTGCCTTTGCAGCTGTTGCCCAAGGAAATTCAGGGCGTACGCATCATCGGCATCGATGTGCCCGGGTTTGGTGTGCCCACGCATGCGGAAGCCAAGGATGTGCTGGCTGGTGCAATGTTGCGTTATGCACGTGACGAGGTGCAGAACGGCCCGGTGGCCGCACCCCGCGGTGGGCGTCAGGACAAGCCCACGATCACCTTGCTGGGCGAGATGTTCCCGGCCGACCCGGTGATCATCGGTCAAATGATCGCCCCGATGGGTTTGGCGGTGGGGCCCTCGGTGCCCACCCGCGAATGGCGCGAGTTGTATGCCGCACTCGATTGTGCCGCCGTGGCCGCCATCCACCCTTTCTACACCGCGAGCGTGCGCGAATTCGAAGCCGCCGGCCGCCCCGTGATCGGATCGGCCCCTGTCGGACTCGACGGTACACAAGCGTGGCTGCAACGCATCGGTGAAGCCTGCGGCATCCCGACCGCCTTGATTGACCAGGCACGCAACCAGGCTTTGCACGGCATGCGCGACATGCTGGCCAAGCAATCCATTAAAGGGCGCATCACCCTGAGCGGCTACGAGGGTTCCGAGTTGCTGGTCGCCAGACTGCTGATCGAGTGTGGTGCAGACGTGCCTTATGTGGGTTCGGCTTGCCCTGCCACGCGCTGGAATGCGGAAGATGCCGAGTGGCTGCGCCACAAGGGCGTTCAGGTGCAGTTTCGGGCATCGCTCGAACAAGACATGGCTGCGGTGCATGCGTTCCAGCCAGATCTGGCCATTGGCACGACACCGATTGTGCAAAAAGCCAAGCAACTGTGCATCCCGTCGCTGTACTTCACCAACCTGATCTCGGCTCGACCGCTCATGGGCGTGGCGGGCGCCGGGTCCTTGGTTCAGGTAATTCAAGCCGCCATGGGGAACAAGACTCGCTTCGATGCGATGAAGTCCTTCTTTGACGGGGTGGGTTCCGGACATGCCGCCGGCGTCTGGGAAGGTGTCCCCCAGGACCGGCCGGAATTCAAAGCTGAAACGCGTCGGCAGCTGGAGAAGAAGTTGAAAAAACGCAAAGCCGAGGAGATGGGCTGATGCTGATTCTTGACCACGATCGTGCGGGGGGTTACTGGGGCGCCGTGTATGTGTTCACGGCGATCAAGGGACTCCAGGTGGTGATTGACGGCCCGGTGGGCTGCGAGAACCTGCCCGTCACATCCGTGCTGCATTACACCGACGCCTTGCCGCCGCACGAATTGCCCATCGTCGTCACCGGGCTGGCCGAGGAGCAACTCGGTCGCGAGGGCACGGAAGGTTCGATGAAGCGCGCACATGCCACGCTGGACCCGGAGTTGCCGGCGGTGGTGGTGACGGGATCCATTGCCGAAATGATCGGGGGTGGCGTCACCCCCGAAGGCACCAACATCCAGCGCTTTCTGCCCCGCACCATTGATGAAGACCAGTGGCAGTGTGCCAATCGGGCCATGTACTGGTTGTGGAGCGAATATGGCTTGCGCAAGGTGCCTGCACGCAAGCCGTTTGCCGAACGCCCGGCCGGCGAAAAGCCGCGCGTCAACATCATTGGCCCGAGCTACGGCACCTTCAACTCGCCCAGCGATCTGGCGGAAATTCGGCGTCTGGTGCAAGGCATCGGCGCCGAGATCAACATGGTCTTCCCGCTGGGCAGCCACCTGGCCGATGTGTCGCGCCTGGTCGAGGCCGACGTGAACATCTGCATGTACCGCGAGTTTGGTCGCATGTTGTGCGAGGCGCTGGAGCGCCCCTACCTGCAAGCCCCCATCGGACTGCACAGCACGACCCAGTTTCTGCGCAAGCTCGGTGAATTGCTGAACCTCGATCCCGAGCCCTTCATCGAGCGCGAGCGTCATACCACGCTCAAACCGGTGTGGGATCTGTGGCGGTCAGTCACGCAAGATTTTTTTGCCACCGCGAGTTTTGCGGTGGTGGCCAACGAGACGTATGCACGCGGTTTGCGCAACTTTCTCGAGACTGAAATGGGTTTGCCGTGCAAGTTCAGCGTCTCGCGCCTGGCCGGCGCCAAAACCGACAACGCCCACGTGCGCGACCTGGTTCGGCAGCAGACCCCGCTCATCATGTTTGGCAGCTACAACGAGCGCATGTACCTGAGCGAGCTGTCCTCGTCCGGGCCGATGCGGGCCACCTTCATTCCCGCTTCTTTCCCGGGTGCGATCATTCGCCGCCACACGGGCACGCCCTTCATGGGGTACAGCGGGGCCACCTACCTGATCCAGGAAGTGTGCAACGCCTTGTTCGACGCCTTGTTTCACATTCTTCCGCTTGGCACCGACATGGACCGGGTGGACGCCACCCCCGCGCGCGGCGTGGTGGAACCCAGCACCACCTGGCAGGACACGGCACAGGCCAAGTTGCGTGAACTCATCGAGCACCAGCCTGTGCTGGTGCAGATCTCAGCGGCCAAACGGCTGCGTGATCAATCCGAGCGCATGGCGCGCGACGCAGGACAGCTTGAAGTGCAAGAGAGCCATGTGCAGGCGGCGGGGCTATCCCTGGGACTGGGGGTGCCTGCATGAACCCGCTTCTGGTTGCACCTAATGAACGAAATCTGATGCTGAACGGTGCGCGCAAGCGGACCGTTTGCACCCCCATGTCGCGACATTGTGTTGCGGCTGCCCAGGCTGCGCGGGCTGTGCGCAGGGTTGGCCGCAAGGTCATTTTGTAAAGGAGCATTCGTATGTCGAATCGGACTTCCATATCCGGGCTGACCGACGAGGAGGCTCAGGAGTTCCACCATTACTGGATGCAGGGTACTGTGGGTTTCACGGCGGTTGCCGTGGTCGCACACGTCCTGGTCTGGGCATGGCGGCCCTGGTTCTAAGGCAGGTTCGCGTTTCAACACGGAGTATTCCTATGACTGATATCCCCTTTTCTGCGGAAAAGAACCCTGCAAAGGGAGACAAGCTGACGTTTGTCTTGATTTTTGTTCCGTGCTTTGCCTTGTTTTTCATCCTTGCACTGCTGGGTCAACTGATTGGCGTGCACTGGAAAAGCTGGTTGCCCGGGGCTGAAAACATGACCAACGTCTTTGCCGGGGTGAAGGCAGCGGTGTACACGTTCATGTCCCACATCATTTAGGAGAAACATTATGTGGCGTATTTGGCGACTTTACGATCCTCTCAGGGCCATGGTGGTTCAGGGGATTTTTCTGTTCGGTCTGGCAGCAATGATTCACCTCATTTTGCTCAGCACCAACAAGTTCAACTGGCTCGACGGCGCCAAAAAGCCTGCTGCAGCATCGGCGCAAAACTCGCCCATGCCCGCCGCAGTGCCTGCGGCCAAGTCCTGATCGTTGTGACGACGCAGATACTGTCTCTGAACTTGATTCAGCACAGTATCTGCGATTTTTCTTGAATTTTTTCGCGGTCTGAAGCCAGTCCGAAGGAGCCTGTGATGGCCATGCTCAGTTTTGAAAAGAAATACAGGGTGCGCGGCGGCACGCTGCTGGGCGGAGATTTGTTCGACTTTTGGGTTGGCCCCTTTTATGTCGGATTTTTTGGTGTCACCACCCTCTTCTTTGCCGGACTTGGGACGGCGTTGATTTTGTGGGGCGCCGCCATGGGGCCCACCTGGAATCTCTGGCAGATCAGCATCGCACCGCCCGATCTGTCGTACGGTCTTCGATTTGCCCCGCTGCTCGAAGGCGGCCTGTGGCAATTGATCACCGTGTGCGCCATTGGAGCCTTTGGCTCATGGGCACTGCGTGAAGTGGAAATTTGTCGAAAGCTGGGCATGGGGTATCACGTGCCAGCGGCCTTCAGCGTGGCCATTCTGGCTTATGTGACGCTGGTGGTGATCCGACCGGTGCTGATGGGCGCCTGGGGACATGGTTTCCCTTACGGCATCTACAGCCACCTGGACTGGGTGTCCAACGTGGGCTACCAGTACCTGCATTTCCATTACAACCCCGCCCACATGCTGGCGGTGAGCTTTTTCTTTGCCACCACCTTTGCCCTGTCGTTGCACGGTGGTCTGATCCTGTCTGCCACCAACCCCAAACCTGGTGATGTGGTGAAGACGCCCGAGCACGAAGACACTTTTTTCCGCGACATCATTGGTTATTCCATCGGCACCCTGGGCATTCACCGACTGGGGCTCTTTCTGGCTCTGGCTGCGGTGCTGTTCAGCGCGCTGTGCATCGTCATCTCCGGTCCGTTCTGGAGTCGGGGCTGGCCTGAGTGGTGGGGCTGGTGGTTGAACATGCCGATCTGGCGATGAGCGCAAGGAGTCCTGCATGACACAGTATCAAAACCTCTTCACCACTGTCACCGTCGAAGCACCGGGCCATTCTGGCGTGGAGCTGGGCCATGGCAACAGTCCACGCAGTCTGGACCCGCCGCTGCACTATTACTGGTTGGGCAAACTCGGCAATGCTCAGATCGGGCCCATCTATCTCGGCAGTCTGGGGTTGGCTTCGCTGATCTGTGGCCTGATCGCCTTCACCATCATCGGCATGAACATGCTGGCCTCGGTGAATTACGACCCGATCCAATTTGTGCGCCAACTGTTCTGGCTGGCACTGGAACCCCCACCCCCAAGCTATGGACTGCAGTTGCCGCCGCTCAACCAGGGCGGTTGGTGGTTGATCACCGGTCTCTTCCTGACCGCTTCGTTATTCTTGTGGTGGGCGCGCACCTACCGCCGGGCTCGCGAACTGGGGTTGGGGACGCACATCGCCTGGGCCTTTGCTGCCGCCATCTGGCTGTACCTGGTGCTGGGCCTGTTCCGCCCCATCCTGATGGGTTCTTGGGGTGAAGCCGTTCCGTATGGCATTTTCCCGCACCTGGACTGGACAGCTGCCTTCTCCTTGCGTTATGGCAACCTGTTTTACAACCCGTTCCATGCGCTGTCGATCGTGTTCCTCTACGGCTCAGCGCTGCTGTTTGCGATGCACGGCGCCACCATTCTGGCGGTCACACATTACGGCGGCGAGCGCGAACTCGAGCAAATCACGGACCGCGGGACAGCGTCTGAACGTGCCGCCCTGTTTTGGCGCTGGACCATGGGCTTCAACGCCACGATGGAATCGATCCACCGCTGGGCCTGGTGGTTTGCCGTGCTTTGTCCCTTGACCGGTGGTATCGGCATTCTGCTCACCGGTACCGTGGTCGACAACTGGTACTTGTGGGCCATGAAACATGGCGTCGTCCCCCCCTACCCCGAGGTATTTCCTGCGGTGGTGGACCCCAGCCTCACCTCGGGAGTCAAGCCATGAGCCTGTCCTTTGAATCTTCTCGCTGCAGGCTGGGCCTGCTGGTCGCTGGCTTGGTGATGTTGCTGAGCGGGTGCGAACGCCCCCCGATGGAATCCGTACAACACGGCTACCGAGGCACGGGCATGGTGCAGGTCTACAATCCGCGCGCGCTGGAATTGCAGGTACAAGCCAACGAAGTGCCGCCGGGCATGCCGCAAATGGACGCTTCGGGCCCCAAGGCCTCGCAGCTGTACAAGAATGTGAAAGTGCTGGGCGACTTGAGTGGTAGCCAGTTCACTCGCATCATGGCCTCCATGTCAACCTGGATTGCTCCGCAAGAGGGCTGCCTGTATTGCCACAACCCGGCCAACTTTGCCGACGACAGCAAATACACCAAAGTGGTGGCACGGCGCATGCTGCAGATGACCCAGCACATCAACAGCAACTGGAAACAGCACGTGGCCGAGACCGGGGTGACCTGCTACACCTGCCACCGCGGTCAACCCGTGCCATCGGCCATCTGGTTCAAGTCCAATCCCCAACCCTATGGATCCAACTTCATGGGGGACAAGGCCGGCCAGAACCACCCGGCGCCGAGTGTGACCCTGGCCTCGTTGCCCAACGATCCCTTCACGCCCTTCCTGCTGGAAGCCACCAACATCCGCGTCAACGGGCCCACCGCACTGCCCTCCGGTAATCGCCAGTCCATCAAACAAGCGGAATGGACCTATGGACTCATGACGCACATGTCCTCGGCCCTGGGTGTCAATTGCACCTATTGCCACAACTCGCGCTCGTTTCAAAGTTGGGAGGGCAACCCGCCTCAGCGTCAAACAGCCTGGTTTGGTATCCGCATGGCGCGCGATCTGAATACGCAATATCTGGAGCCGCTGACCGACACTTTCCCGACCCACCGCAAGGGTGAAACCGGCGATGTGGCCAAGCTCAATTGCGCCACCTGCCACCAGGGTGCGTACAAGCCCTTGAACGGTGCCCCGATGCTCAAGGACTACCCTGAGCTCGCAGGTCCGGGCATGGCGACGACGAAACTGGCCAAGCAATGATGGCTTGACAGTCACAGCACGAATCACCCATGGACATTCTTCTCTCACAACCCAGGGGATTCTGTGCCGGGGTGACGCGCGCCATCGAAATCGTGGAACTGGCGCTTGAGCGATATGGTGCACCTGTTTACGTGTTCCATGAAATTGTGCACAACCAACACGTGGTCAATGATCTGCGCCAGCGCGGAGCGGTGTTTGTGGACCAATTGCACGACATCCCGTCCGGGTCCATCACCGTGTTCAGTGCCCATGGGGTGTCGCGCGCCGTGGTGGATGAAGCCCGACATCGGCAGCTTGAAGCCATCGACGCCACATGCCCCCTGGTCACCAAGGTGCACCGTCAGGCCCAGCGGTTTGCCCGACAGGGCTACCAGCTCATCATGATCGGCCATGCGGGTCACGAGGAAGTCATTGGCACCATGGGGAGCGTCTCGGTTCCCATGACCTTGGTGAGCGAAGTCAAGGACGTCGACCAACTGGATTTTCAAGCCCATGCGGCACTGGCCTATGTCACCCAGACCACCTTGAGCCTGGACGACACGCGTGACGTGATCGCCGCGTTGCAAGCCCGCTTTCCCCACATCGAGGGACCCGCGGTGGACGACATTTGCTACGCCACGCAAAACCGTCAAACCGCTGTTCGCACCCTGGCCAGTCAGGTCGACCTGGTGTTGGTCGTGGGGGCTCGCAACAGTTCCAATTCCAACCGCCTGCGCGAAGTGGCGCAACGCGATGGCACACCGGCCTATCTGGTTCAGGATGAACACGACATCGATCCCCGGTGGCTCGATGGTGTGAAACGAGTGGGTATCTCTTCCGGCGCTTCGACACCCGAAGTGCTGGTGCAAGCCGTGATCCGCTCTTTGAATTCGCTGCATCCCGGTGCGGTGGTGCAACTGCCGGGCATTGAAGAGCACGTGATGTTCAAAATCCCCGCGTCACTGGCGCCGGTACCTGCCTGACGTATGAACACCACCACTCCAGACCAGGCCCTGTCCGGCGTTCTCGTGATGCTGCTGGTGGATTACGCCACCCCGCATCGCCCCTGGGGTTGGTTACGCCTGGCCCAGGGTGCGGCAGCACTGAAAGGCACACCGGGGCTGCTGTTTGCCAAGGTGATGGGCAGTGGTCAGGATGGCGGTTTCAGCCTGCGACCCAGCAGCAGCCACCAGGGTCTGGTGTGCATGTTCGAGTCACAACAACAGGCGCAGGCATTCATCCAGGGCCCGCAGGTACAGGCCTACCGTGACCGCGCGCGTGAATGCTGGGTTGGCCTGCTGGACATCACCTCGGTGCGCGGAGCCTGGGATCGACAAAGCTGGGGAGTGACACCGCCCAATTGCCTGAACCAGGCGGTGGACGACAACACCCCGATGGCAGCGCTGACCCGCGCCAGCATTCGACCTGCCAAGGCCATGGCATTTTGGCGACGTGCCCCGGCTTCCCAGGCCAGCCTCAGCCAAGCCCCTGGCTGCGTGCTCGCGATGGGACTGGGCGAGGCACCGCTGATCCGGCAATGCACCTTCAGCGTCTGGCGCGACACCTCGTCGATGCTGGCGTTTGCGCACCAGGGTGCGCATCATCAAGCCATTCAAGCTGCCTACAAACAAGATTTTTTCTCCGAATCATTGTTCGTTCGCATGCGCATACTCTCCATGCAGGGCGACTGGCAAGGCCAGCACTTCGACCGATCACCGGAGGTGGCCCATGCCTGAGCAACGTGTGGTCGTGGTGGGCGCCGGCATCGCCGGACTGGTCTCGGCACTCGAATTGAGCCACCTGGGCCTGAACGTCACCGTCGTGGATCGCGCCGACACGCCCGGCGGCAAACTGCATGCCGAGTCCGTTGACGGGCACGCCATCGACAGTGGCCCCACGGTCTTCACCATGCGCTGGGTGTTTGACGAGTTGATGCACAGCCTCGGGCTCAGGCTCGACCGTGAATTGACTCTCACCCCCCTGTCCGTGCTCGCGCGCCATTTCTGGGCTGATGGCAGTTCGCTGGATTTGTTTGCCGACCCCATGGCCAGCGAGTCCGCCGTGGAAGCATTCGCCGGCGGCGACGAGGCACTCAGGTTTCGACACTTTTGCGAGCACACGCGTGAACTGTACGGCGTGATGGACGCCAGCTTCATCCGGTCGCAGTTGAAAAGCCTGCCCGGCTTCATGACCTCGCTGGGGCCTCGCGGTTTGGGTCTGCTGGCACGCATGGGTCCGATGAAAACGCTGTGGGCCAGCCTGGAGCAGCGTTTCACCGACCCGCGCCTGCGCCAGCTCTTTGCGCGCTATGCCACGTACTGTGGTTCTTCCCCGTTGCAAGCGCCCGCCACGCTGAGTCTGATTGCCCAGGTGGAAATGGATGGCGTCTGGACCGTGGAAGGCGGCATGCAGGAGCTGATCCGCTGCCTCACGCGCTTGTGCCGAGAACAGGGTGTGCGCTTCATCTGTCCTGCCCATTGTGAGCACATTGAAGTGCGTGACGGCCGTGTGGCGGGTGTGACGCTGGACACCCAGGAACAATTACCCGCAGACCGCGTGGTCTTCAACGGTGACACCGCTGCCTTGCGGCAAGGCCTGCTGGGCAAGTCCGCGCAACGGGCCGTGGCGGCCTCCACTCCCCAGAGATCGTTGTCGGCGGTGACCTGGTGCATCCGCACGCCCACCCGGGGGCTGAGGCTGGATCGACACAACCTGTTTTTCCAGCCCCACTACGCCGACGAATTCCACGACATCTTTCAACATCAGCGACTGCCTCAACGCCCCACCGTGTACCTATGTGCGCAGGACCGTCCCAGCGCTGAGGCCGACATCGGTGCAGAGCGGTTGCTGTGCCTGGTGAACGCACCGGCCAACGGCGACACGTCGGACCTGAGCGAACAGGCATTGGCCGATTGCGAGACACAGGTCTTGTCGGCTGTGCGGCAGTGCGGACTCGACTTCGAACTCACGCCCCACAACCACGTACGCAACACCCCCAGGCACTTTCACCGCCGATTTCCGGGCACCGGAGGAGCACTTTATGGACAGGCCACACACGGATGGATGAGCATCTTTTCTCGCCCGGGCGCCATCAGCCCGATACCGGGACTTTTTCTGTCGGGGGGCAGCGTTCACCCGGGACCGGGTGTGCCGATGGCCGCGATGTCCGGGCGTCTGGCGGCCGCGGCCGTTCGGGCGAGCCTCGGTTCGATCAGATCGTCCCCGATGGGGGCTATCTCTGGTGGTATGTCGACGCCATGAGTGATGACGGCCAATTCGGACTCACCCTCATTGCTTTTGTCGGCAGTGTGTTCTCGCCCTATTACGCCTGGGCTCGGCGTCGCGCAGGTGCGAGTGCAATTGCCGGCGCGGGGGCTGATCCCGACAACCATTGCGCCTTGAACGTGGCCTTGTACAGTCGCAACACCAACCGCTGGTGCATGACCGAACGCGGACGGCGCCACTGCCACCGGGACGCCAGCGAGTTGGTGCTGGGCCCCAGCCGTGTGCACTGGAACGGGAGCCACCTGGAGATTGAAGTCAACGAAGTGGGCATGCCCATCCCCAGGAAGGTGAAGGGTCGGATTCGACTGCATCCCCAACAGTTGTTCAACTTCAGTACCGCACTGGACGCCCCCGGTCGTCATCGCTGGGGACCTCTGGCGCCGTCGGCGCGCATCGAAGTGGACCTGGAGTCGCCCCGACAACGCTGGAGCGGGCACGCCTACCTGGACTCCAATGAGGGGGACGAGCCGATTGACCGCGGGTTCCATCACTGGGACTGGTCGCGCAGCCGGCTGCGCGATGGCAGCACCGCCGTGATGTATGACATGCAGTGGCCACATCAGGCCGATCATGTGCTGAGTCTGCGATTCGATCGACAGGGGGCTGTTGAAGCGTTTCAGCCACCGCCGCGGCAAACGTTGCCCCGCACGCGCTGGGGACTGAAGCGGCAGATGCGCAGCCCCTCCTCCGTGCGCGTGCAGCATCAACTGGAAGACACGCCTTTTTATCAACGCTCGCTGCTGACGCACGAACTGCTGGGTGAGACGGTGCAGAGTTTTCATGAAAGCTTGTCGGTCCCGCGCCTGGTCTCGCCGCTGGTGCAAGCCATGTTGCCCTGGCGCATGCCGAGGACATCCTGATGTCGAGACGCACAGACGCTCTCCATTCCTTTTTACCCGGCCTCCTCCAGGGGACGTCGGGATCACCGAATTCACAGCCATTCCGGCTGCGAATAGCCCTCGTGCGGGTCCAGCACGTTTGTCAACTTCTGAACAGGAGAACAAGCCATGTCCGATAAAGACAAAGTATGGCCAACGGGTTTGACCGAGGCCGAATCAGAAGAGATCCATAGGCATCTCATCCAGGGCACACAGATATTCGGCATGATTGCCGCGTTCGCACATCTGTTGGCCTACATCTACTCACCTTGGCTTAAGTAAAGGGGCACAACATGATCTACGGAAAACTGTGGTGCGTCGTTAAGCCTTCGGTGGGCATTCCCATCATCATCGGCGCAGTCGCCGTTGCTTCCTTCAGTGTCCACCTGGCCATCGTGTCCAACACGACCTGGGTCAAGGCATTCCTGAATGGCGGCAACAAAGCTGTCGTCGCTGCTGCTCCTGCAGATGCAGGGAAGAAGTAAATGGTGCGATGAAAAGATCGGAATCGAAAGATTCCGATCTTTTTCGACATGAAACGAATCAGTCAGAAAATCGTCCTGTCCTGGTCCAGCCTGGGCACACGATTTCTCCCTTTTGCTGACGCAGCATCGCCCGACCTGCCGCTGTCGAGGTTGCTGCGTCTGTCCTTGTTCCAGGTCTCGGTGGGCATGGCCCTTGTGTTGCTCGTGGGCACACTCAACCGCGTGATGATTGTGGAAATGAAGGTGCCCGCCACCCTGGTATCAACCATGGTCGCCTTGCCCTTGCTGTTTGCCCCCTTGCGCGCGCTCATCGGATTTCGTTCGGACAACCACCGCTCCGAGCTGGGTTGGCGTCGCGTTCCCTACATCTGGATGGGGACCTTGTTGCAATTTGGCGGCTTCTCGATCATGCCCTTCGCGCTGCTGGTGTTGGCCGGCGCTGGGCAGTCCGGTGAAGCGCCAGCCTGGATTGGCCAGCTGGGTGCTGCGCTGGCCTTCTTGCTGGTGGGTGCAGGTCTGCACACCACGCAAACGGTGGGCCTGGCGCTGGCCACCGACCTGGCCCCCGTCGAGACCCAACCCAAGGTGGTCGGCTTGATGTATGTGATGCTGCTGGTGGGCATGATTTGTAGCGCCATGGTGTTTGGCGACTTGCTTGACCACTACAGCCCCGGGCGTCTGGTGCAGGTGATTCAAGGTGCAGCCCTGACCACCATGGTGTTGAATGTGGTGGCCCTGTGGAAACAAGAGCCACGCAGCCGCCTGCGCAAACCCGGACAGTCAACCGAAGGCAGTTTTGCCGAGGCCTGGCAGGCATTCAGCCAGGGCCCGCAAGCCTTGCGCCGTCTGCTGGTGGTGGCCTTGGGCACCATGGCCTTCACCATGGAAGACGTCTTGCTTGAACCCTATGGCGGCGAGATTTTGCAACTCAGCGTCTCGGCCACCACCAAGCTCACCGCCACCCTGTCCGCCGGCAGCCTGCTGGGGTTCAGCTGGGCCTCCTACGTGCTGAGCCGTGGCATGGACCCCTTCAAAATGGCCAACTGGGGCGTGCTGGTTGGCTTGCCCGCCTTCATGGCCGTCATGCTGGCGGCCCCGCTGGAGTCAGCCTGGGTATTTGGAATGGGAACTTTCCTGATTGGTCTGGGGGCCGGTTTATTCAGTCACGGCACCTTGACGGCCACCATGAATCACGCGCCGCCCGAGCAAACCGGACTGGCACTGGGCGCCTGGGGTGCCGTGCAGGCCACCGCGGCCGGTGTGGCCATGTCGATGGGCGGCGTGCTGCGTGACGTGCTGGCGCAGGGTTGGGGCGCCTTGAGTGGTTACAGCGGGGTGTACTTGCTGGAAATCGGCCTCCTGGTCGTCGCATGGGCTGTCATGCTGCCCTTGCTGCCATCCCCGAAAAACCCTGCAATTGACGCGACCCGCAATCGCGTGTGAAATGTCATCCTCTTTATCTCAACCCTTCAAGGAGCTCACATGGAATTGAGTACCATTCTCGTCATCATGTACGTGGTGTTTTGCCTGTTCATGATCGCCAACTGGATGAACCGTCCCCGCAACAAGAAGTAATCAGGTTCAGCGGGTTTGCGCCAGGGGCCTTTTGCCCCGACGCTCATTCTCCAGCCGCTCAAAGAGGCCCAGCACCCACTCGATGCGTTGCGGCATCGCCCGGTTGGGGAAATTCGACGCACCCCAGGCGTCCTGGTCGTGAAGCACGGTCGGACGCGTCAGGAAGTCGATGGCCTGCAACGGCGGTTGCGGCGCAGGGTCCACGTAAATCCATCCCGCCTGCGTCCAGGCGCTCACGAGCAACATCAACTTGCGGCGCGTGCTGACCACGGTGCGACGCGACACCGAGTCCAAGCCCTCTCGGCGCAGTTGATGGCCAATTTCAGCGTAGATCAGACTGGCCGCCAGAATGGCGGCGCGACAGTCGGCCGGCAATTCGGCAATGCCCGCGTAGGACCGCTTGTACAAGCGATCCGCTTCATCCAATAGTCGTCCCACCACCTGCTGGAGACCCGGCGTCACACCCGGCTGGCTCAGCAACTGGTCAACCGTGATTCCGGCATCGGTCATCCAACTCAGCGGCAGGTAGACGCGGCCATTGCGGGCATCTTCGCCCACATCGCGCGCAATGTTGGTGAGTTGCATGGCCACCCCCAGTTCACAGGCGCGCGCCAATGTCGCTGGCGACTGGCGTCCCATGATCCAGCACATCATGGCACCCACTGTGCCGGCCACCCGGGCCGCGTAATCGTGCAATTGCTCCAGGGTGTCATAGGAGCGGGCTTGCGTGTCCCACTCAAAACCCTCGACCAGAGCATCCAGAAACAAACGCGGCAATTGATGGTGCTGCACCACCAGCGCCAGTGCGTGGTCTTCGACTGCATCCATCGGGGTGCCCGCGTAGATCAGGTCCAGGCGTTGCCGCAGGATCGACACATTGGCCCGGGCATCACCCCCTTGGTCCACGAGGTCGTCGGCCACCCGGCAAAACGCGTACAAGGCAATCGCTGCGGCCCGCACACGCACGGGCAGCAGACGGCTGGCCGCAAAAAATGTCTTGGAGCCGCCCTTCATCATGGCGACACAGGCCTGCAGGTCTTGCGCGTTGTATTCAGCGGAATGAGGAGGCATGGGGGATCACCGTTTCTAGCGCTTTGGCCGACATCAAGACCCCGGGCACGCCAGCCCCAGGGTGTGTGCTGGCACCGACCATGTACAGGCCCGCCACATCTTCGCTTCGGTTGTGTGGCCGAAACCAGGCGCTTTGCAGCAGCACCGGTTCGAGGCCAAAGCCCGCACCTTTGTACGACCACAGACGATCCTGAAAATCCTGCGGTGTCGTCACACGGGAAGTCACCACCGACTCGCGCAAACCCGGTAATACCGAGGCCTCGAGCACGCTCGCAATCGCCTCGCGGTAGCGAGGTGCCACCTCGTGCCATGGCGTTCCACTGTCCAGGTGCGGCACCGGGGCCAGCGCATAAAACGTGTCGCACCCGGGAGGGGCCAGCGAGGGGTCGGTGGCGGTGGGCCGGTGCAGGTACAGGCTGAAGTCCTCAGCCAGTTTGTGGCGTTTGAAAATATCCGCCAGCAATTCTTTATAACGCGGCCCCAGCACCATCATGTGGTGTGGCACATCAGGATACGTCCGGTTCGTCCCGAAGTACCACACGAACAGTCCCATCGAATAGCGCCCGCGCTCGATGCGGCGGTTGGTCCAGTGCTGTCGATGTTGCTCGTCCACCAGGTACCGGTAGGTCCAGGCCGAGTCGGCGTTGCTCACCACAATATCCGCCGGCAGGTACTCGCCCGTCTGCAGTTCAACGCCCCGGGCACGTCCCGCTTCGACACGGATGCGGGTCACGGGTGCATTGCAGCGGACGGGCACATGGCGCTCGGCCAGCAGTTTGACCATCCCTTGCACGATGGCACCCGTGCCACCCATGGCCGAATGCACGCCCCAGTTGCGTTCCAGCGCATGGATCAGGGCATAGGCAGACGTGACCGAGAACGGGTTGCCCCCGATCAGCAGCGGATGAAAACTCATGACCACGCGCAACTGGGGATGCTGGATGAATTGCGCCACCAGGTCATGGATGGTGCGCCACGCCTTCATGCGTGCAAACGAGGGCAAGGCAGCCAGCAGGTCGGTGAAGCGATCAAACGCAATCGAGCCCATCTCCTCGAATCCGAGTTGTCGACACAACTGCGCCACTTCCATCAGGCGTTTGTAGCCATCGATGTCGCCCACATCAAATTTAGCGATTTGTTCGCACATGGCGGCTTCGTCGCCGCTGTAATCGAAGTGCGTGCCGTCCACAAAGCGGATGCGGTAAAACGGATCCATTGGCCGCAAATCCACATCGTCGCTGAAGCGTCGACCACACAGGGCCCACAACTCCTCGAGCAGAAAAGGTGCCGTGATGATGGTCGGGCCCGCATCAAAGGTAAAGCCATCCTGGCGATGCACCTGGGCGCGGCCACCGGGTTGCTCCAGTTTTTCGAGCACCTCGACGTCATAGCCCTTGCAACTGAGCCGGATCGCCGCGGCCAGTCCGCCAAATCCGCTGCCAATCACCAGCGCCTTGGGGCGATGGCCGACATCATGGGCCAGTTGACCGCGCTCATCCATGGCACGAAATGCGTTCATATACGGTCCGCTTGGGTGGGGAGACTCGAAGCGGGTACCACGGGGGCAACCGCTCGGTGACGCATGGCCCAACCCCACAAGCGCTGCAGGGGCAGGGAAAACAACATGAGCAGGTGTTCAATGATGGCCAGTCCCAGCAGTGAAGCGAGCAACACCCATCCGGTGCTGACTTCGACGGCACCCCGCTGGGCTTGCAGCACCAGCCACAACCAGGTGCCGGTGGAGAGCGTCATGGTCACGTAAAAACAACCGGTGACAGAGGACTTGCGGAAATAACTCGCCATGTAGGCCAGGTGACCTGGCAGGTACTGCTCGCCCAACTGCGGCACACCGAAGTAGAGATTGAGCTTGGCGCTCAATCGCATGCACCACAGCAACGCAAAAGTGCACAGCGCCACGTGGTTGGCCTGCCCCATCTGCATGAGCCACAGCACCACAAAATTCAACAACAAGGCCAGCTCGTGGTACAGCAGTGCCTGCACGGCCAGGGAGAATCGACGCCAGCCCCGCGCACCCGTCTCTTGGGGCACGCGTCGGGGCCCTGTGACCCAGCCCGAAAGAAAAGCCATTTCATGCCAGCTCCACATGAAGATGACGCTGACAAACCCCACGTAATCGGCCGCCACCGAGAGTTGCCGCATGCTCCAGGCGGTGCCTGCCAGACCCAAGAGCAGCAAGATCGTCACGCCGCTCATGCTGGTACGAAACAGGCGTGCGGGCAGCCGCACGAGCCACAGAATCACCCCCGTGCCCAACCACCAGCTGGCCACAGCCACCAGCACGGCCAGTGTCACGGGGGAGAGAAGATCATCCATCGATGTCACCAGACGGGGTCACCACGTGGGCTGCACGCGCATGTCTTGCGGCAATGTGCGCTGCTTGACCGGAACAAAAAAGAGGCGCGTGAACGTGGCCACGGCCTGCAAGACACACCAGCCGTGCTTGAGATGCCCCCACAGGCCGCCTTGCTGCTGGGCCTGGGCGTCCGCCACCGCGATCTCCACCAGGCGTGTCATGCAGGCGCGGAACACCGGATGGTCGATATCCACCTCGATGGGGAACACCTGGCGTGATATTTCCGAGGTGATGCGAAACACCTCGTAGTCGTAATTCGTCGAGTCCAGTCCCATGGCCTGGTGCATCAGCGGGCGGGTATGGTCGCGCACAAACATCGTGGCGTAGACCGCCAGCACAAAGAAGCGAATCCACAAGCGGTTATGCCCCTGGAGCAGATGCGGGTGGGCCCGCATCATCAGCGCAAACGATTCACCGTGCCGGAATTCGTCATTGCACCACCGCTCGAACCAGCGGAAGATCGGATGGAAACGCTTGTCGGGATGACGCTCGAGTTGTCGGAAGATGGTGATGTAGCGTGCGTAGCCGATTTTTTCTGACAAGTAGGTGGCGTAGTAGATGTACTTCGGCTTGAAGAAGGTGTAGGACTTGGTCTTTTTCAAAGAGCCCAGATCAATGCCCAGGTTGAAGTCCTTGAGCGACTGGTTGATAAACCCCGCATGCCGCGATTCATCGCGGGCCATGTAGGTCATCAACTGTTTGACATCCGGGTTGCTGACATTCTTGCGAATCTCGTTGTAGAGAATGCAGCCGGAGAACTCGGAGGTCAGCGAACTGATCAGAAAATCCAGGAACTCCTGGCGCAACTCGGGGCTCAGTTGCGGCATCAGTTGCCGAACTTCCTCGGCGAATGCGCCATCACGCTGGAAGTGATCGTGGTTGTTGTCGCCTTCGTACTCCTGCATCATGGCATCCCACTCGGCACGCACCGGCGACAGGTCGAGCCGATCCAGTGCAGCGAAGTCGGTGGTGTAAAAGCGCGGCGTGAGCACGGTGCTTTTGACAGCCTTGGCATTGGCGTCCTCGGCACTTTCAACAGTGCCAATTAACAAATCGACGTGGTCAAAATCGAGTGAGGAGGGGGTCATGGAGTGTCTCCTGATGATCGGGATGAAGTGAGGACCGCAGAGCCCCGCAACGGCTGAAACAAGGCCAGCTGATTGGGGCCAAAAGAATCCAGCGGAATACGGGTCTGGGTGGTCGGGTCGCGCAGGGACAAACGACCATCGGCGTGCCCCTGCAGGATGAAGGGTTGTTCGGGGCCCAGATCGCGGCGCTTGCGCTCGCGAATCAGCGCGCGCAAGCTGCCACGCACAAAGCCCTGCTCGCCTTCAAAGCGCGCAATCTCCTGTGCGGTACCGGCGTCGATCACCAGCACCGCGCCACTGCTGTGGTCTTGAAAATGCAACGCGCGTGACCAGGTCACGGGGGCATCGTGCCCCACCTGTGCCCATCCGCCCCACCGCGCCCAAGCAATCACCACCAGGGCGCAGCCGGCCAAAGCCGCCAGCATCCACATGGGCTTGCTCGAGTTCGAGGGAGGGGCGTGGTGAGCGCTCATGTTGTCTGGATGGAAATGGTGCCCTGCGCCGACTGGCGATCCGATGCAGCCACAGCCTCGCCGCGCTGAATCGACACTTGCGGGTTCTCGGCGGTCCAGGCTTGCATGAACAGCGCCGACACCTGCTCGATGTGGGGCAAACAACGCAACGCCGGTTGAGGACGACGGAAGGTCCATGCTTTGACGTGGGGCCACAGATGCAACCAACCCACCGGCCCTGACCCTTTGAGTCCAAGCGCCAGATCGCCGGCCCCGTTGTTCAGCGAGCGAACTGACGCCGACTCGAGTCGTTTGAGCGGCAGATTCAGGGTGATGGTGAGCACCATGCCGATGCGCATCACGACACGTCGATTGGTCAAGGTATAAAGCGTGGTTCGCGCCGAATACCAGGCCACCCCGGCCAGCAGCAGCAGACAGAGGCAGGCCAGCGCCCCGCTCAGCAACACCGATGGCCACACGGCTGCACCCGGTTCACCCGCCAGGTACAAGGCTTGCACGCACAGCATCGCCACGAAGTACAGGGCGAGCTTGCGCATGTGCAAGGCGTGCATGGCCAACAGGGTTGCGCTCGGGGCTCCTTGCCAGATGACGTGTTCGTTCAAGGGCAAGGCCTCGGGCAAGCCCGGTGCCGCCTCGAATTCATGCTCGTGCTGGAGGCTCAAAATATGGGCTCCTGGCGATACGGTGTGGCGTACAGGGTCCCGGCACCGTAATAGGCCGAGACTTTCTCCTCCTCGAGGAGGGTGATCTGCTCCGCGTGGCGCAGTTTGGGCACCTGGCTGAATTGCGTCGACAAAATGGCGTTCACCACCACTTCGGTGCGGCGAATTCGAGCAAAGGGAATCGGCGTCAACACCCGTTGTCCATCGGGCAGCGACACCTCCAGGTACCTGGGCAGTGCTTCTGCACGGTCCACCCATACGTCGCATACATGCCCCGCCACATCACCATCGCCCCCGATCACCGGCAAGCCGATCGGGTTGGTGTCCTGAGCCGAGATCCGGTGATCGGTCGCCACGCGCAAGGGCACAATCTTGACCTCACCATGATGAGTCATGTCCGGCACATCCGCTCGCTGGGCCCAGGCGCCAGGCCCGACGCCGGCCAGCAGCGGGTCTCCCACCGGGTCCAGCGGTGCCCCATTCCATCCCCAGGCAGGCTGGGCGTGGTAGGTGCCGTCAGGACGATTGACGTCCGGCGCCACAATCACGTGACCATCGGCCATCTTGAAGGTTTTGGGTTCGGGCACGGGCCAGCCCGTGATCTTCGGCCCGTTCTCACGACCCGAGTCCATCGGGTAGCCCTCGCGGTGGTTTTCGCGTGCGAGGTAGTAGATCAGGCCGGCAAAAAATATCCAGAACATGTACAGAACAATTTGGGCCACATCAATGTACTGAGTGATTGCACCGGTTTCCATGGGTTGTCTCCTTACAGTGGGACGGGGGTCAAACGTTAACCCGGCAATTCAGCCAGACCCAGTGGCTGTGTTGCCGCTCGTGAGCTGTGACGGCGTCGAACCAGAGGACCGAGCGCAATCAAGACCACAAACAAAAAATAGATTTCAAGATGAAAGACAAAGCTGTAACCGGTGGCCGGTGAATTCAGGGGCTCACCCAGCCAGCCCGATGTCGCCAACGAGGCCACGGTGTCGCGCACGACACCCCCCAGCGCCATGGACAGTCCGGTGGCGGTGGCTTGCACCGCACCCCAGGCACCCAGCACCATGCCGGTGAGTTCTTTTTCAGGAATGTCCATCGCGGCGACCAGCATGCCCACCGAGAACAGCCCACCGGCAAAGCCGATCAAGCCGCTGCCCAGACGAAACAAGCCACTGGAGTCCAGCGGTGCAGAAAAAATCACGCAAGCGAATGCCGGCAAGCCCAGTAACGCACCGAGTGCAGCCAGGCGACAGGCGTCCAGGCCCTTGGACAAGGCGCGCGCCGAGACCAGAAACGCCAGCAGCGAACCGCCCGCACTGAGCGCGGTCAGCGAACTCGTGAGTCCCACGTCCAGCAACAACACCTCGCCCCCAAAGGGCTCGAGCAAGACATCCTGCATGCTGAAGGCCGACGTGCCCAAACCCACGGTCCACAGGAAGCGACGCATTTGCGGTATGGCCATCAAGCGCTTCCAGTTCTGCGCAAACCCATCGGGATCCCGGCGTCCGCGCCGCTGTCCACGCGCCTCCTGCTTCCACAAGGAGATCAGACACAGTGCCACCACCACCACCGCCGATGACTGAACCACCTGGATCAGTCGCACCGGCGAAAAATCTTGCAAGAGCCACCCCAGGCCTGCACTGCCCACCACCATGCCCAGCAACTGCATGGCGTACAGCAGCGCCACCACGCGGGGTCGCTTGTCCTCCGGGGCAATGTCCGTGGCCAGTGCCAGCCCGGATGTCTGCGTCATCTGGATACCAGCGCCCACCAGCAGGAAGGCCAGGGCAGCACCGATGCGGCCGGCCCAGAGATAGCCTTCACGGGGCTCGGCCAATGCCAACAACGCAAACGGCATGATGGCCAGGCCGCCAAACATCAGCAAGCCCCCCACCCACAAGTAGGGCAAACGACGCAAGCCCAGCGACGAGGGATGGGTATCACTGCGATAGCCAATGAGGGCGCGCCAGGGCGCAAAGACCAGCGGCAGTGCCACCGACATCGCCACCCACCAGGCGGGCACGCCCAGTTCCACGATCATGACCCGGTTCAGGGTCCCCACCAGCAAGGCCAAGGTGATGCCAATGGCCGCTTGAAACAAAGACAAGCGCAACAGCCGCCCGAGCGGCAAGTCATGCGAGACCGCATCGGCGAAGGGCACATAGCGACTGGCCAGTGCCAACATCCAGGCGGGCGGCTTCAAGCTCAGGCGCATGCGCGCCTCCACTGCCAGGCCTGCGAGGTATAGAACCCGCTGGCCACTCGCTGGCTATCGCCCTCTTGCCATCCCTGGGTACCCAGGGTGTTGCTCAGTTGTCGATGCAATTCGTCCTGACGCATGGGCGCCAGCGAGGGCGATCGATCGCTGCGCGGAAACCAGCGCCCCACACGGTGCATGGCCGACAACAGCGCCGAGTGCGGCGCAAAGGTGAACGCCATGGTTCGCTCGCAACGGTGGGAGAGCGTCTCCAGGGCCTTGACCAGATCGGGCAGGTCGTAGTGAATCAGCGAATCCATGGCGACCATGTGATCAAAATGACCCAGCGCCGCATCCAGCATGTCACCACTCAGAAACTCGATCTGTCCCGACACGGTGCTGGAGAGCGGGTCAGCTTCCCAACGCTCGCGTGCCAGCTGAACCAGCGTGGGCGACAGATCGATGGCGACCACATGAGCCCCCCGGCTGGCCGCCTCGGCGGCCAGGGCTCCGGTGCCACAGCCGGCATCCAGGAGACGCTGTCCAGACAAGTCCGCGGGCAACCATGACAGCAGGGTGCTGCGCATTTGATCGCGCCCGGCGCGCACAGTGGCCCGGATGCGGCCGACCGGCGCATCGGAGGTCAGACGTTCCCAGGCCTTGGCGGCGGTGCGGTCAAAGTAGGCCTCGATCTGGCCTCGGCGTTCCAGGTAGCTGGTGTGTTGCATCAATCAAACCCCAACAAATCAAAAATGTCACGGTCCTTCATGGGCACGGCCGGCAAGGGGTCCGAGCCCACCCACAAGGACGCAGCGAGCCGCATGTACTCGTCTTGCACGGCCTTCACGGCAGGCGTGGCTTCGAGTTCGAAGAGCGTGGACTTGGAGAGACGGCTGCGGCGAATTTCGTCCAGGTGGGGAAAGTGCGCCATGGTCTTGAGTCCCACCACCGCATTGAACTTGTCGATCTGGTCGGTCGCGTCGCTGCGGTTCGCGATCACCCCGCCGAGTCGCACGTTGTAGTTCTTCGATTTGGCCCCGATCGCTTGCACGATACGATTCATGGCGAAGATCGAGTCGAAGTCGTTGGCCGTGACGATCAAGGCGCGGTCGGCGTGCTGCAAGGGAGCCGCAAAGCCGCCGCACACCACATCGCCGAGCACATCAAAAATCACGACGTCGGTGTCTTCCAGCAGGTGATGCTCCTTGAGCAGCTTGACTGTCTGGCCCACCACGTATCCGCCACACCCGGTGCCCGCGGGTGGCCCTCCGGCTTCGACGCACATCACGCCGTTGTAGCCCTTGTAGACAAAGTCCTCGACACGCAACTCTTCGGCATGAAAATCGACCGATTCGAGCGCAT